>JAIKXH010000087.1 GCA_024684215.1 Lachnospiraceae bacterium
AAAAAAAAAGAATAAATGACCCTTTAAAAAAGGAAGTGCTCTGTGAAAATAAATTAAGTGACGAATCGATTGAACACTTAAGTCAAAGATGGCGGGTAAGATGGTAACATCTTCCCGCCGTTTTTTATAAAAACACATTAACTTGTATAATAGTAACAGCAATACTCGCAGCCTTACATAACAAAACTGCCTTACATAACAGCAATCATCTTACATAACGATAATAACCTTACAATAGTCTTCTGTCTTGTCCCTCATTATAAGCAAGCCTTTCTCTGTTTGTTCAAGACTGAAGGTATGCGAGATAAGCTTAGCAGGTTTCAAACTGCCTTCTACTATCTTACGCAGGATAAAATGCCAATCGTCAACAGCCTCATATATACTGTGTCCCTGCTTAAAGTATGCATTCCATATACCTTTTATCGTAATCTGATCCCTCAATATCTTCCAATAAGTATCCTTAGGAAAATACATATCCGAATATGGATTTCCGACAAGGACCACTCTACCTCCAGGAGCTACTGACTCTATACCCATAGATATGCATTCGTTCTTTCCTACGCATTCGAAATAAATATCTATGCCTCCGTAGGTCTTTTCTTTCAGTATCTTTAAGGCATCCCCTGCCCCTGCATCTATATAATTTGATTCATCAAATCCCAGCCCAACAGCGCGCATCCTTTGCGTATCCTTATTTCCAATAAGAAAAACATTCCTATATCCCTGTGATCTAAGAATCAAGGCAACCATGAAGCCTATAGTCCCCAGGCCGCATACGGCAAAAGTAAGGTCCTTTCCCGAAGATGCGTTTTGAAGACCGCTCCTCACCGCATTTGCAGCTACGCCAAGAGGCTCGAACATAGCCCCTTCCTCAAAGCTCACAGAATCCGGGATTTCCAGCAGGTTAGATGCCGGTGCGCTCACATACCTGGCAAAAGCTCCATCCCGCCTGGAACCTATATAATCATAATTTCTGCAGCTCCCGGGATTGCCCTTTTTACACTGATCACACTTTCCACATGCTATCTTAGGGAATACCGCGACTCTTTTTCCTATCCAGGATGGATCAACGCCTTCGCTAACTCCATCTACGATTCCCGAAAACTCATGTCCCGGAACTATAGGCATAATATGGGCTCCGGTCTTGTATACTCTTGGAATATCAGAACCGCATATACCGACTGCTTTTACCTTTACAAGGACTTCTCCGGCCTTAAGTTTAGGCATAGGCAAGTCTTTTAAAGAGATATCTCCTATACTATCAAGGAGCCAGCCCCTGTTAGACATTTTCTCAGTCATTCTCCCTCTCCTTAAGCTCTATAAATTTCTCAAGATCCTTTCCTGTAGTCACCTTGAAATTGCTCTCATCCCCAGGAATCATAACTATATCCATTCCGGTCAAAATGGCCGGCTCTGTGGACCCGTTGATGGCCAGGATCCTTTCCGGAAGAAGGTTCAAATTAGCCTCGTAATACTTATCAAGCACAAAAAGCTCCGGCGCCTGACCTGCATAGAGCTTACCGCGGTCCAACAAACTACCTACGCTATTTCCATCCTCGCTGTAATAAAGCGTATCCTTTACGGGTAAGACAGGCATCACACCGTCATGTCCACTTAAAGCATCATAACAGTGATTCAAAAGTTCTGCTGAAAGAAAAGGTCTGGCTGCATCATGGATAAGAACAGTTGAGGTGTCTAAAGCAACCCCGACCATATTATCTGATGCTAAGGATTCTTCCATAGCCATTATCTTCTTCAGGCCGCTAAAGATTGACAACTGCCTGTTTGCACCGGGATCGGCAAAGCCTGATATTTTGTCATAGAAGGGTGTGGTGGTATACATCTCCGCCGCCTCGCTAATGATACTCTCTCTCCACTCCTCCTCAGCGACCACTATTATCTTATCTATATGATCACTCTCCATAAGTGGAATCAAGGCGTGCATTGCCATAGTATGGCCGCCTGCTTTAATATACTGTTTTGGAATTTCGGATCCGGTCCTGGTCCCACTGCCACCGGATAAAAAAATCGCATAATTCATATCAAAACTTCATATCCCTAATGTTCTTTAAAGTCTCCGCGTAGGAAAGCTCTTTACCAAAAAGCAAGGTTGTTCCAAGCACAAATCCGTCTACGCCCAAAGGCGCGTACTCCTTAATCTTATCCGCTCCGCAGGCACCATCCCAATATATCTTTACCCCCATCTGCTCCTTAAGAACCAACAATTCATCATACTTCTCACGCACATAGGGCAGAAACATCTGAGCCGCATTTCCCGGATTTACCGACATTACAAGGACCTTTTTCACTATACGAAGCAGCATTTTTACTTCTTCAACACTGGTTCCCGGGTTTATAGCTATTCCCGGCGTTATACCTGCATCTATTATCTTTTGCAAGGTAGTCGAAGGATGATACTCAGCTTCAGGATGGATATAAATAGTATCTCCCTTTTTAAGACTTCCGGTAAACAGATCAATAGTATTTAAGGGATGCTCAACCATAAGATGCACATCCAAAGGTTTCTTGGTAAGTCCTCTTATACACCTCATATCATTTAAAGACATGGCAAAATTCTGCACATACCTACCATCCATAATATCTATATGAAAAGAATCTATGCCGGCATCTTCCAAATCTTTTACTTCTTTTCCAAGATTACTGTAATTGGCACACATCATCGAAGCCATAAGTTCAAAATTCATTTTCTCTCCTAAATAACGGATTTGTTAAAGTTTGATCACAATAATAAATCCATTTTCTCTGTATTAATAAACATAATAAGATCACACAGAATAATCTGATATCATTACCGGCTTCTTCGCAGTAACAAAAGCCGGTACAAGAGGCGAAGGACTACCATAATAAGCATCATAGTCTTTTGCGAAATCATCTGCTCTCGAAGGTTTTAGGCTTATGTATTTTAATTTCCCACTCTTTACTTCAAAATCTGTCATTGAAAAAATCTTGTTCGAAAGTTCTCTGTCAACATCCCTCCACTGATCTCGGTCTTCCGGGTAAAAACATAGATAAGCATCAATCTTTTCTCCTGCAGTAACAACAGTCTCAAGCCTGCTTTCAAGAGCATTCACAAACACTTCCCTTTTTTCCTGCAGTTCATTGGCTCCTATGCAGAAGACAAGCTTTTTCTTATCATGTCCGACAATTTCACCCTCCTTAAAAGGCTCTTTTCCAAATATCTTTTTCTCCCAGATTTCCTCGGTCTTCTTTCCCGCAAACTCTGTAAGTGCCTTTATATACCACTCCCTGATATTGTCAGAATGCACATAAACTCTATCCGAATATATAACTCCCGGCGATACTGCATAAATCCTCAGATTATAAATATCATTAACATTTTTAGGTCCTATATCTGAATTCTTTGCAGCCTGTATAAAAACGACCTCCTCAGAAAACCTTCTGATATTTTCGGCGTAAAAATCCACCGGCACGGTAAGACATGGATTTGTTCCATCATACGGATTCTGTATATAAACCCTATCCGGGCAGTGAGTCGATATATCATACTCCCAAAAATCCGTGAGTTCCAAGCCCTCAGGATATCTTTCAGCCTCTACCGCCGCAGCGATCTCATCATCTGACATGATGATATTTCCGAAAAAATCTTTTTTCATAAGAGGAAGTGGAACAACATAGACATCCGCATTCTCTTCAGCCAAAGCCTCTTTATATGCCCCCTCAAAGCCTTTCCATTCCGTAGGGCCCATAGGAAGAAACAAGATTTCTTTTCTGTGAAGGAGATCATCTCTCACGGTATCAGCCACTATAACTAGCGCTTCCTTGCTAAGCTTAAAACCTTCAGTATCTTCACCGGAAGCTAAAGCCTGATATTCTCTCCACAGAGCCTCACAAAACCTCTCCAAAGAAGAAATGACAGTTTTAGTAGACTTTCTGTTCTCACCCTTTACAGCTTCTATCAATGATCCAATATCCATAGCAAGCCCCTGGCAGTCCGCCAAAGCCTTGGACGCAGATTCCACATCACCATTTTCAAGCTCGGATCCGGCATTATTTAATAGCTTATAAAAGGAATCGAGACAATCCCTGACCGTTGTTTTTAAGGCTGATGACTTATCAACTACAAGGCGTTCAAACATTTCCTCGCTAAACTCAAATCTACAAAAAGAGCTTCCGGAAAGCTTCTCCATCTCCTCTCTCTGCCCCTCAAAAAAAGGATACTCATGTGCATCCCACTCTTTGCGTATAGTTAAATAATCTCCATACCTTGAAGCCAGCACCTGATTATAAGCAGCCGGCACAGGGATCGTAGTATCTTCAAAGGGAAGCCTTATCAAGGTCTCGTAGTCACTCTTTTTCTCTGCTCTTTTAAGACCATCCTTAAGAACCCACGGAAAAATTTGTCCTACCTTTGATGTATCTTTCGGATCAACCTCTGCCATTATCCGCTCAGCCTGTGCATACAACTCCACCGCTGCTTTTCTTTTACCATCAGCCAATGAAATATTCAGAAAGTATTTTTTGTTTATCTCTCGTAACTTTTCATTGATAACCGTGCCCATGTGTTTACCATCGGTTATCATATCCGCTACCGCTATAAGCTCCATAACTTTAGCGTCACGCTTTTTTTCGTCTTCTTCATCCTCATAGAGATAATCCTTCAAAAACACATCAACACCCGCAAGCCAAGGGAAATTGTTATGCTTTAAGAGATAATCCTCCTCAAAGCACATTTTCTCATTATTGACAACTCTTGATAGAAAAAGCCAATGATCCTCTTTATGCGCATAATCATGTATCACATAACCTTTAGGCAGCTCGCTGTCCGCAACCTGCATAAATTTTTCGTAGTCATCTCTAAGCATACAAATATCGAGGTCATCGTCCCAGGGCACAAATCCCCCATGACGAACGGCCCCTAAAAAAGTTCCCCAGTCAGCGAAATATTTTATATTATATTTTTTACAGATTCTGTCTATTTCTCCAAGAACATCCAAGGTCTCAGCCCAAGCCTGCTTGATGGCTGTCGTTATGTAAAAGCCGTTCCTGACCTCATCTCTCAAAAAATCTACACTTTGTGACATATATGCATATATCTCCAAATTAATGATTCATAATAATTCATCATGTATTTTATCCCAAATCGCATATATCTATCTGTAAGTGTGATTATGTGGTCGATTTTCAAGAGTATACGGCGTAATGTTTTTATAAAACAAAAGAGCATCTGTAAATCTTAGATTTACAGATGCTCTAAAACTATTTTCTACTATATTATATCCTATTCTAATTCCTCTCAAAAATATCCCTCGTATATACTTTCCCCTTTACCTGATCAAGTTCTTTATCATATTTGTTAGCTATTATTACATTAGACTCACTGATAAATTTTTCAAAATAATTTACTACCTTCGAGCCAAAGAAAGTAGATCCATCCTCCAATGTTGGTTCAAAGATAATAACCTTTGCCCCTTTTGCCTTAAGACGTTTCATTACTCCTTGAATAGATGACTGCCTGAAATTATCCGAGCCGGTCTTCATAGTCAGCCTGTATACGCCGATGACAACATCCTTTTCCATATCCTTGGAATAACCATTGTCATCTTCACAAGAATAGTATCCCGCCTTTTGCAATACCCTGTCGGCAATAAAATCCTTTCGGGTCCTGTTGGACTCCGTTATAGCTCTGATAAGCTCCTGGGGCACATCCTCATAATTTGCCAAAAGCTGCTTTGTATCTTTTGGCAGACAATATCCACCATATCCAAAACTTGGATTATTATAAAAATCTCCAATCCTGGGATCTAAGCAGACACCTTTTATTATCTGCTTTGTATCAAGGCCTTTCTTCTCGGCATATGTATCCAGCTCATTAAAATAACTTACCCTAAGGGCCAGATAGGTATTGGCAAAAAGCTTTACCGCCTCGACTTCTGTAAAGCCCATTATTAGTGTTTCAATGTCTTCTTTTATTGCTGCCTCTTTAAGCATTTTCGCAAAAAGCTCTGCAGCCTTCAACGACTCACTGCTTTCCTTATTTGCACCGACAATTATCCTACTGGGATAGAGATTATCATATAGCGCATGGCCTTCTCTCAAGAACTCCGGGCTGAACAAAATCCTTTCTGAATTATATTCTTTTGAAATCTTTTCAGTATAACCAACGGGTACAGTGGATTTAATAACAATATAAGCAGAAGTATTCACTGTTGTAACCTTTTCGATAACCCTTTCTACGGACGAGGTATCAATAAAATTCTTACTGCTGTCGTAGTTGGTAGGTGTCGCTATGATTACAAAATCCGCATTAACATATGCTTCTTTATCATTCAAAGTAGCCTTAACATTTATATCCGCCTTGCCTAGATATTCTTTGACCAAATCATCTTCAATAGGAGATATCTTTTTTTGATCTTATCAACCTTTTCAGCAATGATATCTACGGCTGTCACTTCATGATTTTGAGCCAGCAACAATGCTAAAGATAATCCAACATATCAGGTTCCGGCAATTGCTATTTTCATTCCATCATACCTTCATAAATACATATTCTAAAAAGTTTTTGTATACATATATCAACTTGTACTTATCTCTTCTCCTCTCGAAAAATATATGATCTATCTCTTTAAATTCTTCAGCTAAGTCATTAGTTTGATAAATAATATCTAATTGCTTAGTCACTATTTATCCAATTCTAAGTGTAGCCATTAATGATTTCTATGTAAAATAGCATTATACAAACATCCTACATCCTGTATGTACTATATTATACTTACTTTTATTCTTAACAAAATACAATGTTTCAAGAGATTCAGCCATGTAGCCCAGATATCTGTCATTTCTCTCACTACCCTTAGGATTTGAGTTTTCTTCTACTCTCTCTAAAATAGGAAATAGCCATTCGCAATAATCTTTAAGTACTTCCTTTTTTGCTAAGATTACATTGTAATTATATAGATATCTCTGCTCCAAAACCACCGGAAAAATTTCAGCGTATTCCGTAGAAAACTCGCTAAGAACTCTCAAAAGTGTATTCCAATCCTCATCCTTCAAATATCTTTTATGATGTTCATGTATGTTGGGTTCATAAGGTAATGGGTATGGTAGCACAACATCCACATCATTTTGAGTTAAACGTGTTAAGTCTTCATCTGAAAACTCAAGTAACCTTCTATAATGACCCAATCCATAATAATCCGGACAGTTATCATTGTTACACAAACAATGTTTCCATATCCAATACAGTCCTGTTAGCTCCGAGTATATGTTATTCTTTGCAGATATATTGCTTCCTTCATTATCACAACATTCCGCAATTCTGACATCGCTACCTTCCGTTCCAACCTGTATCGGAATTATATTTCCACTAAAAGCCGGTTTACTTTTCAATTCTTTATCCTTATGAAACCTAGCGGCATAAATTTTAATAGTAGCCGGTACACTCCCCGATTTCAACGAATAGAGTGGTTTAAAATCTCCATTTTTTAAATGGAACTCTCCAACTAAATCTGCCCATTTCGTCGAGTCTAATCTCTGTATATTTTTAAATCCATATTCAATGAGAGTTTCTTCAATTTGATTTTGCACATCATCAGGTGTGGCAATAATCACATCAATATCTTTCTTATTGACATAATCACACATTTTTATCACATTAGTAAGTTCTAAAACAGGGATTCCTCTAATATAATCTGGGTTATAGGTCATTTTCGACACCATAAAACAAACAATATTCCATTTAGAATATAATGCTTTTATTGCTTCATATGCTCCTATGGCATACCCTTGCGCTCCAAAAATGATATATCTCATACAGATACTATTCCTTAACTATATTAGTTATTTTATGCCGAATGCTTTTAATGTCCTATCACTAAACACCTCATTCTCATCAAGTATAGCAATTGAATCATTAGGATATTTTAATCTTAAATACTTTTCTATATCATTTCTTGCGTCAGCAAATGAAGCTGCAACTATTACTGAATCATGATCAACTTCATCTATTCTATCAGGCGATAATATATCTATCTCATTGATATAAATTGATTTAGTATTTTTATCAGCTATACCGACAACATTACAAAATTTAGTCCTTTTCAAAAAAGCATATAGCCGGCTTCCCCATAACCCCGCACCATATATTATAACGTTAGTCCCTCTTTTTATATCAGTAAAAGGAAACAAGTAATCCAATTTTTCTATATCCTTATAAAGCATATCAGCTCTTGGCACAAGCAAAAAAAGAATATACTTTTTCCACTGCTCTGTACAATCATATATCTCTGTATTCTTCTGAAGTTCTTCCAACACAGTATTATACAATACCTTGTATCTCATCCGTTCATTTTCTTGATCCTTATTTGCGTACGTGACCATAGAAAAGGGTAACTGTCTATAATGATATAAACATTCTCCAATAATATATATGCTCTTAGAATTTAAAAGACATGTATATACTCCTGCGGCATCTTCACCCATAGTAATTCTATTATCAACATTTAATAAAAATGACATAATCAATTCTTTTTTAAATAGTTTATCCCAATAACTCGGAAAAATCCCCCACCTAAAAAAAGCTTCATTTGTCACCATTCTTGGAAAAACTTCTGATTTTAATCGTGTGCAGTCATATCTTCCCGCATCAATACCTTGAAGACGTGGACGGCTCTCATATGCCGTATCATCGTAACGCCCACACATTACTATATCTGTCTTTTCCTTATCATAATAGTGATATAACCTTTCATACATGTTTAACTCAATCCAGTCATCACTATCTACAAACCCTATTAAATCTCCCTGAGCCACGCAAATTCCTGTTTTCCTTGCACTTACCACCCCTTCATTATCTTTATGTATAACTTTAATTCTATAATCCCTTTTAGCAAACTCATCGCATACGTACTGACTTCCATCATACGACCCATCATCAACCAATATTATCTCTAAATTTCTGTATGTTTGATTTATTAAGGATTCTAAACAAGTATTTAAATATTCTTTCGTATTAAATACTGGAGCTATTATCGAAATTAACTCCCGATTTTCCATGATTAGATTTTCTTTCATTT
>JAIKXH010000089.1 GCA_024684215.1 Lachnospiraceae bacterium
CTGAAATCTAAAAAACGGTAATAATTCAGATATCGCTGTGTCCGCTTGAACACAGCGGTATTTGTTTTAACAATATAAGGGGATAACAAAAAATAGGAAGAGGTACACAATGATAGATTTTACAAAACTTGCAGATCCTGAGTTTTTCTCAGAAAATAAGCTTCCCGCTCACTCAGATCACAAGACAGTCTTTGACGGAAAAAATGCTGAAAAGATCTGCTTAAACGGTCTGTGGAAATTTAAGTATGCGAGAAATCTCGAGGAAGTCTCCGGGGGATTTTATGCAGAAGATTATGATTGCAGCAGCTGGGAGGACATAAGAGTCCCTGCCCACATACAGATGGAGGGCTATGACAAGCCTCAGTATGTTAATCTTCAGTACCCTTGGGACGGACATGAGCAGTGTGAACCCGGTGAACTTCCTGTGGCTTTCAATCCGGTCGGAAGTTATGTAAACTATATCGAGCTTGACGACATAAAGGAAAGCGACACTTTTATAGTCTCCTTTGAGGGAATTGAAAGTGCTTTTGCCCTGTGGGTAAACGGAGAATATGCCGGATACAGCGAAGGATCATTTTTACCGGCAGAGTTTGATATCACAGAGCTGGTCAAAAATGGCGTGAATAAGATAGCACTTGCAGTCTTTAAGTGGAGTGCATCAAGCTGGTGCGAGGACCAGGATTTCTTCAGATTTTCCGGTATTTTCAGGGATGTAAATCTTTACAGATACTCCAAACCTTATATTGCAGACATTAAGGTTGTGTGTGAATTAACCGATGGGTACGAAACTGCAAAGGTTAACGTCACTGCCATTGCAACAGGTGACATGGAAAAAGAGCTTCAGATCATCTGCTTGGGCAGAACGGATATTGGAATGCCAAGCGAAAGCTATCCTGCATACTGGGGAGCTGACGAGAATGGTAAAAGTATCTGCAGTAAGACAGTAGAGTTAAAGGAAGGCGTAAATGAGTTTTCATTTACTGTTGATGCACCCCTTCTTTGGAGTGCGGAAAAGCCAAATCTTTATAAAATAATCATTGGTGAAAGCGAAACACTTTTTGGAATAAGAAAGTTTGAGATAAAAGACGGTATTATGCTCATTAACGGCAAGAGAATAGTCTTCAAGGGAGTAAATCGTCATGAGTTCAGTGGCATAAGTGGAAGAGTACCGGTTCTTTCTGAACTATGGACTGATATCGTTACCATGAAGCGCAATAATATCAATGCCATCAGGACCTGTCACTATCCGGACAATTCTCCCATATACGAGCTTTGCGATAGGCTGGGACTTTATATGATTGCGGAGACAGATCTTGAGACACATGGCGTTTGGACACCTATACTCTGGGGAACTAAGGACATAGATAAAGCAATTCCGGGTAATAAGCCTGAGTGGAAAGAGATGGTTCTTGACAGGGCCCGCAGGATGTATGAAAGAGATAAAAACCATCCTGCCATCCTTCTTTGGTCCTGCGGAAATGAATCCTTCGGCGGTAATAATATCAAGGCTATGGCTGACTTTTTCAGAAGCATTGATGACACCAGAAAGGTTCATTATGAAGGTGTGTTTAACGATCGCAGAGTAGATGGTATATCAGATGTAGAAAGTCAGATGTACACTCCTGTGGAAGGAATAAAAGAATTTCTTGCGAAGGATCGAAGTAAGCCTTTTATTATGTGCGAGTATACTCACGCTATGGGTAACTCCTGCGGTGCTATGCATAAGTATACCGACCTTACTGAGACGGAAATGCAGTACCAAGGCGGCTTTATCTGGGATTATATAGATCAGTCGATCAATTCGGTTGACCGCTACGGCGTAAAGTATCAGAAGTACGGCGGAGACTTTGACGAGAGACCTTCGGATTACAATTTCAGCGGTAACGGTATAGTCTACGGTGGCAGTAGGCTTCCTTCTCCCAAGATGCAGGATGTGAAATATAATTATTGTAATATCAAATTAGATTTTGATTTCATGGATAAAGTTTCATTTGAGATTGGTAATGGAAAGGGAAGGCAGAAGGAAAGTTATGTAAATCTCACTATCAAGAATAATTCCCTTTTCACAGATGCATCCGACTACGAGTGTGTGCTCGAGATAATGCGCGACGGTGTCAGAGTTGGTGATAAAATCTTAGAGATCGATGCTGCCCCGGGCGAAACCAAGAGATTTGAAAAAATTTGCCCTATACCGGATGGAGCCGGCGAATATACTTTCACAGTTAGTCTATATACAAAAGACTGCTTTGTATGGGGTGAGAGAGGTCATGAAGTAGCCTTCGGACAGGTGGTATATCCTGGGAAAAAGCCCGAGTATATTGAATGCAAGACCAGTGAAGTTATATCCGGAAAGGGAGTTGCCATCAAGCGCCCTGACACCTTACAGATAGTATATGGCGAATATAATTTCGGCGTTAAGGGTCAGCATTTCTCAGCTATCTTTAATTATGGAGAGGCAGGAATGCAGTCCTACAATTACGGTGGAAAAGAACTTTTTAAAGCTGCGCCTAAGCCGAATTTCTGGAGAGCACCTGTGGACAATGACTATGGAAGTCAGATGCCTTTGCGTTATGCCCAGTGGAAGACGGCCAGCCTTTACCAGAAGAGGTCAGATAGACTGGGGGCTGCTAATCCTAAAGTGGAAGCTTTCGATGACAGGGCAGAGATAACTTACGACCTTCAGCTTGCTACGGTTCCGGTAGGTTATGTAAACTTAAAATATACAGTATACGGAAACGGAGCTGTGAAGACAAAGCTTTCTTATGACCCGGTGCAAGAACTCAAAGACATGCCGGAATTTGGCCTTATGTTCAAGATGGATGCAGATTATGATCATCTTGAGTGGTACGGAAACGGACCCGACGAGACCTATGCGGACAGACAGGAAGGTGCAAAACTTGGAATCTATGGCGGGCTTGTAAAAGATCAGATGGCAGCATATATGGTCCCTCAGGAGTGTGGAAACCATACAGGAGTCAGATATGCTTGCGTCACGGATGAAAGAGGCAGAGGCCTTATGTTTGCTGCCTGCGACGGCAAAAGCATGAGCTTTTCAGCACTTCCTTATTCGCCTCATGAGTTGGAAAGTGCAAGTCATCCCAACGAACTGCCGCCTATTCACTACACATACGTACGCACCGCTATGGCCCAGATGGGCGTTGGTGGAGACAACAGCTGGGGTGCAGAGGTCCACCCTGAGTATTTGATAGATGTAAGCAAACCGCTTGAATATGAATTTGTATTTAAGGGGATTTGAGAGAAATAGAATAATTAATATCCCTAAGCCGGCCCTATATTGATCGTGAGAGCGACCCGTATAGTGCCGGCTTTTTCTTCTGTTCCGGGAGCATAAAGAGTATAGATTACAACGCAATCATATGTGCCGGGCACTAACCGGGCTTTAATAGGGATATCCTTCATAAAAGAACCGACAGGCATAAGGGGAGAACTGTACAAGGCCTGGCTCTCATCGTCAGCGAGAACGATCAAAAAAGATGCATCATAAGTATTGTTGGTGCCATTTTCAACATATGAATCTTCGGCGGGGGTGTTAATGTCCGGATAATTCCATTCTGTGGTCATGGTGACCTGAAAGTTACCCGGGGCTACCTGGTTGGTAGGTTGAGTAGGAACAGAGACGACGGGCTCATCAGCAGCAGTGTCCGCTTCATCGCCAGAAATAACGTCCCGGAGTTCTTTTTCTTCATCATAAAGAGAAGCAGCAAGGCCTTCACCCTGCTGCGAAACTTCTTCTTTAATATTATCGATATCGTCATTATATTTTAATTCAGGTATCCAGATAAATATGGTAAGTATTAACAATATCAAAATGGTAAAAAATCCTGCGATACCTATGAGGAGTTTAATGAAGTCTTTTGAACTATCCGGATTCATTCCTAACTATCCTCCGTATCATCAGTCACATTGAGCATATCGATATCATCAACAAAATCGATATCATCACCTTCGTCTTCCGTATCCTCGACGATAGGGGTCATTTTATAGGTAAGCGTAAGCGATAATTTCTGCCCTTTTTGAAGAGATTTAGCTACATCAGACCAATTTGCATTAGCACTGCAGGCACCATAAAGGGTGAAACCTATAGTGGACCATTCGGGCTCATCGACTACTTTATATTCCTGAACATAAAAGCTTGGATCCTCTGTGGGGCTGGTAACAAGTTCAAAATTATCAAGGGTGCATGGCAATGTGATCTTTTTACTTGCAAATCCGTTAGAGTCTATCATTGCCATTTCGGATTTTACCGGAATGGTATTTTCAACAGGTTCGTCACCAATAACGGTGCCGGGCTCTGTAGGTACTATAGCAAAACAGATACTGGGGGTCTCCGCAGTATAAATCTCGCTAAGTGAAGTAAATGCAAGAGGAGCTTCCAGAGTGCTTGTAACGTTTAGCTCTATTGAAAGCTCAATAGGAACAGTGCTCTTATTTACAGCATTGACAAAATCAGCATATAAACTGTAAGTATTATCTGCTTCGTTACTGCGGAAGTAAACGGTCGAACCTTCACCAATTATGGTGTTGTTAGGATCCAGGGAGAGAAGTCCGTCCGGATCTATAACAAAATCATAACTTGTAGCCTCGAGTATAGGAACCACCATCGAAATAACGTTTTTAGGACGCTTGATAGTGGTGATTTTGATAGAACCGTTTCCTTCTGCGGAACCTTCCATAGAAGATGTGTTATCGGGATCAGGATCGATCATAAGAAGGCTTCCGTTATAATCTATGGGCGAATCAACCTCTTCTGTAGCTGGTTCTGTAGCTTCTTCAGTTACTTCAGTTACTTCTTCAGCAGCAGGCTCAGTGGCCTCTTCGGTAACCGAATCTTCGGTAGCTTCTTCGGTTACTTCTTCAACAACAGGTACTGTAGTCTCTTCTTGCAACGCTTCTTCTGCAACTTCAGGAGCATCGGAAGCTTCTTCTATAACATCTGGTACAACAGTAGTTTCCTCGTTGGCGGCAATGTCCGTCACATCCGTAGCATAAGAAGAAAGCGCTATGCTTCCCGAAAGCACGGCACTGAGAGCTATTGCACTTATTCTTTGAAAAAACATTACATTTTTCTTCATTTCAAATACCTCATTTAAGCAAATCCGTTTGTCTTAAACTACTCTAAATATAACTTTTTATCGGCACTAATGTCAATTTACATAAGGGTTTAGAAACCCATGAATTAGAGGAAAAAACGAAGCAAAACCGCGATAAATAGCGTGCCTTGAGTCATTTAGACCGAATAGACATCAAAAACAACCGAAAAGACATGTGGCGAAAAATCACTTCTTTATTTTAGTTATAATACATAAAAATTGAGAAAGAAGCAGGCAGATGATTTGACCTGTTATGTGATTTTTAATATGAAAAAAGAGCGCAATGAGACCGAGCATAATTACCATAATAATATAGAAGTGATCTTGGATAAAAAATATACAGAACCTAAGGTTATAATTTACGCTAAAGAAAAAAACGAAGAGATAGAAAGCATCATTTCTGCTATACAAAAAGCAGATGTGGAGAAATTTTCGGCAATTTCCGGAAAACATGACGGAATGATGGGCATCATTCAACAAAGGGACATTATAAGGGCACGCACAGAAGGGCGAAAAGTTGTAGTTGATACTGACCAGGGAAAATATACTGTCAAGTATTCGCTTACGAGCCTGGAGGAAAAGTTTGACGGAAAAAGGTTCTTCAGAATCTCTCAATCGGAGATAATCAATCTATATAGGGTGAAACACTTCGACGTAAGGATAGCCGGGACTGTGCTGGTGGAATTTGATAATGGTGACAAAACCTATGTTGCAAGGCGCTTTGTGAGAAGTCTTAAGGACAGATTAAAAAATGAAGGATTGGACGCTAAGACCGAACAGCCATCGAAAAATGCCGAATAAGCAAACGAACTGATTTGTTATAAATATTTGTCGATAAATAAGACATCACATATATTTGTGGTGCCTTGTTTTTTTAGGAAAAGGAGAAAGGAGGGTAATGACATGGATGTTAAACCGATAGGAAGCTCAGGTTATGAGTGTTCAAGAATAGAAGTATCGAAAGTAGAACCTTCCGGGACTGAGGCTTTGCCTGAGGGTAATTTAGAAATTGGCAAAGAAGTTAACACAAATGTTAGGGGAGCCGGTAATTCACCTGATAAAGAAACTAATGAACAGCCAATGAGCCAAAAGGAACAGCAGCAAAGATTGGCAAGACTGCAAGAGACCTTAAAGAACCACAACGTTGAGATAAGCTACAACGATGATGTAAACAGATATGCAATAAGAATATTGGATGAAAAATCCAAAGAAGTAGTAAGAGAAATACCATCCGAAAAGTCTCTCGAAATGTTCGCCAAAATGCTTGAAATTGAAGGATTATTGGTGGACGAAAAGAGATGAGAAAAATGTAACCTCTTACCTTTTCCAAATGCGCACAGGAATCGACTGAATGCACAAGCACAAGGCTAAACCACTAAATATAGTGGTATAATGACCGAAATAAAAAAACAAGTGAAAGGAGGAAGGCATACCAAATGTCCGGGGAAACCAGACAGAATGAAGAAAAATCCAAGGACAGAAAAAAACTTCTAATAATAATCATTATAGTACTTGTAATATTATTAGTAGCGGGAGCAATAGTCCTGGCATTTGTTTTGGGTAAACAAAGTTCACAGAGAAACACGGATTCAGTCGGAGATAATACCGGTGGAACTCGAGAGACCGTTAGTTCTGTAAGACAGGTCGCTGATGAAGAAAGTGCAGCTAGTGTTTATGAGCAAATGAAGCAGGAAGTCGAAGAGGGTATGTTCGAATGCAAAATGTCATTTGATTGGTCCTTCGAAGACGGAAATGCTGAGTCTAAAGATGCTTATGTTGAAAATAGTACTAATAACACTCATCCGATTTATTTTGACCTTTCTTTGCAAGATACAGGTGAATTAGTTTACTCTTCGCCGGTATTACCGGTGGGAACCAAACTGACGAATATAAAACTTGACAAACCTTTACCGGCGGGTACTTATAGTGCAGTATGCATGTATTCGCTTTTAACG
The DNA here is from genome assembly GCA_024684215.1 of Lachnospiraceae bacterium. Classification (GTDB taxonomy): domain Bacteria; phylum Bacillota; class Clostridia; order Lachnospirales; family Lachnospiraceae; genus AC2028. Next base: position 7,067 of record JAIKXH010000089.1, read on the forward strand.
GATGAGGAGAGCCAGGAAGTTATCAGTTCGGCAGGTTTTGTAGTAAACATAGAAGTAAAAAATTAAGTAACCGTTAACCATTCATACTAATTATCAAGGAGGAAAATAAGTATGAGAAAAAGTTTCAAAACAATCACAGCAGCTGCGCTCAGTGTAGCAATGATCTTGGCACCTACAATGACTTCATTTGCAGCCGACCCTACAACAACAGCTGCAAGCGGTAATGTCCTTGCTTACGATGTAGATACCGTAATAGTTCCTACTGCTCTTAAACTTGCAGTTAATCCTGACGGATACGATGTAAACACCAAGTATGTTAAAGTTGACACCGCCACCGTCACTAAACCAGTATCTGGGACAAAGTATTACACTTTAAGTGAGGATGTATATACAGTTGCAAGCGTAACTGAGTGGGCTCAAAACACTACTTATTACACAGCTACAACAAGCAATAACCAGATCATATCTCTTAATTATGGTCTTGCTTCACAGGCTACCGATGATAAAGTGGTCAAGGTTTCCTTTGGCGTTACCGCCGACTCAAATGTTAAATTTGTTGATACTTCAGCTAAAGCAACAGGAGCTGAAAGTGGCGAACTCGCAATTTATTTAGGAGTTGCACCCGCAGCGAAGGATGCTACATTAACTGTCGATGAATACTACTTCATAACCAAAGATAAAGCAATTGACGAAAGTAAAACGTATTACACAGTGGCGGATGGCGTATATTCAGCGGTGCAATCTCCAGTAGTAGGATCCATTGGAAGCTATTATGAAAAGTCAACCACAATAGGCCCTAATACTACAGCTGCTATGCTTGCAGATGTAACGATGACCGCTTCCGAGACTCCTGTAGTATTTGCAACGGGAACCGCTTCTTCCAGCGCTGATATAGGATTTAAGCTTGCTAAAGCTACTTATGCTATCAAAGATGATAAGTTTATTGACTTTGCTACCGCCAACCTTAGCGATGTTTTGGAGTTAAGCACAATTGGTGGATCAGCAGGATTTACCTTTACCGGAGCTATGAACCCTAACGCAGATTGGGCTAACATTACAACAAAGAGTATTACCATCACTCCTACCTATACTTTCACTGATGCTACAGGTTCAGAGACAGCAATAACAACCGGACTTAATCAGGTAGAAACAACTGCACCTGCACCTAGTGCTACTATGACAGCAGCTGGTTTGGTTACCATAGCAAATGCTACGTGTACTTCTTCGGAACTTAAAACTATAACTATTAGTTCTGGAACTGAGAGTTATTCGGTTGACAGCACTACAGCAACCTTTGCAGATCCTTCGAGTGGAACTATTACTATTCAGTTAGCTGATGGATGGCTTACTTCTTGGACAGGAAAAGCTGTTACTATAAAAGTAGTCCTGAAGGATGATACAGAAGTTACAGCAACTGCAACATTTAGCTAATGATATTTTTGCATAATTTAGATTAATAAAAATGCTCTAAGGATTTCCTTAGAGCATTTTTATACGAAAGAAATTTATATGAAAAAAGAAGAATTGGTTTCGATTATTATTCCAGTATATAATGTTCGCGAATATATAAAAAAATGTTTGTATAGTGTTTTGAATCAAACATACAAAAATATAGAGATTATAATAGTAAATGATGGATCGGAGCAAAACGAAGAAGAAGTAATTAAAGAGATCATTAAAGATGATAGCAGAGTTATATATATAAAAAAACAGTCAAATGAAGGGCTTTATGCTGCGCGTATAACAGGAGTAAAGCATTCAAAAGGCAAATTTATAGCATTTGTAGATAGTGACGACTATATAAATCCTGAATTTATACGACTCCTTGTTGAGAAAGCAAAGGCGGAAGATGCGGATTTAGTTTTTAGCTCTACTGTTCTGTGTACTCCTAAAGGAAGTGAGACAAAGCTGGCCTTTATGGATGCGGAATTGCATAAATTACCATTGGAGGGTAATAAATTACGCGAAGTATACTGGAATCAATATGGATGTGCTTATGTTTGGCATACCGTATGGAATAAATTATATGACAGAGAGCTTTGGGATGAAGCCATTCCATATCTAGAAAGAATGACCGAACATCATGTTATGACTGAAGATATAATATTTTCGTCAATTATATACTATTTTGTAAAAAAAGCTGTCTTATCTAGAAATTCTGTCTATTTTTATTGCAAACATAAAGAAGCATCAACATATTCAAGTTTCGATAATATCCAGCAATATAAAGAAAAAGTTGGAGAAGTAATACGTACATTTAATTTTGTATATGATTTTTATAAAAATAAAGAAGAATGGATTAAGAAAAGTATTCTTAGGTTTAGAAAGTATTACGGTCGTATATGGCAACGTGTGGCCGAATCTTTTTGTGATCCTTATAAAGAAGAAGCATTATGTTTTTGTAGCAAACTATCGGAAGTTACTCACATAACGACATCTGCCATGGATGATAACTACTTTTGTTATATGGAAGTACCATATGACAATAATATTGATAGCATTAAGAAAAGAATTCAAAATGGCAAGGAAAAGATAATTAGTTTTGATATGTTTGACACCCTAGTGTATAGACCGCTTTACAGACCTTCAGATATTTTTTTTATGCTTGATAAGAAATATGATACCTATACTGATTCTTCAATATCATTTTACAATATTAGAATACACGGTGAAGAAGCGTGCAGAAATAAACTGTGTAGTGATGGAAGAGAAGATATTTCTATCAATGATATCTATGATTATATATGTGAAGTGTATGGGATAGATAAGAAAATATGTGATGAAATTAAAGAGTATGAAATGCAGTTAGAATTGGAGTTCAATATACGAAGAAATGTAGGATATGAGTTATTTAATTTGGCTCTTTTATCTAGGAAAACTGTTATCGTTACTTCAGATATGTATCTTGAGACAGAATTTTTAGATAGATTATTGAGAAAGAATGGATATAGGGGATACTCAAATATTTATGTTTCTTCAAAGTATGGAGCATTAAAAAAATCTGGAAAACTGTTTAATGAAATAATTAAACAGTTAAATGTTTTACCAACAGATATTCTACATATAGGTGACAACATAGAATCTGATATACAGGGAGCAGAAAAGGAAGGGGTTAAAGCAATCCTTTTACCTTCTGCTTTAAATGCATTTAGTGGAAAAACAAAAAAACTTATTAATAAACATAGGTTTTTATTAGGAAGAGCAGCGGGAGGAGAGAGCATAGGGAAAAAGAGTTTTGAAAACTTGCCAGGTTATGGTGCTGCTATAGCATTGTCTGCTATTAAATTCTTTGATAATCCATATATAGGATACAATGATTTGACAGATTTTAATGTTGATCCATATTTGGCTGGATACTATGTTCTGGGAATGAATATTATAGGCCAGATAGAATGGTTAAAGAAAGTTATTAAAAATAATAATATTAAAAGAGTTTTATTCACATCACGAGATGGAAAATTGCTAAGGGATGCTTTTTTAGTATACAAGAATTTTCAGAATATTCAGGTTGAAACTATGTATATAAATGTATCTCGAAGAAGTATGATGCCTTGGATTATAGTAGGTAAAAAAGATTTTTTTGAGTTGCCTATAGTTTACAGTAAGTACACCCCTAAAGCAATAGAGGATTTGCTGTATTTCTGTGTTAAGTCTAATGATAAAGAGTGGAGAAATGAATTGAATTCACGTTCTATAGAGTTGGACAAGAGATTTGAGTCATTAGATGAGTATCATGCTTTTATTAAATTATTCATACAATACAGGTATGATTCTGATAAACACAATAAAGCTAGGAGAATAATTTCTGAATATTTTTCTTTTGTTAGCGATGATGATGGAATATATGATTTGGGATACAGTGCATCAATACATAGGGCTATATGTTTAGCAACAAAAAAGAAGCCCAGAGCTTTATTTGTTCATACAGATGAATACAAACATTTAGCTAATAGTAGAAGAGAAGGATTTGATATTGAAGCATATCTAAATTCTATACCGGATATTTCTGGATTAATGAGGGAAGTGTTTTTTTCTGGTACGTGCGGAAGTTGTATAGGGTATAAAGAAAATCAGGATATAATCGAACCAATAATAGAAAATGAGAATAAACATTATACTGACTTGTTCCCAATAGAAATGATGCAAAAAGGTGCTCTCGATATGGTTAAAGATTTCTATAAGTTTTTTGGGGATTATTTACCATATATGTCTATACGAGAACAAGAATTTGGAATGCCTTTTGAAGACTTTTTGATCAATCCGACACCTTTAGATACAAAGATGTTTATATCATCTTATTTCGAAGATAAAGTTTATGGAAGGATAGATAAGATTAATATTCGAGATTTTTGGATGGAACTCATAGTTGGAAGAAACGGTAATAGGAAATATGATGTAAACAACTTGTTGGGGGAGTTATTAAAAAAGCATAATAAGAAAAAAATCGGTTTTTTTGGTACCGGTAAAATGTGTAAAGCTATTCTCGAGGATTATCCACAATTAAAAGTTGATGTCTTTTTTGACAACGACCCTAATAAATCAAGCAAGGAAATAAATGGAACGAGGATTATAAATCCAAGCGAGTACAATAATCTTAAAGAAGTATATATAGTTATTGTGATAACCTTTTATAAAGAAATAGAAGAGCAATTGAAAGAATATGGACTTATAAAATATGATGACTTTTTAAGCTATTTGGAATTGTTTTAGTAGAAACGGTCTTTTTTTATACTAATGTAACACTTTAAGAATATTTTTGATAAGGAAAGAATTATGGCAAGATTTTTTGAAGATTATGTAATTGACATTAAAGAAAGTGTATATAAGGCATGCTGGATGCTGTATAGAAATAATAGAATTGTAGTTGTTGTAGATGAAGGTAGGTATGTTGGTGTAATAACCTTCAAGGAAATGAGTAATTCTTTCATGCAACCAGAATTAACTTTAAACGAATTAGTCAATAGAAAGGGGGTGTTTGTATATGACGATGCCCCATATAATTCAGCGAAAATTATTTTTTCAGATTATCAGAGTATAAGAGACATTCCTGTTATTGATAATAATAAAAATGTTTTGGATGTGCTCTCTAGAGAAAGAGTGTTTTGGAAGCATTACTACGCTAATGCGGCACTTCCAAGAATGGAATATGCATACTGTATATATAATGCTGCGTTTGAGGCAAAAGCTTTGGGCTACAAGAGTATCAGCGTTTTGGAGTTTGGTGTAGCAGGAGGCAATGGATTAATCAGTTGCGAATTTCATGCTAAAGAAGTAGAGAAGTTGTTTGGTGTAAAAATTGAAATATATGGTTTTGATTCAGGGGTAGGTCTCCCCAATGATAATATGGGGTATAAGGATATGATTCACATTTGGCCTGGCGGAAGCTATAAGATGAATAGGGAAAAATTAGAAAACAGACTTGAAAGAGCAAAACTTATTATTGGAAGAATCGAAGAGACAGCTAAGGATTTTGTTGATAATTATAACCATGCTCCAATAGGATGTATTTTAGTTGATGTTGATAGATACTCTTCAACAGTTCCAATAATGAAAATGATAGAAGGAAATGATGAGAGTTTTCTTCCGAGGGTACAAATGTATTTTGATGATGTTATTGATGGCTATGAGTTTCAGGGAGAGAACCTGGCAATAAAGGAATTTAATGAGAGAAATGAATATTTGAAGATTTCTCCAGAAAGAGGTTATTTGAGTACTGATTATAAGAAAAAGATAAAGATGTGTCATAGGTTTAAGCATAAAAAATATAATTTGCAAACGATGATGTTTGATGGAATTGAGCTAAATCAAAATGATATGGAAATTCATTTAGCTTGTTTTTCTTTATAGGCTAAATTGAGTTAATTCTGGGAGGATAATCTGTATGAATGATGAATTAAATAATCGTATTATATTATGGGGCGCTAAAGAAAGGGGCAGACAAATAAAAAGAATAATTGATGAATACATGGAAAAAGAAGTATTTCTGTTTGTAGACTCCGATAAGAATCTTATAGGAAGTGAAATTGGAGGCGTATCAGTTATTTCACCTGATTTGCTATTTAGTATGTATAATTCTTTCGACACAGATTTAATTATTTCATGTTTTAACTATGATTATGAAAAAGAGATTTATAAAATATTAGATGAATGTGGGTTTAAGGGGCGTATTATCAATACTTATGATTTTCATAATAAATATGAAGTTGCTTGTTTGTTTAAAAAAAGTGTGAAGGGTTATAATGTTGACTTTGAGAAATGTATGGATAAATGGATAGATAATATATTATCCGAGGTTAAATTTTGGGATAGGGATGTTGCTAGTCCGCAGGGAGAATATTGGGAATATTACAAGGAAAGGATTAACGTAAAAGATTTTAAATGTGAGCGAGTAGAAAAATATATAAGAGAAAATTCACTTATATTGGATGTTGGGTGCGGGGTTTGCTCTCAATATGGAAATAAATATAAAGGCAGTAGTTTGCGTATAGTTGGTGTTGATCCATTGGCTTTTTTTTATAATAAATTAAATAATAGATATTATAAAATGAAGGAAATGAAAGATATACCTACGGAAGTTCAATTTGGCATGTTTGAATTATTGTCTTATAAATTTGGGGATAATTATTGCGATGCCATTTTAATAGATAATGCATTAGATCATTGTATAGATCCAGTTAATTCTCTGGTGGAATGCTTAAGAACAGTAAAGGTGGGGGGAGTTGTTTCAACTTTTCATCATTTTAATGAGGCATATAAGGCGTCTTATTCTGATATGCATCAATGGAATATTTGTTCTGATACAAATAATTCATTTATTATTTGGAATATTTATAATTATATTAATGTGAATGAATTGCTTGGAGATTTTGTAGAAATAGAAGTATATAGGACTAATAATAGGACCACAGAAACACCTTTCGGCGGGGTCATATGCAATATAAAAAAGATTCGTGATGTCGATAATGATTTTTTCTGTTATGGGAAAAAAAGAGTAGGATATGTAATCGAAACATTGATGAGACAACTTGCAAATTCAAAATATGCGATAGATTTGCTTGATATGAGGTGCGAATAAGTGAACAGGATTTATTTATGGGGAACTGGACATTTTTCAGATAAAGTGATGCTGGGGGCTGAAAAGAATGTTCCGTATTATAGGAATAATGATATTTTCTCTATAAAAGGTTTTATAGATAATGACAGTAGTAAGTACAATCAGTTATTTCACAATTATAAAATAGTTTCACCTGGAGAAGCTATAGATAGTGGTTTTGATTATATAATTATGTTGATGGAAAATGACTGGGATGCCAAAATACAGATTACTTATGGGTACGGAATTCCGGAAGATAAAGTTAAAGATAAGTATTTTTTCTTAAAACTATTAATGACACTTAAGTATAAAGATACAAGTGATTCAGATATAATTGAGACATTAATCTATTGGAAAAGTAATGAATTATCGATGTTTAATTATCATCTAGAACCACCTAGAAAACAACATCAAGTAATATGGGATAAAAAGATTAATCTACCCTATGTAGAGTTGGATGATGTTGTAGGAAAAAAACAAAGAATGTATTTTCCAAGAAATTACCAATTTAAAAGGTGTAATGGAGGCCAAGTACTAGACGATATACTTTGGGAACAGCAAGAGAATTCACCTCATTTATATACTTTTGACGGTCATAATATAGGAGACGGGGACATTATTGTTGATGGCGGGGTATGCGAAGGTAATTTTGGGTTAATGTATGCAGAGATTACTGCTTCATTGTATTTGTTTGAGCAAGACTATTGGTGGAAAGAAGCAAATTATTATACTTTTAAGAATTTTGAACGGAAGGTTAAATATTTTAATAAAGGCCTATCTAATAGAAGCGGGTATAGAACAATTACTTTGGATGAAGTGTTTGGAGATAATGATAAGTTAGATTTTATTAAGATGGATATAGAGGGAAGCGAGATAGCAGCACTTGAAGGGGCTAAAGATTTATTAAACAGAGAAAAAATGAAATTGTCTATTTGCAGTTATCATAATTTTGAAGATGAAAGAATTATCAAGACATTGCTCAGTAAACTAGGATATAAGACTACAACTTCTAATGGGTTAGTTGTTTTTTTGTGGGATGACAATATATGGTGGAATATGGATTTTCGAAAGGGAATAGTATATGGAGACAAGTAGTATTGAATTTCGAGACTATGATAGTTTTTCTTTAAGACCTTTTATCGAGAGTATAATAGAAATAGATGATAACTACTATTATTCATCTCTTTATGGTGGGGATATTGTCAAAGTTGATATTAAAAACAATAGACTGAAAATATTATATAAATACAATGGTGAGGATTCTTTTTATTTATACCATTTTTCAGTTATTTATAAAGGGTATATTTATTTTACACCTAAAAACGCAGATAATATACTATGCATAGATATATATTCTGATGAGATATATACTGTTGAAGTGAAAGAAAGATACAAAAATGAAGTATTGTCACCGTATAAGTCAAAAGATCACTTACTCTTTTTAGGATTGATATCTGGAAACTTGTATCAATTGAATAATAACGAATTAACTATAATTCAAAAAAGGAGTGACAAGGCTTGGGTATGTTATAGAACGGATAGATATTTTGATACATTGCTGTTGTGGAATAAAGGGTGTGTAAAAATATATCAGAATGAAAATGATAATATAAGTTATAGCGAGAACACAGATATTATATGTATATCAGAAAATAATGGGAGAATTGTATTTTTAGATAATACTGGAAGTATTTTTTATAATACAAAGGGTAGTAGTGAAACTGTTTATTTAAAAGATAGAGTATGCGTATCAAATTATGAAAGACTTGTTCTATCTGGAGATGAATGTATACTTCTTCCTAAAGTAGGTAATACTGAGATTCGAATTAATATTGTATCCGGATTGATAGAATATATAGACATTCCAATAGTGAAGGACGGGACTATAATATCTTGGAGTTTGCTTGATAATGATAATGCTATAGCATATTTGGCACAAAAAAAAGATGCATGGATGTATCCTATTCATATTTACGAACTGTCTATAAAGGCTAATATAGTTAGAGAGTTGCCTTTAGAAAAAATATTCTATAAAGGAATATTTAGCAATAAAAGTAAAATAATATATAAAGAAAACTCTAGTTTTTATTTTGATTCATTTATTGATTGTGTATA
>JAIKXH010000090.1 GCA_024684215.1 Lachnospiraceae bacterium
AAAAAAAAAGAATAAATGACCCTTTAAAAAAGGAAGTGCTCTGTGAAAATAAATTAAGTGACGAATCGATTGAACACTTAAGTCAAAGATGGCGGGTAAGATGGTAACATCTTCCCGCCGTTTTTTATAAAAACACATTAAAAGGAAATCCCCTTAAACACAAATTCAAAGTTCAAAGGCTTGCTTACATCTATAAGGTACTCCGGATGAACTCTTGCTCCCCAGCTGTCATCGCCTCCGATACCCATCTGCGCCTTGGCTATGCGCGCATATGTGTAATGAACAGGCGGAAGTTCGTTGGGATGAGTTGCATTTTCAAGCTCATGAGGCGAATAAGGAATCACCGATACGCTCATAGCTTCTTTGTTTCCTGCCTTATTATCTGAGCCTTCGCAAGAATCGGCCCATGCAAACATAAGACCTCTTCCCTTTTCGTTCATAACCTTTGTATATCTTACTTCGGTATGGTTTCCGCATTCCTGAGGCACCATATAAGCTGCCATCTGATCCTTTACAAGTCCGCTGTATAGTCCCAGCTTTGCGCCGTGCTGTCTGTCACTGTAGCACTCCTCGGGTCCGTTTCCGTACCACTCTATGCGGTCATAGTCCGCATCCATCTTAAACATAACGCCAAACTCAGGCATATCTCCAAGTTCCTTTACAGGATCATAGGAAAGCTTAACCTTTACCGCACCGTTTCCGTACACGGTATATTTAAGCACTCCGTAGCTTGCGGGCGTGGTAGCAAACTCAAGATCGTAGGTTATCTCCGCTCTGTCTTCAAAAGTCTCCACAAGTGGATTGGGATTTAATCTGTCAGAGCGTTTTTGATACATGGAAGCAATCTTCCACTGCGCATAGCGAAGTTGCATCTGATTGCCGCAGTCGTTATCAACGGGTGCTCTCCAGAAATTGGGCTTCGGAGCAGCTTTAAACATCTCTACGCCTCCGTAGGTGTATGACTGCATTCCAGCCTCGCCGTAATTAAATATAGCGGTAAAATGCTCTCCCTTTACGCCGAAATTGTACTCTCCTTTAACTATCTGAAGGGTGGCCGGCCTTTTTATAACGGCCCCCTTGCCCGATATAACCTCAGAGGTAGTCTCCTCGATATAGGAGGGCTTTTTGCCGGGATATACGACTTCTCCAAATGAGACTTCGTGGCCTCTCTCGGCCCATGCCGTACACTCCTTGGTAAAGACAGAGGCTCTGAATACCAACTCACCCGATACTCCGGGAACCTTGTATACCTCATCGTATCTGACTTCCTCGCCGGGAGCTCCGCTTATATCAACTATGGTATCGCCGATTCTCACGCCGTCGCAGAAGCACTCAATAACGCACTCAAATTCCGAAAGGTCAGTAAAAAGATTGCCGTTTTTAAGAATCAGGTTTACATAATTCTCTTCAGTATTTTTGTTATTTCCGCCGACGGCCATAGAAACTTTTCCGGTAAAATCAAAGCTTACCTTTATGTTTCTGTAATTGAACTTAACCTCCTGCATCTTTGGAGAAGGAAGTCTCGATCCGCCGTAAACTATACCGTTTCCGCTAAACTGATAATCGGCAGGTCTCTCGTCAAAATCTCCGCCGTATTTTTGATATTTTACACCGTATCTGTCGGTTGCATTAAGTGACTGATCTATATAATCCCAGATAAATCCGCCCTGGAAATGAGACTCTGTTTCAGCGTAGTCAGTATACTTATGCATAGCACCGCAGGAATTTCCCATGGCATGCATATACTCGCACATGATAAAAGGCTTGCTGCTGTCCTTTGCCAAAAACTCCTTTATCTTCTCGACAGGAGTGTACATCTGGCTCTCCACATCGCTTATGCCATCAACTCTTCTGTCGTTGAACACACCCTCGTAGTGAACGATTCTGGTGTGGTCTACGCTTCTGAAAAAGTCAGCCATGGCTTTGATATTTGTTCCGCCAAATGACTCGTTTCCGCATGACCAAAGAAGTATCGCGGGATGGTTTTTATCCCTCTCATACATTCTCTGCGCTCTGTCAACGACCATACCCTTCCACTTGGGATTATTGCCGGGGATTGCCTTATCTATGTCCTTTGAACCCCATAAAATAGGAGTCCATATACCGTGAGTCTCTAGATCAGTCTCCGCTATCATATAAAGTCCCAATCTGTCACAGAGCTCATATATGGGTGAATTGTCAGGATAGTGGCATGTTCTGATAGCATTTATATTGTGGCGTTTCATGGTCACAATATCCGTCCAAAGCTCCGACAGATCCGGAACTCTGCCCTTTATACCGCTGAATTCATGACGGTTTACGCCCTTGAATATAATGCGCTTACCGTTTAGATACATTATGCCGCCCTTAACTTCAAACTTTCTGAAGCCGAAAAGTGTTGACGCACATCCAAGCTTTACCTTGTAAAGGTTCGGTGCCTCAGCGCTCCACAAAAGAGGCTCTTTTACATCTATATTAAAGCTGTTATCGCCCTCTTTAAGCGATACCTTTTCGCTGTAAACGACCTCTCCTTTTTCATCGGCTGACCAGTATGCGGGATAGTCTTCACTGGGCATGGCAAGGTCGCTTCGACCTATTTTAATGATTTGAAGCTCAGTATCGATATCACCGTCGGTTAATGCACTTACCGATACCTTTCCCTCTTTAAAGCTGTCCGAAAGGTCACATACAACCTTTAAATCGATGACATAAGGCTTTGCGTATCTGTAAAGCTTTACGCTTCTGAAAATACCGGAAAATCTAAAGAAATCCTGATCCTCTGCCCAGCTTGATGCGCTCCATTTAAATACAGCCAGAGCAATCTTGTTTACCCCTTCGTTTACAAAAGCAGACACATCAAACTCCGCAGGCAAAAACGAGCCCTCGGAATATCCGACGTATTCTCCGTTTACCCATAAAGCGAAGCTGCTCTCCACACCTTCAAATGAAAGTATGAAAGTCTCGTTATCCGAAACGCCTTTAAGCTCCACTGACTTTACATAGCTTCCCACAGGATTGAACTGCATGGGCACCTCGCCGGGCTCACACTCTTCTCTTCCGTCAAAGGGATACTGCAAATTCACATACTGAGGCTTATCATAGCCTTCGAGCTGAATATGCGCAGGAACCCTGATATCCTCCCACGAATTGCAGTCATAGTCCTGTGAATAAAAGCCCCCCGAGACTTCCTCGGGGTTTCTCGAATACTTAAATTTCCAAAGACCGTCAAGGCATGTTACGCTGCCGCCCGCCTTTTCAAAATCGGTCTTGTGATCCGAATGGGCAGGCAATTTGTTCTCTGCAAAAAATTCAGGATCTGCAAGTTTTGTAAAATCTATCATTGTGTACCTCTTCCTATTTTTTGTTATCCCCTTATATTGTTAAAACAAATACCGCTGTGTTCAAGCGGACACAGCGATATCTGAATTATTACCGTTTTTTAGATTTCAG
>JAIKXH010000116.1 GCA_024684215.1 Lachnospiraceae bacterium
ATCAAGCTGTATAATATAGATGATAATTCCGGTGAAATCATTGATTCGTATGACGAGTTCATATTTGAGAGTGAGGACGTTCTTGAGTAACGTAGAATAGTGTCAAAGAGATCAATTAATTAAAGGGCTTCCGACAGGGAGTCCTTTTTTAAAAACGTACAGAGTAGTATAGAGTAAATCTCTAACTTTTATTTCTTTTGTTGAGATGATAACATGAACTCATCAAGCAAGCAGGCCCGCTGAAAATGATAAAGGAGATTTTCGTTATTTCAGGGTATAATGTAGATGTCTCGCATAGTTCAAGAGCTACGATGAACATAAATGTGGATTCGCAGAAAACGGAATATTATGGTCGTTTTAGTAACAAGCCTTCGGTTTAGAACCGAGGGTTTTTTTGTGTCAAAATGACGCCAAAAAGCCGAAAAAACAGAAAAAATAGACATCAAAATGACGCTTTTTAGGGCATTTTTCAACAGTAAACATATATGTGGATACTGTCGAAACGCAGTATTATCAACTGTTTAGCCGCACAGGGGTCCCATTGTTCGTCGGCAGAGTGACCGGGCCTTAGAAGCCTTGTTTTATGTGGAAAAATGATGTATGAAAGAGGGATAGTTTTTTTATACTATTTGGATTGGTGATTTAAATGATATAATGATGCCTATGGGGCATGGAGTATTGCGAGAAGAATTTGCAAAAACTGTTAATGACGTAATTAAGGAGCTTGAGGATAAAGCAAAGGATTAAAAGTTTTAGTTGTTTCAAAGAAAGATTTATAACTGCGTAGTACAAGATGCGAGGAATTCTTTACGCGTTTGTTGATAAAGGCGTCTAATCTGCTTAGATACTTATTGATAGGTAGGGATAAAATCATGGGAATTACTGATAATGTAGAATTATTGGATATTGATTTTAAGGGATCGATAGGTTGCCTTTCACCTGTTGGGCTAAAACCCAAGAATCATCTGGGAAAATATGACTTAGTATACAATGCAAAGATAATATATGTCTCTGACCTCCACCTGGATTTTTATGTCAAAAATAAAAGAAAAGCTAAAAAGCAGATATACGATATCATTGACAAGATGATAGAGAATACGCCTCTTCTCCTTTACCTTAATTATCCAGAAAAGGCAAAAGAAAAACAGATTGGAAGGGAATCGCTCTGTTTATCGGAAGGCGAATCGGTAGAAGCGCTACTTTACTCTAAATACATCTATATAGTTTTTGGAGGCGATATAGCAGAGAAGGAATGACTGCAAGTGAGATCAAAAAAATGTCCGTTGGAGATCTACTTGATATGCATTACTTCCTAACTGAAGAAGTTGACGACGATTATGGTGAAGAAGGATTCTATATCTTCTAAACCACAGTCTGAGTTTTTGCGCCCGGTCTTGCCCGGGCGTTTTTAATACGCGATTTCTCCGTCAGGAGAAATTTCCTATAAAGCAAAAAAGCCGGATAAGAATCCGGTTTTTCAACCATACATCTTATCCGGCTCGTTATTTCCCACGAATAACTCACCCTCCGATGAACAAAGTTATATTATCAGCTTTTTTCTACAAATACAAAAAGACAAATTCTATATTCATTTTACTCTATTTTCTCTGTTTTTTAACAATTAGTATTTCAGTCCAGATGGAATACCGGGTGTAAATCCACTGAAACGGGACTGTTGTCAGGGTTGGTCTCCATTATATCCGCCATAAAATCCCACCATTTGCGGTTGATTGCGGTATCGGCTCCTTTAGCCCATTTCTCTTCGTCCTCAATCTCTATGTATCCATACAAAACCAGGGTCTCTCTATCAAGAAAAATAGAATAATTTCTTCCCCCGTATTCATGAATCATGTCCTGCATTTCCGGCCAAAGCTCATTATGACGCTTTTCATATTCGGCCTCCATTCCGGGATACAGCTTCATTTTAAATCCTTTTCTGATCATCTATACCTTCTCCTTTAATAATACCCCAATACAAATTTTGCTATTCTTGCTATACTCTAACATTTACTGAATGTAGTCATTTACGTTAAAGCTCTCTTCAGTGCGCTCCTCTTCGGGTGTAATCCCTGATACGAACTCGGTAACATATGTATCACCTGTAGCGCGATCTACATAGTAGCGAACGATTGCCGCAGTGTATGAACGATAAAGTACAACTACCTGATTATCATCGGTTGACTCTATTTCAAAATAAGCGTCATACTCACCGTTTTCGATTATTTCCTTAAGGTCGGGATTTACAGTACTGCAATAATTTGCAACCGCCTTTAATATAGCATCGTCTGTAAGAGCCTCGGATACGGTCTCTGCATCATCCGAAGGTTCGATTGCGATTGCGGTAGGCGCATCTGCTCCCCCGATGATGTCCGAATCAGCGGCAGAAGAAGCACATCCTGTTGTAGCCAAAACAAATGCTGCAGCGATACCTGCAATAATTTCTCTTTTCATTTTTCAAAACTCCTCTTTTTAAATATATTTATTACTCAAAAGTAAGGCCCTTTTCCTGAACAAATTCGGGACTTTTACTTTTAAAGCGCTCTGTAGCGGATATATCCCTTAAGACAATATCCTTTATTATAAAATCGCCGGAAAGCTCCGGAACATTATAAAACATGTTGCAATTAATCCTGCAATCATGCATATAGAAATTATTTGCCCTTGATATCATCGGATTTTCGATTGAAGACCCATCAGCAAATTGTTTCCAGCGTCCCACATTCAGGAAATTGTTAATATTTCCCTCTATATCGCTGATCTCGCAATACTCATAATGCTGGGGAGTATCCGGGCGGAACTTAAGCCATACTATATTTTTGCCTTCGCTTACCTTTATTCTTCTCATAATGACGTTTCTGTCATATATCGATTCAGAGCCAAAAGTTAAACAGCTGTGGCAAAAACCGTAATCACAGTCCTCTATAACTATACGCTCATTTCCTCCATTTTCAAGCAGTTTATCTGCATTTCGTCCTTTTCCGCCCTTTAGCGCTACCGCATCATCGTTTACGGCCATGTAGCATTTTTTTACAAGCACATCACTGCAAACATCAATATCTATGGCATCTGTACTCGGTGCATTTACAGGCTGACCGGGGGATAGAATCTTAAGTCTCAAAAATTTTATGTGATTGCATTTATATATATGATTTGTCCAAAAGTGAGAATTTTGCATCGTTACGCCGGAAAGTACGGCATTTTTGCAGTTTGAAAGATATATAAGTCTCGGCCTCTGCTCGTCTTTGTTTGTGCAGTTCGGGTTCCATTTCCTTCTTATCCAGAAAGCTCTCCACGATTTATGACCGTTACCGTCTATGGTTCCTTTTCCGCCAAGTAAAAACCCGTCTATGCCTTCTGCATTTATAAGAGCCGAGAAATACTTACAGCTTTCTCCCTCGATTCTTGTATCGCAAACAGGGTAATCTGCAATATCATCGCTTCCAAGAAGCGTTCCGCCCTCTTCCAGATATAGATTTACACCCTGTTTGAAAAATAGTGCACCGGTTTTATACACGCCTTTGGGAATGGTGACCGCTCCACCACCGGCTTCATAAATATCATCTATAAGTTTTTGAAAGGCTTCGGTATAGACATTTCCGTCGTCCTTTATACCATAATCAGTTACGATATATTTTTTACCGTACTTGCTCTCATCAGGTTCTTTGTTGTCTAAAAAGAAATCCTCTATAAGTGTTCCGTCAGGGAATTTTTCCGCCATACATACTCCTTCTAAATTCATCTTCCTATGGTTATTTGTGATATGTACCGTGCAATTTAGGTAAGTCACCTTTTGATCATCCGAATCTAAGATTATCATCGAGAACAGAAATCTTACTGGCAAAGAAAGAAAATTCTCCGCTGTCAAGCAGATTTCCGTTATCGTCTGTAACTCTTATATCATATACCAAAATATGCTTACCGGTTTTTAGCTTTAAGCATTCACAGTATATATATTCCGTGTTTACCGCAGGAAGCAGGAAATTAAGGTTTGCCGAGACCGTTGTTACATAATATCCGTTCATGCTTCCGGTGGCCCCTGCCATGGCGTCCACAAACGATAAAAGTGCTCCTCCGTGAATACTTCCGTATGTATTTTGGAGCCTCTCTTCAAACTTTATCCGCGCCTTACTGTATGTAGGGCTAAGTTCCAATATCTCAAAGCCTATAAAGGAATTATACTCATTGGCATAGAGTTCCTTTATCATCTTTTCCCTGATTGCATTCTCTTTTTCAGTATTGGCTTTTCTCATTTTTTCACCCTGTTCCTTTCGATTATTTCGATTCTCGCTTAAAGAAGCATTTTGCTTCCCGCTTCGATTAACAAATTATAAAAGCTATTAAAAAAGGATAAAAAATAGCTTTGCCATATAGAATGTTTTTAAACTAAATGATAGAATCCAGAAAGACAAAAAACATATTACTTTAATTATAGGTGAAAACAATGAAAAAATACATTTCTTTATTACTCAAAATTGTCACTGTTTTTTCTGCT
>JAIKXH010000135.1 GCA_024684215.1 Lachnospiraceae bacterium
CTTGATGAGGAGCTTTGGAAGCTTGGCGTTCCCGCAAAGACAAAGCACAATGAGGTAGCTCCTTCACAGCACGAGCTTGCACCTGTATTTGAGACAGCCAATGTTGCTGTTGACCACAACCAGCTCACAATGGAAGTTATGAAAAAGGTTGCCGACAAGAGAGGATTTGCATGCCTTCTTCACGAGAAGCCTTTTGCGGGTGTAAACGGATCAGGTAAGCACAACAACTGGTCAATCCAGACAAATACCGGAATCAACCTTTTAAATCCCGGAAAGCATCCTGCGGAAAACAAAGAATTTTTATTGTTCTTGATGGCAGTTATTTCAGCGGTTGATGAGTATTCGGATATCTTAAGAGTATCCGTTGCTTCAGCCGGAAACGACCACAGACTCGGAGCAAACGAGGCACCGCCCGCTATCGTATCCGTATTCGTAGGAGACGAGCTTCAGGCTATTTTGGATTCCATCGAGCAGGGTAAGAAGTTCACAGAAATCGGAAAGACACAGATGGAGATGGGAGCTGAGGTACTTCCTCATATCCAAAAGGATACCACCGACAGAAACCGTACATCACCTTTTGCATTTACCGGTAATAAATTTGAGTTCCGTATGCCCGGTTCATCGATCTCCGTAGCAAATGCAAACATCGTACTTAACACTGCAGTTGCAGAAGCACTTGAGAGAATTTATGAATGTCTTAAGGATGTATCAAAGGAAGAACTTTCTGCAAAGATTGAGGAACTTTTAAAGAAGCTTCTTTCAGAGCACAAAAAGGTTGTATTTAACGGAAACGGATATACAGATGCATGGGTTGAAGAGGCGGAAAAGAGAGGACTTGACAACTTAAAGAGCCTTCCCGATGCAATGCCCAGGTGGATTTCAGACAAGAGTGTAGAGCTCTTCACCAAGCATAAGATTTTCACCAAGGAAGAGATCTTCTCAAGATATGAGATCCTCCTTGAGAATTACTCAAAGACTCTTCATATTGAGTCACTTACCTTACAAGAGATGGTAAGAAAGGACTTCTTTGACGGACTTATCGCTTACCAGTCGGATGTACTTTGCGAAGCAGAAAAGAAAAAGAGCCTCCTTCCCGACTCACCTTGCGTGCTTGAGTCAAACATTGCATCAAAGCTTGATGTCCTTTCAGGCAAGATACTCAGATCCCTTGAAAAGCTTTCAGAGGATACCAAGGCAGCGGAAGAAAACAGTGATGCTCTTTCATGCGCAAAGTTCTATCAGGAAACCGTACTTTCAGATATGGAAGTATTAAGGTCCTATGTTGATGTAGCCGAAGGCATGATTCCCGACAGCTATATTCCTTATCCTACATACGGGGAGCTTCTCTTTTCATTAAGATAAGCTGTAGGAAAAAGCATTAGAGAAGTGTTTGATATAGACTTTATTAAAAAAATAAGCACTACAGAGGTCAAAAATGAGCAATATAACATCTGCAGATAATAAGGATTATCATCAAAGTATTAATTATGATTTGGAGCGTGACGCATGCGGAATCGGCATGATCGTCAATATTGACGGCCACGGCGATTACCGTGTGCTTGACGACGCGCTTACTATAGTGGAAAAGCTCGAACACCGCGCAGGAAAAGACGCGACCGGTCAGGTCGGAGACGGTGTCGGAATCCTCCTTCAGATTTCCCATGGCTTTTTTAAGAAGTCCGCTAAAAGCGCAGGTATCCAAATAGGAAATGCGGGTGATTACGGAATCGGAATGTTCTTTCTCCCAAGCGATAAACTTAAAAGAACCTTTGCTAAACGTATGCTTGAAGTCATTCTTGAAAAAGAAGGACTGCCATTCCTCGGATGGAGAGATGTTCCGGTTTCGCCCGAAATCCTTGGCAAAAAAGCACTTGATTGTATGCCTTATATAGCACAGTGCTTTGTAAAAAGACCTGAAGATACCGCGCGCGGATACGAATTCGACAGAAGACTTTACGTTGTGAGACGTGAGTTCGAGCAGAGTTCGGAGGATACTTATATTTGCTCATTTTCCTCAAGAACCATTGTTTACAAAGGCATGTTCCTGGTAGGGCAGCTCCGTGCCTTTTATGAAGATTTGAGAAGCAAGGAGTACAAGAGCGCTATAGCTCTTGTACACTCCAGGTTTTCAACTAATACTACTCCCTCTTGGAATCGCGCACACCCTTATCGAATGATCGCTCATAACGGAGAGATCAATACGATAAGGGGTAACGCGGACCGTATGCTTGCAAGGCGTGAGACAATGACGCCTGCTTTTGATGAAAAAGACACTGACAAAATCTATCCTGTTATCTCAAGTTCAGGCTCTGATTCAGCCATGCTTGATAACACTTTGGAATTTTTATATATGAATGGTATGGACCTTCCTCTCGCAATGATGATGCTGGTTCCGGAACCTTGGAAACACAACGGTTTCATGAAGCAGGAGAGAAAGGATTTTTATCACTATTATGCAACAATGATGGAGCCCTGGGACGGACCTGCGGCTATACTATTCACCGATGGTGATGTAGTCGGAGCGACGCTTGACAGAAACGGTCTCAGACCTTCGAGATATTATGTAACTGACGACGGAAGGCTTATCTTAAGCTCCGAGGTCGGCGTACTCGATATCCCTGCGGAGCACATCGTTAAAAAATCAAGACTTTCACCCGGTAGAATTTTGCTGGTAGATACAAAACAAAAGCGTATTATTTCCGACGAAGAATGTAAGGAGTACTACGCTACCAAGAGACCTTACGGCGAATGGCTCGACCAGAGCTTATTAAAACTAAGGAGTCTTTCAATTCCGAACAAAAAGGTTCCCGTTCACGATCAAAAGCTTCGTGACAGGCTCTATAAAGTGTTCGGATACAATTATGAGGATGTAAAGGTGCAGATCCTTCCCATGGCAGTAAACGGTGTAGAACCCACTGCATCCATGGGACACGATGTGCCTCTTGCCATGCTCTCAAATATGCATCCTTCGCTTTTCCATTATTTCAAACAGCAGTTTGCGCAGGTAACAAATCCTCCGATTGATTCGCTCAGAGAAAAGGTAGTTACCGATACCACGGTCTATATCGGATCAGACGGTGACCTTTTACAGGAAAAAAGTTCAAACTGCCGCGTACTTGAAATTGAACATCCCATCCTTACGGGTGTGGATCTGATGAAGATCAAAACCCTTGACAGAGAAGGATTTAAGCCTGAGGTTATCTCAATTTTATACTATAAAAACACTTCTCTTGAAAAGGCCCTCGATCAGTTAAATGTAGCTGTAGACAGAGCAGCTCTTTTAGGTAAAAACATTATTATTTTGTCGGACAGAGGTGTGGATGAAAACCACGTTCCTATTCCTTCACTTTTGGCAGTTTCGTCTGTTGAGCAGCATCTTGTGCGCACCAGAAAGCGTACCGCAGTTTCACTTATTTTGGAAAGCGGTGAAGTAAGAGACGTTCATCAGTGTGCGGCTCTTATGGGCTACGGTGTGCGTGCGCTCCATCCTTATCTAGCACATGAATGTATAGGAGAACTCATCGAAAACGGACTTCTTGACAAGGATTACACGACCGCAGTAGACGATTACAATAAAGCGCTTTTGGGCGGTGTTGTAAAAATTGCCGCAAAAATGGGAATTTCTACGCTTCAGTCATATCAGTCCGCAAGAATTTTCGAGGCTGTGGGACTTTCAAAGGAAGTTATCGACAGATATTTTACAGGTACTGTTTGTCATGTCGGAGGTGTAGGACTTAAGGAGATTTCCGAGGATGTGACATACAGACACGATAAAGCCTTCGATCCTTTGGGACTTCCCGTGGATGAAAGACTTGATTCAGTAGGTATGCACGGCCTTAGAAGCGGCGCGGACAAAGAGGATCATTTATACAGCCCGGAAATAATAGTAACGCTTCAGCAAGCCGTAAGAAGCGGAGATTACGACAGATTCAGAGTATATACCGATATGGTTGATGACGAAAAGCATCCTCACACATTAAGGAGCCTTTTCGAGATAGTACCTGCCGGAAAGCCTGTTTCCATAGATGAAGTTGAGAGTGAGGACTCCATTGTAAAGCGATTCCAGAGCGGAGCCATGAGCTACGGATCACTTTCGCAGGAAGCCCACGAGTGCCTTGCTGAAGCTATGAACAGACTTGGAGGAAAGTCAAACACCGGTGAAGGCGGAGAGCTGTCTTCCAGATTTGGAACGATTAAAAACAGCGCTGTAAAGCAGGTGGCTTCGGGCAGATTCGGAGTTACCAGCGAATATCTTACCAGCGCTAAGGAAATACAGATTAAAATGGCGCAGGGTGCAAAGCCCGGCGAAGGCGGACATCTGCCCGGAAAGAAGGTATACCCTTGGGTAGCCGGAACGAGATTTTCAACACCCGGAGTATCTTTAATATCGCCGCCTCCTCATCATGATATTTATTCAATAGAGGACCTTGCGCAGCTAATTTATGATTTAAAAAATGCCAACAGAAACGCAAGAATTTCCGTAAAGCTTGTATCTGAGGCGGGCGTAGGAACCATAGCAAGCGGTGTTGCAAAAGCCGGAGCTGACGTAATACTTATTTCCGGATATGACGGCGGAACCGGAGCAGCACCCATTTCATCCATCCATCACGCAGGACTTCCCTGGGAGGTTGGACTTGCTGAGGCACATAAATGTCTTGTCGAAAACGGCCTCAGGGACAGAGTCGTCCTTGAAACGGACGGTAAGCTTATGAGCGGCAGAGATGTGGCTATTGCTGCACTTTTAGGTGCCGAGGAATTCGGATTTGCCACCGCACCCCTTGTGTGTATGGGCTGCATGATGATGAGAGTATGCTCAAAGGACACCTGCCCTGCAGGTATCGCTACTCAGAATGCAGAGCTTAGAAAGCGTTTTGCCGGTAAGCCTGAGCATGTTATGAACTTTATGATATTTATTGCCAGACAGTTTCGTGAGATTATGGCTGAAAACGGCTTTAGAAGCGTGGATGAGATGGTTGGAAGAAGCGATCTTCTCAAAAAGAAAGAGGTTCATGCTTCAAACAGAGCCGGAGTTATCGACCTTTCATACGTTTTATCTACAGAGGCGCTTCCAAAGGACGAAAGCGGAAATATCGTACCTGTTCATTTCGGAGGGGAGAGATTAGATCCTTTGGGACTTGAAAAAACCAAGGATGTAACCGTACTTATTCCCGCTTTTAAAAATGTTCTTGAAAAAGCCGAGGACAGTAAGGCCGCAAAGACTGTTAAGGGCAGCAGAGTAGATATAGAGGTATCAAGTACCGACAGGAGCTTTGGAACGATTTTGGGAAGCGAAGTAACCAAAAAATTCGGCAATACGCTTTCCGAGGATACGCTTACTATAAATGCCTTTGGAGGCGGCGGACAGTCATTTGGCGCTTTCCTTCCAAAGGGTATCACAATCAGACTTTCCGGAGACGCCAACGACGGTTTCGGAAAAGGATTATCCGGCGGTAAGCTTATAGTTACCCCTCCCGAGGGCGCAGCATTCAAGGCCGGCGAGAATGTTATCGTGGGTAATGTGGCTTTGTATGGCGCTACTTCCGGTAAGGCATATTTTTGCGGCAGAGCGGGTGAGAGATTTTGCGTAAGAAACTCCGGTGCAGTTGCAGTAGCCGAAGGATGCGGAGATCACGGTCTTGAGTATATGACCGGAGGAAGAGCTGTTATTTTGGGACACACCGGTAAAAACTTCGCTGCAGGTATGAGTGGCGGTATAGCCTATGTTTTGGACAGAGAGCATACACTTTATCTTCGTACCAACAAAGATATGGTTTCACTCACGGAGGTTACCGAAAAATACGATATTTTGGAGCTTGAAGATATTTTAAAGGATTACGTAAAAGAGACCGGTTCTGAGTTTGCATCGGAGGTGCTTGAGAATTTAGAGGAGTATCTGCCCGATTTCAAAAAGGTAGTTCCGAACGATTACTTTAAAATGCAGACACTTATCGGCAAGAATGAAGAGCAGGGTATTCCCTATGACAAGGCAGTGCTTGAGGCTTTTGAAGAGATGTGCAAGAACGCATAACAAGCAGGATTTTTATTTGATAAAGAATGAGTATCTGATTATTGAAGGAGATTTATCAAAATGGGTAAACTTACAGGTTTTATGGAAGTAGATAGAAAAGAAAACCCAAAGGTTTCTTGCGAGGAACGCATTAAAAGCTTTTCAGAATTTTATACTTCTTTATCCGAAAAAGAAAGACGTGAGCAGGCCTCAAAGTGTATGGATTGCGGAGTACCCTTTTGCCAGTCGGCAATGAAACTCTCCGGGATGGTCGTAGGATGTCCGCTTCACAATCTGATACCGGAGTGGAACGATGAGATATATAAAGGCCATGAAAAGCATGCATTTGAGAGACTTATAAAAACAAACAATTTTCCTGAGTTTACCGGAAGAGTATGCCCCGCACTTTGTGAAAAAGCTTGTATGTGTGGCCAGTGGGGAGAGTCCGTAACGGTTCACGACAACGAGAAATTTCTTATAGAGACGGCTTATGAGAGGGGCTATATGAAACCCAATCCCCCTGAGAAAAGGAGCGGAAAAAAGGTAGCTGTGATCGGTAGCGGACCATCGGGCCTTGCTGCCGCAGACCAGCTTAACCACAGGGGACATCTTGTGACCGTGTTTGAGAGAGAGGACAGGATCGGCGGTCTTCTCATGTACGGAATCCCCAATATGAAGCTTGATAAAAAAGTGATCCTCAGAAGACAGGCCCTTATGGAAAAAGAAGGAGTTGTCTTTAAGACCGGCTGTAATATCGAAGCGGCCGAGCAGGTTAAAGAACTTTCTAAGGAGTTTGACGCCATAGTTTTGTGCTGCGGTGCAAAAAAGGCGAGAGGGCTCGCGGTTGCCATGGAAGAAGTAAAGGCAGAACAGGAAAAAGGTAAGAAAAATTCCGATAAAAATACACCCGCAAAAGGTACCCAAAAGCTTATAGACGGAGTATACTATGCGGTGGATTTCCTCACATCCGCAACAAAGGATGTCCTGAAAGCTTTCGAAAAAGCAGAGGCAGATGAAGATACCAATGTTTCAATTAATTTTAAACATTCTGCAAAGGGAAAAGCGGTTGTGGTAGTAGGCGGCGGCGATACCGGCAATGACTGTATCGGAACCGTTATACGTCAGGGCTGCAAATCCGTTACAGCGCTTGAGATGATGCTCAAGCCTCCGGTAAAGAGGAGCGCAAGCAATCCCTGGCCCGAATGGCCCAAGGTACTAAAGACAGATTACGGTCACGAGGAAGCTATATATAAATTCGGCGAAGATCCGAGAATCTTTGAAACCACCGTAAAAAAGGTCAACACCGGTAAAAAAGGTGAGATTAAAAGTATCGTTACCGTAAAGCTTAAGTGGGAAGGCGGAAAGATGAGCGAGGTTGCAGGCTCTGAAAAGGAAATTCCCTGCGATATGCTCCTTATAGCAGCCGGATTTGTGGGATGCGAGGAGTACACCGCAGAAAGCTTTGGAGTAAAGCTTACTAATCGCGGTGTCGTTGAAACTTCGGAAGATTCCTATGCAACTTCCGTACCCGGAATATATACCGCAGGTGATATGCACAGAGGTCAGTCTCTTGTGGTATGGGCTATAGCCGAAGGACGCGGATGTGCGGCTCAGGTCGACAAATATTTGATGGGATATTAAATTTATATCTCAAAAACGTAATATAAAGGAATTTCAAATGGAAGAATTAAGAGAAGAATGCGGCGTATTCGGAATATGGTCGCCCGAAAAGAAAGCTTTGCCGTATACGGTTGCCATTGGGCTTACTGCGCTCCAGCACAGAGGCCAGGAGGCAGCAGGCATGGCCATAAACGAGGACAGGAATATCAGGTACCATAAAGCGCCGGGCCTCGTAAACGACGTATTTCCGGCTTCGCAGCTTGAAAGCCTCGGATGTGGTCAGATAGCTGTAGGACATGTAAGATATGCCACAACAGGAGGAGGAAGCGCACTTAATGCCCAACCGATGGTTGTCCGCCACGTAAAAGGTCAGCTGGCACTTTGCCACAACGGCAACCTTACCAACTCCTCTAAGCTTAGAAGAGAATTAGAGCTTAAAGGCTGCATTTTTCAGACCACTTCAGACACTGAAGTAATATCATATATAATTACAAGAAAAAGACTTGAAAAGCCCTCTATCGAAACCGCTCTTGAAGCGGCAATGGAAGAAATAAAGGGGGCTTATTCGCTTGTCCTCACATCTCCCACAAAGCTTATGGCTTGTAGGGATCCTCTCGGAATGAGACCTCTTGTATACGGTAAAACCGAGGACGGAAGCATCGTATTTGCCTCGGAGAGCTGTGCGCTTTCCGCAGTGGGGGCTACTTTTGTCAGAGATGTTAAGCCCGGTGAGATAATAGTTGTTGACGGCGACGGACTTAGAAGTATCGAGACCCATTGTAACAAAGCCGTTCCAAAGCTTTGCGTATTTGAATATATTTATTTTTCAAGACCGGATTCTACCATAGAGGGAGTCTGCGTGCATGATGCAAGAGTAAGAGCGGGACATTTCCTGGCAGAGAGCCATCCCGCAAAGGCTGATATCGTTATAGGCGTTCCGGATTCCGGGCTTGATGCTGCGATCGGATTTGCTGAAAAATCAGGAATACCTTACGGTATAGGACTCATAAAAAACAAATATATCGGACGTACATTTATCGCCCCAGAGCAGAGCCTCAGAGAGTCTTTGGTTCAGCAAAAGATGGGTGCGATATCTTCCGTGCTTAAAGGTAAAAGCGTCGTCCTCGTAGACGACTCAATCGTCAGAGGAACAACTAGCGAAAGAATCGTAGCGATGATCAGAAAAGCCGGAGCGAAGGAAGTCCATATGAGAATATCTTCGCCCACTTTCTTAAATCCCTGCTACTACGGAACGGATGTTGATTCCACTGAAAATCTCATTGCGGTTCACCATTCCGTTGATGAGATATGCAAGATGATAGGAGCGGATTCTCTCGGATTTTTATCTGTAGAGGATGCAAGGCGACTTTCGGGGCTTCCGGAGGATCATTTCTGCGCGGCATGTTTTGACGGCAGGTATCCTGTGGAGAAGGAAGATTAGGACTGTGTCTTATTTCTTTTTTAAGGTAGATAAGGACAGATTTTAATATCCTGTAAAACAAAGAGTAACGATAAATATTTCTCATTAGGGCAGTTTGTTGAAAAACTGCCTTGACTTTTATATGATAGTTAGATTAAACTAACCACTGAGTAAATCATATGCGAGTTCTCTTCTTACCGGCGGAAATTCGGGCCGCCTCTATTTGAGAATAACGGAACTGTTCCTTAGTGGGTTTGGAACAGTTCCTTCGTATGTATAAAATTAAAAAATAATGCAAAAGCATTTTTGAAAGGAGACCATAATATGGCTAACATGACTATTGAAAAGGTAATCGGCAGAGAAATCTTAGACTCAAGAGGTAATCCTACCGTAGAGGCACAGATTTTTTTAGCTGACGGAACCGTTGCATTCGGAACCGCACCCAGCGGAGCATCCACCGGTGAATTCGAGGCTCTTGAGCTTCGTGACGGGGACAAGGGAAGATATCTCGGAAAGGGTGTTTCCAAGGCTGTAAACAACATTAATACAGTTATAAATGATGCAATTAAAGGAATCGATGCATCTGATACATATGCAGTTGACGGAGCTATGCTTAAAGCTGACGGAACTAAGGACAAATCAAACCTTGGAGCAAACGCAATCCTCGCAGTATCAATTGCAGCAGCAAGAGCTGCCAGCGTATCAATGGGAATGCCTCTTTATCGTTTCCTCGGTGGCGTACAGGGAACCAAGCTTCCCGTACCTATGATGAATATCTTAAACGGCGGTGCTCACGCAGACAGCGCTGTAGATACTCAGGAGTTTATGATCATGCCTGTAGGTGCTCCTTCATTTAAGGAAGCCCTTAGATGGTGCGCAGAAGTATTCCATACTCTTAAGTCTCTTATCAAAGAGATGGATGATGTTACCGCCGTAGGTGACGAAGGAGGATTCGCTCCCAACAAGCTTAAGAGCGATGAGGAAGCTATTGAGAAGATTCTTGAGGCTATTAAAAAGGCAGGATTTGAGCCCGGAAAGGATTTCATGATCGCTATGGACGCTGCATCTTCTGAGTGGAAGAGCGAAAAGGGCAAGGGATTCTACCATCAGCCCAAGTCAGGCAAGGACTTCACTTCAGACGAGCTTATCGCTCACTGGGAAGCTCTTGTAGATAAATATCCCATCATCTCAATCGAGGACGGACTCGATGAGGAGGACTGGGAAGGATGGCAGAGAATGACCGCAAAGATCGGCCACAAGGTTCAGCTTGTAGGAGACGATCTCTTTGTTACAAATACTGAGAGACTTTCAAAAGGAATTTCTCTTGGAGCAGGTAACTCAATCCTTATCAAGCTTAACCAGATCGGTTCTGTATCAGAGACCCTCGAGGCTATCAAGATGGCTCACAAGGCAGGATATACCGCTATATCTTCACACCGTTCGGGAGAGACTGCAGATACCACTATCGCAGATCTTGCGGTTGCTCTTAACACTTGCCAGATCAAGACCGGTGCTCCTTCACGTTCGGAGCGTGTTGCAAAGTACAACCAGCTTCTTCGCATTGAAGAGCAGCTTGGGGCTTCTGCAGTATATCCCGGAATGAAAGCTTTTAATGTACAGAAGTAATTGATATAAAAAGTTTTGAGTATTTATATCCGGTAATTTATGCAGAAAAAGATTATTCAAGATGAATCAATTTACGATTATCTAAAAGGATTAAAAAAGTTTCCCGAAAATTACGGTAACCTCAGAATCTCCGGTCTGGGTTCCAAAAGTGATATCTGGTTTTATAACTGGGATTTGACTTTTGTCACCGGGCTGGAGGCTGAGAGGCCAAACAATCTGGGGCAGGATGAGATTCAGATTATTTTTAATCTGAATAAAGAAATCTCCTGGGATGTTATCAGGGATGCGAACCATGGCGGTAAAGTACATGTGAAAATGAAGGTTGGGGATGTATGCGTATATAGGAATAACGATGCCAAAACAACCATGTACTATGCAGCGGGGGAGAGCTTTAAATTCAAATCTATTCAGATGAAGGTTGAAAGATTTGAACAGATTGTGGGAGATCTTTTTGACAAGAAAGATGCAATAAAGCTCAAAGAAATTTTGTATAAAAATGTGGGCTTAACGGCTATAACGCCGGACATGCACAGAATACTTTCCGAGATAGATTCGTCTGACAAGTACAGAGAATTTAAAAGTGCATTTCTCGAGACAAAAATGGTGGAGCTTACAGCTCTTGTGCTGTTTGGAGTGGCTCGTGACAAGAAGAAATCTCCGGAGGACATCGGATGTTTTGCGGACAGAAAGGATTCTGAGGCAATTAAATCCTTGAGGGAAAAGATACAGATTAAACCTTATGAAGATTATGATGCAGTAAATGTTTCGGAAGAGCTTTCAATGAGTGTATCCAAATTGAACAGGGTATTCAGAGCACTATACGGTACATCGCTTCATGATTATGTAATCAACCAACGGTTAGAATACGCCGCTTCGCTTCTGGAGGGTGGTGAAGAGAGCGTATCTGAGGTAGCTTACAAATCCGGATATAACAATCTGAGTCATTTTGCAAAAGCATTCTGCAATAAGTACGGGATTACACCGAAAGCTTTCAGCAAGAAATTCAGGTCTTAAAAGTGATATTATGTATTACCGAAGACCATAAGCGCATTATGAGCGAAAAGTGTTAAAAAATAGTCTGTAACTGTTAGATAATATTTTAAAAGTATAATAAAATCTCTCGTGGTTAGATTGTTCTAACTGCAAGAGATTTTTTATTTTCCGGAGGGAATCATAATGTTTAAAAAAGTAAAGCCATATATAGGCAAATACTTAAAGTACACTTACGGTGCCGCCGTGCTTATGCTGCTCGGGATAATCGCCAATGTTATTCCATATTTTTTTCTGTATCAGATTATAGGCCCGCTTACAAGAGGGGAGACGCTTGAAGCGAAGTTTATCTTAATAAGGGTGGTCGCTGTTACAGTATGCGAGGCATTGTATGCGATACTTTATACAAAGGGACTGTCGTTATCACATTACAGTGCTTATAACACGCTTAAAAATTTGAGAATATCACTTCAGGGAAAGCTCGAAAAACAGCCTCTTGGAAATATTCAGGAAATTGGGACCGGCAAGATAAAAAAAGTATTTACCGACGATATAGATCAGATTGAACTTTTACTTGCTCATGCTATTCCTGAAGGTATTGCAAATATAGCGATTCCAATTATCGTTCT
>JAIKXH010000027.1 GCA_024684215.1 Lachnospiraceae bacterium
TGGCTTAACGGCCCCAATGAAGATGGCAGAGA
This sequence comes from Lachnospiraceae bacterium, assembly GCA_024684215.1. GTDB lineage: Bacteria > Bacillota > Clostridia > Lachnospirales > Lachnospiraceae > AC2028. The sequence goes on from JAIKXH010000027.1 coordinate 33, forward strand.
GCCTATTGTTGAAATTCTTGTTGACGGGGACATCGAGGTTGTTGAAATCGTAAAAGAGATCAATGCCAACATAGAATAGGTGAGAATTATGTGGAAGATAATAAAGAAAAGTAAGGTACCCACCAAGGTACCCCGGGAGGTGTTGGTACTGCATCCTCCTATTTTACTGGATTTCCCGAGGTGAAAACTTTTTCAAGTCCCTTCTTCCGCATAAAAGAGTAGGATGGCAGAAGCCATCCTACTCTTTTTATGCGGAAAGACCTTAAACGATGCTTTGCATCGTTCAAGGTCTACGTTTCACTTCGGTCCGCGCAATACCGACGTCCCCCGGACGTCGTGCGCCCTTCTTCCGCATAAAGTTAAAAGGAAGGATAGCTAATTGCTATCCTTCCTTTTTTGTGCCGGCAAGCGAAGCAGACCCCACAAACAGAGGATGTCCGTCCCGGTGGGGCTTGTAGTAAACGGAAGGGACATAAAATTTGCGGCTTTGCGCTATAAGTGGGGTCATCCAATCCGATGGGAGGCATGCAAAAAGCGATGAAGCATGGATTGTGGGGCCTTTAAACCTAAACAAGAGCATGCGGAGCGTCACAAACCTTTAATTGTGGGGCCCGCGGCAAGCGAAGCAGGCCCCACAAACAGAGGATGCCCGTCCCGGTGGGGCCCGCGGCAAGCGAAGTAGGCCCCACAAACAGAGGATGTCCGTCACGGTGGGGCTTGTAGTAAACGGAAGGGACATAAAATTTGCGGCTTTGCGCTATAAGTGGGGTCATCCAATCCGATGGGAAGCATGCAAAAAGCGAAGAAGCATGGATTGTGGGGCCTTTAAACCTAAACAAGAGCATGCGGAGCGTCACAAACCTTTAATTGTGGGGCCCGCGGCAAGCGAAGCAGGCCCCACAAACAGAGGATGCCCGTCCCGGTGGGGCCCGCGGCAAGCGAAGCAGGCCCCACAAACAGAGGATGTCCGTCCCGGTGGGGCCCGCGGCAGGCGAAGCAGGCCCCACCGGGTCTACCTATCGCTACAAATTCTAAAATTATTCTTACATTATTCCTATACATATTGAAAAAAGAAAATAATACAGATACTATGAATTTTGTAATGTAAAGCTTTACTTAAGGAGGTAAAAACATGATAAAGATATATGGAATGCCAACTTGCCCTTACTGTGATTTTGTACATGATCAAATTAAGGGAAGAGAAGACGAGTTTGAATATATTAATATCGGAGAAAATATAAGAAATATGGGTGCTTTTACCCGCCTTCGCGACAAAAATCCTGTATTTGACAAGTGCAAAGAAATCGGTGATGTGGGAATTCCCGCATTTGTATTTGAGGACGGACGGGTTTCCATAGATCCTGCGGATGCGGGGCTTGTTGAGTACGGTACGCCGGGAGCCTGCTCCATAGAGGACCACAAAAACGGCAGAAAAGGATGTTAATCGGAGAAGACGAACATGAGTATGATGGATATTATAAGAGAAAGAAGAAGCGTTCGTACATTTGACGGGAAGAATATAAGTGATGATGAGGCAGTAAAGATACTGGAGTTTGCCCAAAAGGTAGAAAATCCCTATGATATAGGCATTACATGGAAAATCCTAGATGCTAAAAAAGAGGGGCTCAGCAGTGCTGTCATAGCGGGAACGAATACGTATATTGCGGGAAAATTGTTGCGTGTTCCCCATGCTGAAGAGGCTTTCGGATATTCGTTTGAAAAAGTTGTGCTTTTTGCAAAATCGCTGGGAATAGGCACCACTATGATAGGCGGAACAATGAACAGAAGCGCCTTCGAACGGGCAATGAACATAAGCGGACAAGAGTTTTTGCCGTGTGTAAGTCCTTTGGGATATCCCGCGAAAAAAATGTCCTTTAAAGAGACCATGATGCGTAAAGGAATAAAGGCTGATACAAGATTTGATTTTGGAGAAGTATTCTTTGACGGATCGTTCGATAATCCTTTGAGCGAGAGCAAAGCCGGTAAGCTTTGCGAGGCATTTGAAGCCGTAAGACTTGCACCTTCTGCGGTAAACAAGCAGCCCTGGAGACTGGTGCTTTGCGATGGAAAGGTTCATTTTTACGAAAAGAGAAGCAAAGGATTTGCATCAGGTGACGGATCCGATATGCAAAAGATTGACATGGGTATAGCACTCTGCCATTTTGAAGTAGTCGCTATGGAGCTTGGGGTTAGTGTTTTGCTTAAAATAGAAGATCCAGGACTTGAAATTAAGAATGATATGGTTTATATAGCTTCTTTTGATATAGGCTGATTTGCGTAAAAGTTAGTATTTATGAACGGTTGGTGTATTTTTTCGGTTGCCATACATAACTTTTCGTGATATAATTTGCTATTGATTGTGGCTAAGTAGATTTAGCATGACTTTAAGGAGGACGACGCGAAGATGAGCGTACAGGTAGAAAAGTTAGAAAAGAATATGGCCAAACTCACCATCACCGTTGATGCTGATGTTTTTGAGAAGGCTGTTGAAGAAGCATATCAGAAGAATAGGGGCAAGATCAATGTTCAGGGATTCCGTAAAGGAAAGGCTCCCAGAAAGATGATCGAGAAGATGTACGGTTCCGAAGTATTTTATGAGGATGCTGCAAATATTTGCATTCCCGATGCATATGAAAAGGCATTTGATGAGTGCGGTGAGGAAATCGTTTCCCAGCCCTCTATCGAAGTTGTTTCAATGGGCAACGGTGAGCCTTTTGTATTCACTGCAACCGTAGCACTTCGTCCTGAGGTTACTCTCGGCGAGTACAAGGGAATCAAGATCGATGCTATCGATGTAACCGTTAGCGATGAAGATGTTGAGGAAGCTCTCAAGGCTGAGCAGACAAAGCAGGCTCGTAAGGTTGAGGTTACCGATCGTGCTGTCCAGGCAGGAGACGATACCATCATCGACTTTGAAGGATTTGTTGACGGTGTTGCATTTGAAGGCGGAAAGGGCGAGGATTATCCCCTTACCATCGGTTCAGGTGCTTTCATCCCCGGATTCGAAGATGCTCTTATCGGGGCTGAAATCGGAAAAGAGACCGATGTCAATGTTACATTCCCTGAGAATTATCAGGCAGACGAGCTTGCAGGAAAGCCCGCTGTATTTAAGTGCACAGTTAAGTCTATCAGCGTAAAGGAACTTCCCGAGCTCAATGATGAGTTCGCTTCAGAGGTTTCTGAGTTTGATACTCTTAAGGAATATAAAGAGAGCGTTAAGGCTGACCTTGAAGCAAAGAAGCTTTCAGACGCTAAGGCTGCTAAGCAGGACGCTGTTATTGACAAGATTATTGAGAATGCTACCATGGAGATTCCCGATGCTATGCTTGAGACCGAGCAGAAGAACATGATCAATGACTTCGCTCAGAGAATGCAGGCACAGGGACTTACCTTCCAGCAGTATATGCAGTTCTCAGGACTTACCATGGACAAGTTTATGGATCAGGTTAAGCCTCAGGCTCTTTCAAGAATCCAGTCAAGACTTGTTCTCGAGGAGATCGCAAAGGCTGAGAATATCACTGTAAGCGATGAGGATTACGAAGCAGAGCTTAAGACCATGGCTGAGGCATATGCACTTGAGCTTGATAAGGTTAAGGACATGGTTGGCGAAGAAGGCAAGAAGCAGATCGAGAAGGATATCCTTGTTAAGAAGGCTCTTGAGTTCGCAGCAGACAATGCAAAGGAAACCAAGAAGAGAGCACCTCGCAAGAAGGCTGCTGACAAGGAAGAGGCTGCTGACGCAGAATAATCTGACTGCGAAGAATGATTTGCTGACGCAGAATAATCCGTTTGGAATTGTTACGCATAGTTTTACGGGGCAGAATTGTTTTCTGATACAATTTACGGTTATTTAATAAATTTTTAACCGTAAATTTAACCACAAGTTAATTAATCTGTTATACAATATAAAGTGCTAAGCATGTCCGAATAACGAGACTCCTTAGCACTTTATTATCAGAGGAGGATTTTTAAAATGAGTTTAGTTCCTTATGTCATTGAACAAACCAGTAAGGGAGAGAGATCTTACGATATTTATTCCAGACTTTTAAAGGATAGAATTATTTTTCTCGGTGAGGAAGTTACCGATACTTCAGCAAGTATAGTTGTAGCACAGCTTCTTTTCCTTGAAGCTGAGGACCCCGAGAAGGATATTCATTTATATATCAACAGCCCCGGAGGAAGCGTAACCGCAGGTATGGCTATATATGATACCATGCAGTACATCAAGTGCGATGTTTCTACAGTTTGTATCGGTATGGCAGCCAGCATGGGTGCATTCCTTCTTTCAGGAGGCGCTAAGGGAAAGAGATACGCTCTTCCCAATGCCGAGATTATGATTCACCAGCCCCTTGGCGGAGCTCAGGGACAGGCTACCGAGATTGAAATCGCAGCTAAGCATATCCTTAGAACAAAGGAAAAGCTTAATAAAATCCTTGCAGCAAATACCGGAAAGCCCTATGAGACCGTATGCCAGGATACCGAGCGTGACAACTGGCTTACTGCTGAGGAAGCTAACGAGTATGGACTTGTAGATAAGGTTATCACCTTACATGATTCAGAGAAAAAAGATTGATAATACCCCACTAATTAGCAATAGAGAGATTATGAGGTTTAATTAACATGGCAGGAAAAAAGATGGGTTCAGATACTGTACGCTGTTCTTTTTGCGGCAAGACCCAAAAGCAGGTCAAAAAGTTAATATCAGGGCCCGCAGGTATATATATCTGTGATGAGTGTGTTGATATTTGCCACGATATTATCGGTGACGATTTTGAGGAAGATATCGACACAAAGGATGCGTACACCGGAGATATTAAACTCCTTAAACCCAAGCAGATTCGTGAGTTCCTGGACGAGTATGTTATAGGTCAGGAAGAGGCGAAAAAGGTTTTGTCCGTTGCAGTGTACAATCACTATAAACGTGTGATGTACAAGAAAAATATCGATGATGTAGAGCTTCAAAAGAGCAACATCCTCATGGTGGGTCCTACCGGTTCGGGTAAGACTTATCTTGCACAGACACTTGCGAAGATTATAAATGTTCCTTTTGCTATTGCCGACGCTACAACACTTACCGAGGCGGGTTATGTCGGAGAAGATGTTGAGAACATCCTTCTCAAGCTTATACAGGCCGCTGATTATGATGTTGAAAAGGCTCAGCTTGGAATTATTTACATCGATGAGATAGATAAGATTACAAAAAAGAGCGAGAACGTATCAATCACCAGAGATGTATCGGGTGAAGGCGTTCAGCAGGCACTCCTTAAGATAATCGAAGGTACCGTAGCAAGCGTTCCGCCCCAGGGAGGTAGAAAGCACCCCCATCAGGAGCTTATACAGATTGATACCACCAATATTTTGTTTATATGCGGCGGTGCATTTGACGGACTCGAAAAGATTATTGAGAGCAGGCTCGATCGCAAGGCTATCGGATTTAATACCGAGATCACCAAAAAGTCCACTGTAGAACTTGATGAAATACTCAAAGAGGTTACAACACAGGACCTCATCAAATTCGGCCTTATACCCGAGTTTGTCGGACGTGTTCCCATTAATGTAAGCCTTAACGGACTTGATAAGGAAGCGCTAGTCAGAATTTTAAGAGAGCCCAAGAATGCTCTCGTTAAGCAGTATCAGAAGCTTTTCGAAATGGATGGAGTAAGCCTTTCATTTGATGATGATGCCATCGATTTGATAGCGGAAAAAGCTTTCGAGAAAAAGACCGGTGCAAGAGGACTTCGTTCTATCATGGAAAAATCTATGATGGATGTAATGTATGAGATACCTTCCGATGATGAGATCACCGGATGCAGAGTTACCAAAGAAGCCGTTGAGGGTGGTGAGCCTGAGGTGCTTCGATTGGAAGACAAAAAGGAAAAGAAGACCAGCTAGGACCTGAAGCGGCTGATGAGTATGCAAGTGATAGTATAGGTAATTTATGGTTATTAAATCAGTTGAACTTGAAACTGTATGTGGAATTAAAAGTAAACTTCCGGAGAATCTTTTTCCGGAAGTTGCTTTTGCCGGAAAAAGTAATGTGGGAAAATCTTCCCTGATTAATTCGCTGGTTAACAGAAAGGCTCTTGCCAGAACCAGTTCACAGCCCGGAAAAACACAGACAATTAATTTTTACAACGTAAATAAAAATCTGTACTTTGTAGATTTACCCGGATATGGCTACGCATCTGCTTCAAAGGAAATAAGAGAGTCATGGGGAAAGATGATAGAAAGATATCTGCACAGTTCAAAGCAGCTAAAGCAGGTATTTTTGCTTATAGATATACGACATAAGCCCTCTGAAAATGATAAGCTTATGTATAGCTGGATATGCTCTCAGGGTTATCAACCGACGGTTATAGCTACAAAGCTTGATAAAATCAACAGAAGCCAGATACAAAAGCAGGT
>JAIKXH010000044.1 GCA_024684215.1 Lachnospiraceae bacterium
ACCTGATCAGACATGAAGAGACGGAAGATAAAAGGTATTATGAGATATTAAAAGCTTCCGGTAATACGGTCAAGGAGATATCTGACATGCAGTGGCATATGCTGGCGACGGCATATACACATCTTGTGTTTGAGATAGTAAAGCATGATATGAAAAGAGATGAAGCGCTATCACATATGAAATTTGTTAGTGATTTGCTTTATCCTGGCTGGAAGGATATATACGGAATAAAATAATAATAAATCTATAGGAAACTATGAAAGATCCCGGGAGACCGGGACTTTCTTTGTTTTATTGGTTAGTTAATGCTAACAAAAATAATTAACTTAAAGGGAGGAACCTCATCATGAAAGAATGGAACAAAAAGAGTGCATTATGGATGCTGCTTTATGCAGTTTTGTATGCAGTAGGAACAGTGTTTGTGTGTGTTACTGGAGCGATTACGCCAGTACTGTTTGTATGTTATCAGATTACGGCAGGAATACTGCTCTCTGGAATTATCATATACGCATTCAGAAAGGTAAAAGTTCCTGGAGTCGCAGCGTGCCTTGGGCTTGCAATGATTCTATTACTTTTGTTGATCCAGGATGCAGTGGCATGGCATGTGATACCAGTCATTATTATAACTGTCCTTGCTGAGGCAGTACGTGCAGTCTTTAAGTATAACTGGACAGGAGACGTGATCGGTACTGTGATTATGACATTTTCAAGTTTTGGTTATTACGGACAAATCTGGTTTAACAGAGACTATACCTATGAATGTGCAGTTGAAGAAATGCCGGCCGGGTATGCTGATGGCTTAATGGCTGCAAGTCCTGCATGGAGCCTTATCGTAGTTTTAGTTGTCGGAGTAGTATTATCTGTGATGATATCAAATGTAACAGCAAAGCTTTTTAAAATTGACAGATAAAAGCGGGAGGAAGCGATGCAAAGTTTGAATATTTGAATAAAACAAAGCTCCCGGAGAATAAAAATTATTCTTCCGGGAGCTTTTGCGTTTGGCTTGGATGTGGTGGATAATCTAGGGAACATCTCAGAACATCTGATCCAGTTTAATTAGTTTTATATCTTCCGTCTCTTTTGCGGAAAACCCTGCTCTGGCAAAGAAAACATACTTGTAGCAGTTGAGTCCGGTCGCCTTAACCTGGCTTATCTCGGTTTCGATCACTTCCTTTGACGTTTTCTTCTTTCTGAATTTTACCTCATAAAAGACATATCCTTTCTCGTCTAAAGTGACCACATCGAATTCACCGTTGGTTTTTGCCTTCGGATCATCATAATAGTACTTTCCAATCTTCTCAATGACAGGGTCTATAGCCCCAAGCTTGTTTTGCCTTATCAGGTATTGCGTACAGATTTCTTCAAATCTGCGCGGGATATAGGATTCTTCAAAGTCTTTATCAATGTATTTATCATAAAACACTTCCGGATCCATTATCTTAAGCTGAGATGAATACTTGAAAATATATCTGTAGTAAAAAAGCGAGAGATTATCGCAAATATAGTAACCGGCTTTCTTTTTGCTATTTTCGTCGTTTATCGGTGACTTCTTCTCTACTACTTCCATCTTTAAGAGCTTATCTAAAACATCTGCAAGCGTAGGGCTGCTGGACACGTGTGATTGAGACAGGATATCACTAAATTTTGAAAAGCCTCTGGCAAGTGCCTCGAATACTTCGTTGGCATTAACTATTTTCGATATTTCGGCGTTAAGGTAGGTGGAAACCTCGTTTTCAAGGCGTGCGCCGGGCGAAGCGATAAGCTCGACAATGTTTTCCTTCACACTCTTTTTATCGTCAATAAGTCTGTTATAATACGGTACACCGCCAAATACAGAATAAATGCGCACCTTATCCTCATACGTCATATTTGGATAAAACAATGCTGATTCATAATAGTCCATTTGTTTAAGATCTATTACCAGATCGGCTCTTCCATACAACGGATTGGATTCTTTCAAAAGAGATTTCATTACCTCTACATATGAGCCAAGCATTATCAGTTTTAATTTGGAATGATCCCTGTATTTGTCAACCAGCGCCTGGATAATGCTGTCGAGACCCTTTACGCCTTCTCTTAAGTACGGGTATTCGTCAAGTACAAAGACGATGCTGTCTTCCTTTGCGAGTTTAAAAATGTAATCGACGATTTCTTCTATTTTCGTATATCCCAGTTTAGGAAGCCCCAGTACATCAGAAAGAACTTCATTGATACTCCGGACATTGCTCTCTTCAGTTACCTGCTTACACTCATAGAAAATGCATTTTATGCCGGATTCTTTGAGAGCCTGTTTCACGAGCTCGCTTTTACCGATCCTGCGCCTTCCGTAAATAAGTCCCATAAGCATATCATTAGATGAAAAGAGCTTCTTTAACTGCGTAAGTTCTTTTCCTCTTCCATAAAATGTCATGTTACTCGCCTCCTTCCGACTCGGTTGCAATCGAGTTAAACTAATTATAATGCATCTTCAATCAAAAGTGAAGAGTTACTCGATTAC
>JAIKXH010000049.1 GCA_024684215.1 Lachnospiraceae bacterium
CAAAATTTCAGAGCTTGAAAAAATCATGGAGCATGAGCCCTTAAAGAGTAAGGGAGAACCTTTTAAAGGAGATAATCTCGATGTTTCATTTGAAAATGTTGAGTTCGGATATGACGAAAAGATTGTCATAAAGGGAGTAAACCTTGATTTGAAACAGGGAACCACAACGGCGCTCGTGGGAGAATCAGGAAGCGGTAAATCCACCTTAGCAAAGTTGCTTATCCATTATTATGACATATCAAAGGGAAAAATAACTATTGGGGGTCAAGACATCACTGATATGTCTCTGGAGGCATTAAACAGTAAAGTTGCATATGTTGCCCAGGAGCAGTTTTTGTTTAATACATCACTTTACGAAAATATTCTTATAGGAAGGCCTGATGCAACAAGGCAGGAGGTACTTGATGCTGCAAGCAGAGCACAGTGCGATGAATTCCTTGAAAAACTGCCCGATGGAATTGAAACTAACGCCGGAGACGGAGGTAAAGTCTTATCAGGGGGCGAAAGACAGCGTATAGCGCTTGCCAGAGCACTTTTAAAGGATGCACCCATAATCGTTCTTGATGAGGCAACGGCTTTTATGGATCCTGAAAATGAAGACAAGATGAATGCCGCAATCGCTGAGATTATAAAGGACAAAACTGTCCTTGTTATCGCGCACAGACTGGGAACCATCAAGAATGCAGATAAGATTGTTGTTATGAAGGACGGCGAGTGTATTGCCGCAGACAAGCACGAGAGCCTATACGAAAACTGTGAGGAATATAAAAAGTTGTGGGATGCTTCTATGAGCGCATCATTGTGGAAAATCGGAGGTGAGACGGCATGATAAGAATTATGCATAAGGTAATGCAACATGCGGGAAAGTATAAAACAAGAATACGCTGCTCATATATATCTGCCCTTATAAAAGGTATTATGATGAAAATGCCAATGTTTATGTGCCTATATGCCATAAGCCTTTTTATGGAAGGCAAGATGGATGAAAAAAAGTGTCTGTTTATTGGACTTGCTGTCCTTACCGGGGTTATACTTCAGGCAGTATTCGAGCATGTGACAAACGTACTTCAGTCTGCCGCGGGATATATGGTTTTCTCGGACATGCGTCTTAAACTTGGTGAGCATTTAAGAAAGCTTCCCATGGGATATTTCACAGAAGGAAATATGGGAAAAATAAGCACGGTTCTTGCGACTGATATGGTCTTTATAGAAGAAATATGCATGCCTGTACTTGCCGAGCTTGTGACTTTTTTGATTTCGCAGGGACTTATGGTTCTTATGATGTTTTTCCTTGACTACAGAGTAGGAATTTTATCTCTTGTCGTTATAGGTGCTTTTATACTTATCGGACATCTGATGATGGATACCACACTGAAACATTCCAAACTAAAGCAGAAGGCGGCTGAAACACTCTCGGATTCTGTCATCGATTTTGCGGAAGGAATGGGAATAATCAAATCATATAATCTGCTCGGAGAAAAATCCAAATCTCTGACAAAACAGTTTGAAGAAAGCTGTGATAAAAATATTGCTTTTGAGGAAGATTACGGTCCATGGAATATAGCTATGAATATGACCTACGGAATAGGAACCGCACTTATTCTTGCACTATCGGCGTTTCTGTATTTGAGGGGGTCAATCACTCCCGTATATTTTGTCAGTGTGGTATTTTTACTGTTTGATCTTTTCCTGGCGATAAAGGCATTTTATGGTCAGATGGCCAGACTTACGGTTACATCGGCTTCACTGGAGAGAATAGATGAAGTGTTTGAGGAGGTACAACTTCCTGACGAGGGAAAGGAAGTTCTTCCGGAGGAAGATACATATGTAGGAAATGAGATTGAATACGACAATGTAACCTTCGGTTATACAGACAAAGATATTTTGAAAAATGTTTCTTTTGAGGTTAAAAAGGGAGAAATGGTGGCGCTTGTGGGACCATCGGGAGGGGGAAAATCTACGATTGCAAGTCTTATAGCCAGATTGTGGGACGTTAAAGACGGAGCAATAAAGGTAAGAGGCGTGGATATAAAAAAGGTGCCTATGTCAAACCTCATGGACAACATAAGCATTGTATTCCAGAGAGTTTACCTCTTCCAGGATACTGTTTATAACAACATAGCCATAGGTAGACCGGAAGCTACGAAAGAAGAGGTTACAGAGGCAGCAAAAAAGGCAAGATGCCTTGAATTTATAGAAAAGCTTCCGGAAGGGTTTGACACTGTAATAGGAGAGGGCGGTGCCTCTTTATCAGGCGGAGAAAAGCAAAGACTCTCTATCGCAAGATGTCTGTTAAAGGACTCCCCGATCATTATCTTAGACGAAGCAACAGCATCGGTGGACGCAGACAATGAAAAGGCAATCCAAGAAGCGATAAACGAGCTGGTAGTCGGAAAGACACTTATTGTAATAGCACACAGGATAAAGACCATCAAAAACGCAAATAATATACTTGTGATAAGCGATGGAAAGATTTGCGAGGAAGGTACCCACGAAGAACTTGTAAAGCTGGGTGGAATATACAAAAGTTTTGTAGATAAAAGCGCGTAGAGGAATTATGAGTTACCCCGAGGGGAGAGAAAAGCGCAAAATGTGGCGTCGCCGGTTTTATGGCGACGCCACTTTCTTTATTTCGAACCGATTTCTTTGCTGAAAGTACTTTCTTTATGAAAAGATTTCATCAAGCACAGCTTTAATATTTTTGAATTCATCAATAAAAGCTGCATGATTCTTTTGTATGAATTCAGTATCATTGTTTTTTGCAGCCAGTTCGAGCTGCAGGGCCATTTCACCCATTTTTAATGCGCCGATGGTATTTGCAGAGCTCTTTAAGGAATGAATCTTAATCTCATAGTCTTTGATC
>JAIKXH010000051.1 GCA_024684215.1 Lachnospiraceae bacterium
CCAAGCTCGGATAGTTTGCTTCTGAGCCTGCTGATATTTACCGAGAGCGCATTATCGTTTAAATACTCATCATTATCCCAAAGCGCAGTCATGAGTTCATCGCGGGAAACTATCTCGCCCTTATGATCCAACAAAAGCTGAAATATTATCATTTCATTTTTCGTAAGTATCTGCTCATTATCTCCCTTTACAAGGCTGCCTTTTACGGTACTGACCTGTATATCATTGTACATTTGCGTTTGGATTTTCTTTTCGCTGCGCTTTAATACGGCCGATACCCTGAGAAGCAAGATTGTCGGGTTATAAGGCTTTGTTATATAATCGTCCGCGCCGTAACTCATCGACAAGACTTCGTCTATGTCCTCAGTCCTGCTCGTAAGCATGATAATCGGTGTATCCTTTTCCTTGCGAAACTTTTGAAGCAATACTTCTCCATTATCTCCTGGAAGTGTAATATCCAGTAATATTAAATCTGCGTCGGACGCTTTCATCTGTGATATGACATCGTCAAATCTTTGAACTGTGTCCACCGAATATCCCGCATTTTTCAAAAGAATTGACAGCTCCCCGCTTAAAGTCAAATCATCCTCAACTATCAATATTTTACTCATTTTTTTCTCCCCTGTTTAAGCCTACGCGATAACATACCTGACTCACACTTGCATCTTAATTGCATACGTCAAATCTCTTTGATTATACCATATTGTAGATTGTCATTTAATAAAATTTACACTCAGCCTCTTTTGCATAAAAAATCCTCCTCACCGTGCATTTCATTGTACGGCGCGGAGGATAGGTTTCATTATTCTTTGTATTTACGATTAAAATTTCACTACCTTAGGCTCTCCGGTAAATGAGTAAAATGTAGCGGTAGCATCCTCAAAATAAAGGACCTCAGTATTGTCGTCCTCAGCAGAATACATCGCTTTAAGATTAGGATAGCAGTCCAGCATATGCTTTTTCGCTTCAATCCTGTCATCTCTCACCAATTTACCCGCAATGCGAACCCAATTGCCGCCATCACATGCACAAATCTCTACCTTGGGATTTGCCTGAATCTGCTTTGAAACTTCCTTTACTTTTCCGGTCTGAATATAGAGCTTTCCTTCAAAAATCTCCACTGTTCCAAAAGGACGAACTCTGGGCCGGTCTCCTTCTACCGTTGCAAGATAATAAGTTCCGCACTTCTTTAAAAAATCATATACTTCCTGCATCTTTTTTCCTCCTGTTTAAGAAAAACTCTTGTTTTAAGCATCACATAGCCGGTATTAAAAATAAAGATAAACAGTGTTTATAACTTAGAATAAACCCATATCGCCTTCATTTGATCTACCAATATGTCAACATCCCAGTGTTTTTCACTATTTTTAGGACTATTGGGATCATTCACTATAATCTTACCATCAGAATCTATTCCTGCAAGAACAATAAAATGTCCCGACGATGTAAAATCTCCAGGCTTCATCGAGCAAATCATCGGAGACTCTTCAGATAGATTCTCTAAAATATAATCCTCATTTATTATACCTGAAATTCCCGCTATTCCAAACTGCTCCGCTCCGACATCCATAAGGCTCCAGGATGTTCCCTGCCCATATGTATAATAGCCTTGTTCATCAGCAAAATTACTTACCACATAAGGGTTTATACTGTCATCACGAGTTAACCCGCATGCCACCATAGCTATACAGGTTGGTCCACAGCCTGCCACGCCTATATAATTTTTGCCATAAGACTTATAGCCCCATCTCTTATCCCATTGGATAAACAGAGGTATACCGCTTTCTCCTATTTCATCATTTATATTTATATCAATATCAGCATTCGCGTATAGCGCGTAACCCTTGGCATATTCCTCTGCTTCAGGGTTATTGTCTACGAAATCAAGTATATCCTTAGGAATATCAACCGTTTCATAAACGACATCCTTAGTTCCTATTATAGTACGAACAGCCCCAAATACAAGCGCTGCCAGCATAACCATGACTAATATTGCTAATCCGGTTCCGGAATTGTGTCGGCTACGAGATTTTCTTCCTAATCTAGAATATCCTTCATTTAATCTCCCATCATTTGAGTTCGCGCCTCTTAAATATCCCTGCCTAAGCCCAACGCTCAGTGTTCTTGATATCATATATACTCCCTCCCTCGGTGCTTTATTTACAATAAAATTATAGCATCGGGAGAGATTAATATTGTTTAAACTACCATAACCACAGGTTAAGATTGCTTAAAAAAACACGATGATAGTACCGCCACCTTTGCTACTAAATAATTCTTATTTGCCCGAAATAACGATTCCGTCAAAAGCAATATATGGAACTACATAGCTTCCGAAACATACTTGTTCCTTAGAAACCTCACGAATATTCGAAAACATTTTTCCAAGGTTACCATTGACCATTGTTTCAGTTATGGCCTTGGTTATTTTGCCATTTTCTATGAGGAAGCTGTTCTTGGCAATGCCGGAAAACTCTCCGTTTGTTCCGGGTTCTCCGCCGGAAAAGCGTCCCATAAGAATTCCTTTATCAATAGACGCAATTATCTCATCTAACGACTTATTTCCGGCTGCAATAACATAGTTCTCCCCTGTATTCTTTACAACAGGCCTTCCGGTTTTATTTGCAGCATACAGACTAATCCAGTGAGTTTTTAATACTCCTTTATCAAAAAGCGTAACCTTTTCGGACAAAAAACCGTCCTGAGTTGCTCTTTCACCGGTAGCGATTCTCTCATCAAAAGGATCGAGTGAAACTGTCAGTTTATCGCTGGCAACCTTCTCACCGACCTTATCAAGCCAAAGGCTTGTCCCTTCGATTACAACGCTATTGCAGATGTAGTTACCGAGAAGCATCTCTACAAAATTTAAAGAACACAGCGGAGCCATAATGACAGTTCCTTCAAACTTTCGTTCAATACTCTCTGTGTGAATGCTCCTGCTTACGCAATCAAGGCATCTCCTTATATCTGCACATTCGATAAAAGGTTTATCCAGATTAGTCGCTTCAAAAGCAGAGTAATCAATACCTGTAGACTTTTCTCCGTCTTTTGCGCAAACCTCAATAACAAAATTGTAGGACCCGCTAAATGACTCAAATTCCGTTCCGTTTGTATTTCTTGAAATCCAGTTGGATTTGTCAAATGATGCTATAGACGCCATAACATTAACGGACGGATATTCCCTTTTGACATCAACAAGAAATTCTTTGATTCTCTCCATGAATTTATCCATATCAGGCTCATTAACGCCCTGTTTAAATACTTCTTTGCCCTGATTTGGTGCAAAGTCATGGCAAGGATCTTCGGGAGCAGATTTTGCTCCTTCAATACCATCCTCAATTAACTTTTCAAGAGCCGCTTCGCTTAAATCGTTTCCGCTGGCGCTACCCATTCTGCTACCCTCAAATACCTTGATGGAAGCAAAATTGTTAAATACAGTTCTCATAAGCTTGAACTCTCCGTTTTCAACGTTGATTTCCTGCTTTTCTGATTTAACCAATGTGTATGTATATTTCTTAAGCTTTTTGTCAGCTATTTTTTTGTCAAATAAATCCGCTAATTCTCTGATCTCGCTCATGTTTTTATCCTCTCTGCTTTATCGATATGATTATCTTCCGCCAATCATCATTTTGCATCTCATGTGAGGGCCACCCATTCCTACCGGCATGGGCTGTTTCTTTCCGCAAAATCCGCTTGACGACCACTCTACTTCATCAGAAACCATATCAACAGTTTTCAGCATTTCAAAAGCGACACCGGTAACCGTTGTATCAAGAAGTGCGCGCCCTAATTTTCCATTTTTAATCTCATATCCGCATGTTACGCCAAACATAAACTCGCCCGTAAGATCGGCTTGTCCGTTTCCCGATTCAATAAGATAATATCCGTCTTCAACAGATTCTATAAGTTCTTCTACAGTATTTTTACCGGGAAGAATGCAGGTGTTTCTCATTCTTATAAGGGGTTCATCGCTAAAGGTCCATCCTCTCGCATTTCCTGCAGGCTTCATTCCGAACTTCTCAGCTGTTTCACGGCTATTCATATATCCGGTTAAAATACCGTCCTTAATAAGAACTACATCCTCTGCCTTGGTTCCTTCATCATCAAGGTAAACAGGAAGAGGAGCCCTTTCTCCATTGTATGTATTAGCATAATCCACTAAAGTCACCAGGTCGGATGCCACTCTTTTATTCAGGCTGGGGCCGGCTACACTGCCGCCCATGACTAGATCCGCCTCAACAGTGTGACCAACAGCCTCATGTGCAAGCATGCCACCCATCATACCACCAAGGACAACCGTTTTATATCCCGCCTCCGCGTATACTCCTTCAGCCTTATCTTTAACGCGTTTGTAAAGAGTTTCGATTTCCGGATAATACTTTTCAAGGCTCGAAAAGTTATCATCAAAGGATCCAAAACCGCCAAGTGCTTTAAATAATTCAACGGGTGTGCCATCCTTGGTTTTTAAAGTCATAGTGACATAGATATAGCACCTGGGCGTTACCAGATGTCCGCTATAAGCATCTGATGAATAAACAATCCTATCCTGTGAATCTTCAGTATAAGCAATAGACCTGCTTTCAAGATTAGGATACTTTGCTACAATATACTCATCCAGTTGTTTACATACATCTATTATTCTCTTTTGCTCTGCATCAACTATGCTGTAGTTAATAGGAATGATTCCCGTTCCGTAAGAAGGTGGAAGCGCAATCTTCTTGCTACCGGCATGCTTGCTTATAAGTTTCGCATTTTCCGTAGCAGCCTTAAGTACCCTTCTTGCTGCTTCTTCGCTGTATTCTGCTATTGATGCAAAACCAAATAATCCATCTTTGCCTACGCGGGCATTGATTCCTCTTGATTCACTTCTGGAATTTGTTACAAGATTCCCCTTTAAGATTCTAACGTTTCTGAATCGATTCTCTTGTCCCCTGAGAACAGTCTGTACGCCGTCCTCAAACAGTGCTTTCTCTTTTTCAAAAATATCAGTAAGCATAAATGCCCTCCTATTTATTGTACGCATTCTTCATATCCGCGCTAATAACGTGGTATAGCTTCTCTTTAATGTTTTCCACAATCAAATTATAACCAAATTTCAGAAAAAGAAAATGGATTTACAGCAAGTGGTATAAATTTGACAGTAAGAGGTATAGAAATAGTGCTTTTATTATTTCTTTACATCGTTTGTAAGAAAATGCTACGCATTTCCTCGGTTTCGGGCTTAGCGAACTCGAAAATGCTTCGCATTTCCTCGTGCCGCGTCTGTCGCCGCGGCACTTCATGAAATAAAAAAAGCTCAGATTCAAGCAAGCTTGATCTGAGCTTTTTATTATTTCATTTGAGTTCGCTGCTCGTTACTCGCGACTATTCGATGATGGAAGCAACACGTCCTGAACCTACAGTACGTCCACCCTCACGGTTTTTCGGAGTTATACTCATGCTTCCAAACCATGATAAAATGGGCATTTTTGTTTTTTCTGATTCCAATTTTTTACCTATTTTTTGTAGTTTTTCAGATTTTTAGAATCAAAATAGAATCAGTGCAATCAAATGGTCTTGTCCGGTTTTGACATAAGCGCA
>JAIKXH010000055.1 GCA_024684215.1 Lachnospiraceae bacterium
AAACCTTGCTTACGAGGCCGCTACCGCAGATTTAAATGACGTAAATATGATCGACCCCTTCCATTTGGAAGCATACGGCGAAACTACCATCAACTACAACCGCGATGTGGAAGTATTCCCCGTTCTCAATGCTATGTTTGAGAAGATTATGGGTGAATCTCCTTATAAGTCTCCTACTGACATGGGTGTCAACATGGCCGGATTTGGTATCGTTGACGATGAAGCATGCCGTGCAGCAAGTTGCCAGGAAATCATTCGCAGATATTTCAACACACTTTGCCAGAAGAGAAAAGGTATTGCCGATAACGATCAGGTAGTAAAAATTGAGCTTTTGATGAAGCAGGCAGGAATCACCGTAGATGACAGGCCTGTCGTTTCCAGTGCAAGAGTTAAAGCAGAAACTACCGGAGAGCCTGCCGCCGCTATGCAGCTTTTGGACGGTCGTATCGTCACCGGAAAAACCACTCCTCTTCTCGGAGCCTCATCCGCTATGCTCTTAAATGCTCTTAAGACACTTGCGGGCATCGACGATTCCGTTGAGCTCATCGCTCCTACAGCTATTGAGCCTATACAGGACTTAAAGGTTAACCATTTGGGAAGCAAGAACCCCAGACTTCATACCGATGAGGTTCTCATTGCGCTTTCCATATGCGCTGCAACTGACGAAAAAGCAGAGCTTGCAATGCAGCAGATTCAAAACCTTAAGGGATGTGAGGTACATTCAAGCGTTATCCTTTCACCTGTAGATACAGGCGTGTTCAGAAAACTCGGTGTTAACCTTACCTGCGAGCCTGTATATCAGAGCAAGAACCTTTACCACAGATAATTACTGTCTGCTGTTTACGAACAGCTATTTCTATAAAAACTAAAAACAGTCAGTGATTATATTTCATGTATAATCACTGATTTTTATTTGCAAAAACGCCGCTTAGTAACAGATTTACCAAGCGACGTTTTCATTTACAATATTAAACTATAATCTTGTAATATCAGAATTTGGTTGTAATGGGGTAATTAATCTCTATCCAATTTTTTACAAGGCTTGTCCACATATTTACTTCGGGTACTACTTCCTTGCCTTCGTTTGCTGCGGTAAGGGCAGTTCCCAGTCCAAGGCCGTGGCATCCGTGAGGGAAAATATGAAGTTCTGTTGAAACTCCGGCTTTTCTCAAAGCGGCGGCAAATAAAATTGAATTCTCAACAGGCACCGCCTGATCCTCAAAGGTATGCCATATAAAGCAAGCCGGTACATCTTTGCTAACTCGCTTTTCCAAAGACACAAAATCCGACATGGAAATACCCTTTTCATCAGAAAAATCATCTGCGTTCTCCAGGTCTCCTATGAGATTTTTTATAGAGCCTGCATGTGCATATTCTCCGCTTGTGATAACAGGATAGTTAAGTATAAGTCCGTTTGGACGTATATCTTCGTTTGATACTTTGCTATATCTGATTTCATCAGGGTTAAATACAGCAGCATAATCATCACTGCCATCCATATTCATCATTCCCCTGCCGTTACCGCCAAGAATTTTTCCAAACCCCTTTTTTACTTCAGAAGGTAAAAATGCTTTATTCCAAAAGCAACCGAGGCTTGCTATAAGATGTCCACCTGCTGAAGACCCCTGTATAAGGATTTTATCTTTGTCAATATGCCACTCTTGCGCTTTTTCCCTTAGGAATTTTACAGCGAAAGCAAGTTCTGACAAGTCTGTCGGGAATGTCGAAGGGCCGGTGGAATACCTTAAAACAGCGGCATGAATTCCAATGGAATTAAACATAAGCGCCAGGGCTTCACCCTCACGGTCGGAAGTATGGTCATACCCTCCGCCGGGGCACACTATAACTATAGGTCTTTTTTCCACACCCAATTTATCATAATAATCCAGCACATAAGTATAAAGCGCTGCATAATCGCATGAGCCGGGCATTTGTATTTTTATTTTTTCGTGAATCATAGTCTTTTTCCTTTAAAAACAGCTCCCCTGCAAACACAAGGGAGCTGAACTATTTTGATCAAATTAACCCTGAAGGCCTCTTGACTGGCGATCCATGTCCTCTACAACAATATCAAAAATTTCTCCAAGAGTTCTGCAATACTCAAGTATTTTCCAGGGCTCATTGGTATGATAATGAACCTTCATAAGGTCCTCATCACCGCCACCTGCATAGCTGTCACCGACAAAATTGTTAATAATGTACTCTCTAAGGTCATCCTCGTCCATCTCGCAGCCCTCGATAAGAAGCTGAGTGTCATAACGAAATTCAATGCTCTGTTCTTCCATAACGTCTCCAATCTGCCTAAATAGCACCTTTTATAGCTTGTGGTTTTTAGAGAGGAATTTCATCCCCTCCAAGAAACTCCACGAAAGTCATTCTACCATATATATCAATATCGGTGCAACCATTGTTGACGGCTTTCGAAATATATGATAATTTATCTACAATTAAATCATTTATCGGCCACCGGGTCGGATGCAGAGCATCGTATGTATCATTAGGTCTAAGAAGATACATAGGATGTTTTTATTTTTGTGGATAGATAAAAGATTTTATATATGTTTATATTTTCTATATGTTATTTATATTTAGTAAAGGATGATCTGATATGTCCGAAAGTTTTAATTTAAAAGAATTTTTTCACGATACATTTAAATCTCTGAGAAAGAGAGAATTGTTTTTATGGATTGGCTCCATGATTATTGTCACGGCCGCAAATATTATATCATCATTCATAACCGGAGATTTCAATATACTTACTTTGGCAGCTGCGTTAATTGGAGTTACATCACTTATTTTCGCCGCAAAAGGACACCTTTTCGGGCCGCTTTTTATGGTCTTTTTCAGTATACTATACGGTATTATCTCCTTACATTTCAGATACTGGGGAGAGATGATAACATATCTGGGTATGACACTCCCCATGTCCGTATGGGCTCTGATCGCATGGTATAAACATCCGTCCGAGCAGAATAAAAATGAAGTAAAAATCGCAAGCCTCGGACCTGTCAAAATCTCCGTCACAGTAATATTGACCGCCTTTGTAACCGTTGGTTTTTACTTCATTTTAAAATTTTTTAATACTCCGAATTTGATATTCAGCACTATATCTATTGCTACAAGCTTTGCGGCAGCGGCCCTTACTCTCCTGCGCTCACCTTATTACGCGCTCCTCTATGCGGCCAACGATATTGTTCTTATTATCCTTTGGTTATTGGCTTCATTTGAAAACCCAACGTACATATCCGTAATAGTGAACTTTGCTATTTTCCTTATCAACGACTCCTATGGATTTATCAGCTGGATGAAAAGAAAAAAGTATTCTGCCCAATAATAAATAATCTTTAATCCAAAATCTTTGCAGCCTCTTTCATAAGACTGCTTATAGGCAGATGCTGAGGACATACTCTCTCACACTGTCCGCATGCTATACACGCACTTGCTCTGCCATGGCTCGCCACCACACCATTATAGAAATTCTTGGAGCGCCAGTCATCAGGATAGCGCCGCAAAGTATTTATGGTTCTGAACACATCAGGTATGCTTATCTTCATAGGGCATCCGTCAACGCAATATTTACATGCAGTACATCCTATCTGAGGTACGCTTAAGATCTCTTCCGTCACTTCATCGACGATTGCTATCTCATCATCCGTCAAGGGCTCAAAGTTTTTGAATGTGCCGATATTGTCCTCCATCTGTGCTTCAGTGGACATACCCGATAAAATAGTCATAACTCCCGGAAGAGATCCTACAAATCTGAGCGCCCAGGAAGCAATGGATTTTTCAGGTCTATAGGCCCTAAATTTAGCCTCAATCTCCTGTGCCATATTCGCAAGCATTCCGCCTCTTACAGGCTCCATAACAATGATTGGAATATTTCTCTTTACCAATATATCGTACAGCATCTGTGAACGGACTACAGGGTTGGTTCTGTCCAGATAATTTAGCTGTATCTGAACAAATTCCACTTCAGGGTGCTCGTCCACTATTTTTTCCAAAAGCTCTGGACTTCCATGGAAAGAAAAACCGAAATGCTTAATTTTCCCCTCCGCCTTGCGCTTCATACACCAATCAAAGCAATTATACTTGACGTATGTGTCATAATTGTGTCCGTCTTCAACAGAA
>JAIKXH010000097.1 GCA_024684215.1 Lachnospiraceae bacterium
GCGTGACCCATCTCGTGAGCAAGGGTAAACATGCTGTCTAATGTGCCGGAATAGTTTAAAAGCACAAAAGGATGACAACCGGGAATACCTGCTGAATAAGCTCCGCTGCGCTTTCCTTCGTTCTCATACACATCTATCCAACGGTTATTAAATCCCTCTTCTATAACATCTGTATAATCTTTACCAAGAGGTGCAAGTGCTTCGAGTACTGTCTTTTTTGCCTCCTCGAAAGGAATATGTACATCAGCCTCTTTTACGAGAGGTGTGTAGATATCGTACATATGGAGCTCGTCGACACCGAGAAGCTTCTTTCTTAGACGTACATATCTGTACATCTTATCCATGTTGGAATGTATTGCATCGATAAGATTTGTATATACTTCCTTAGGCACGTTGGTCTCATCTACAGCGGCCTCAAGGCACGAATTATACTTTTTTGCTTTTGCATAGAAATAGTGTGATTTAACGTTTCCGGTATATATAGCAGCAAGGGTATTTTTAAAGCCTGCAAAAGTTTTATACATAGCTTCAAACGCCTCCTTGCGCACTTCTCTGTTGGCTGACTCGAGAAAAGGAACAAATCTTCCGTGAGTAAGGCGCTGCTTTTCTCCGTCCTCTCCGGTAATCTCAGGAAATACAATATCCGCATTGTTAAACATGGAAAAGGCATTGCTGCATGCATCTGTAACATCGCCTGCCGAAGCAAGAAGCTTCTCCATTTCGGGGCTTAACATATGAGCTTTTTTACGTACGATATTTCCGATAAATCTCTTATATCTTGAAAGCTCCTGCTTTTTCTCGTAGAAACTGTCAATGGTTCCTTCGGGTAAGGATAAAATCTCAGGCTCGATATATGCTGTATTTTCTCCAATCTTTACGAATTCGCTTCTGATGCGCATAACAAGCTTCTGATTTTCGGAATCTGCAGTATCAACATCGGACACTCTGGATGCATATCCAAAAAGCCTTCCGGCTGTATACTCGATATCTTCGTTCAGACGCATAACCTCATAAAGGTTTTCTGAATCGTTTAGCTTGCCCTCATAAGTCGCAATCTTAGCACCCATTTCGGATAATTTGGCAAGATCTGCCTCCCAGAGATCACGGGAAGCATAAATGTCTTCGGTCTTCCAAGTGTTTTCAATTTTTACTTCGCTTCTTTTAGGTAATTCTTTTGCCATTTTGTAGACTCCTTTCGGCAATGAGTAGTCGCTTAATATTATATACTATAATTCATTAATTAATTGATAAATTTCTATTAAATATGACCGGCAGTTGCCAAAAGGAGTTGTAAAAGCGGTTATCAAATAGTTTTATGCAAAATAGGTAACAGTTTTTTCAAATCAATTAAAAGCTTTTCCATTTACATATAGCGTGTAACCATTGATTTGAACATCCTCGATATCTCCGTTAAATTCAGAAATATAGCTGTCTCCCGTAAGTACCCAGGTGCTTCCGCTTTCCAGATTAACAGTTACGGACCCTTCCGAACTGATTGCTCCTGTGTAAACAGAGTTTTCGCTTAGGTTAAATTCCAACGAAGAGATGCTGTCTACAATTATATCTCCTTCAAGGATTTGGCTTGTTGCGTTAAATGTGCATTTACCGCCGTTTTTACCTTCTTTTCCCCAGCGACCCTCTGAAACTATGAGCAGTGTGCCGTCATCGGAGAGATTCAAAGCAGCTTCCTTCAAATTAATTACAGAAGCTGTATTGGTGCAATAGAACATAGCTCCGCTTTCGGAAGTGATACTTCCTCCTGTCATATCAAAAATACTTGTTCCCTCCTTTGCATCTCCCGACGCACTCTGATAGAGAAGGACATTTGCTTTTACGCTACCTGATTTTGTGGATTGATCGTTTCCTGAAAGAACACAGTTTTCCAAAGTGACGCTGTTTTTTCCTTCTATTATCACAGCTCTTGAATTTGTTGATATGCACTCGGCATTTTTAACGGTAATATCGGCGGTACTATATATAGCCGGGCAGCCGTTTTTTCCTGTAGAAGTGTAGCTTCCGCCGTCTATGACCATTATTCCGCCGCCTCTGTCTGAGCGGATTGCCGCTTTACTTGCACTTGTTACTGTAAGATTGTAACCATACAAAGTACCGCCTCCGGCAACCTGTACTCCGCCTGCGCCACCGCCGGTGACATTTATCGTTGAATCTGAGATATTTATAATACCGCCATCATAGGCAAATACACCCGTTGCGTTGTCCGCATCAGCCAAAACTGTACAGTCTTTTAACGTAACTTCTGCGTTTCCGTATACCCTTACAGCTGAATTTACTCCCTTAAAGCTTGAATCATCGGCACTCGACGCATCTCCGGATGCTTTGTTTATCAAAGTTCCCGTAACTGTAGCAGTCACATTTCCCGATGCCTCTATAGCGCTTTCATCCTTACCCGTTGCAGTGTAAGTACCTCCGACAAGCGCATCTTTGTCTGAGAGAACATATGCATTATACTCAGCAGAGTTATCATAAGTCACCTTTTCCTCGGCGCTTATTTCATCTGTATCTTCTGTGGAGTTTTCATTGGAATCCGCAATTTCTTCGTTATTTTCTTCTGTGCCTATGTTTTCTTCTGTACTTGATTTTTCTTCTGTATTTAAGCTTTCTTCAGCACTTATGCTGTCTTCAGTGCTTATGCTGTCTTCAGTGCTTATGCTTTCAGTAGCCGAATTTTGCTTGTCTGATATATTTACTTCAGGCGCTGAGCATGCACTGAGAGATGTTGCCAAAAGTATTCCCGCAAATATAATTGTCTTTTTTTTCATATACTGTCCTCCTAAAAAGAATCATGATTTTTGTGTATATAATTAATATTCGTAAATCATAATTTCAAAAATGGAGGTAATATGACGCTATTTTAATATTTCACTAAAAAGACACAACTTTCTAATCTACAACATTTTATACAGCTCTTCCGCAGCCAGCCTGGCCTTTGCAACTATCGCTTTTTCCTGGTTTTTGGGAAAACAATAATACTGGACTTTATTATTGCCGATACAGATCATATCACCGATTTCATACCAGAAATAATCTGCGTACAAACTGTAAGAGGCCTTGCCGGATTGGGTGTATTTTAGCCGTCCATCACAGCCTGTGAGTTCAAAGCCCTCCTTGCTGTGTTTAAGCCTGCCGCTTCCGACGCTGTAAATGCTTTTTGTATCCACAAGCATTTTTATCTCAACTTCTGTATCAAGCAGATATGTTCCTTCTTCTAATTCTTTTTTTACACACTCCCGCTCCCAGGCGTACCAGTCGGTCACATACTTAAACTCACATACATCTACGCCTGAAAAATCGCTATCACCTTTCCCGGTCCTATTTTTCACACTATCCGGTTGACCACTCTGTCTTACAGAGAGCGTTCCGTTCTCTTCCAAAGTGTATACCTTGCCGCATTCCTTGCAGGTGATAGTTACGCCTTTTCCTACCATACTGCCTTCAGTTTTACAACAGGGGCATTTATACAAAACCCTGTGAAGGCCATCTGCTCTGAAATGTTCATTTACACAAATATTTGCTTCATGCTGGGCTTTGAAATGATCGTACGAAAGCTCCTTGCTGAGCGTTTCAAAAATTTCTTCATTGCTCTTTTTCTTTATATCTTCTTTTGAAAAAAGATACTTTACCGTCGCCTTTACATCCGCTTTTCTTTTTTGAAGATTATTATATAAGGGGTCTCTTAAAAAGGCTCCCTCAGTCTTTACTATAACCACCGGCACGTTCATTATCTTGAGGCATTTGGAAATACTTTTAGGCAGTGGCGTCTGCGTTCCGTCAAAGCTGTAGCTGGCTTCAGGGTACATTACTATCGAACTCTTAAGCTTGTCAAAGGTATATTTCATATCCCTTACAAGAGTGGAATCTATGACAAATTTTGCTGTAGGGATACAGCCAACCCTTCTCATAAGACCCGCTTTACCTACAAGTCCGTCACTCGTGCAGACAATATGATACTGCCTGTTAGCAAATAGAGTTCCTATTATCTGTAAGTCAGTAAAGCTCGAATGGTTCATAAGAATTAGACAAGGTTCATCTTTTCCAAGTTTATCCATGCCATCGGTTACATATTTGAAATTAGTCTCTTTGAGTTCTTTTTTAGATAAAAATTTGATAAGCTTTCTGAGAAAGTAAGATTGCCTTTTCGGCGAGATGTGTTTTTCGCGTTTTATGGAGATAACTTCGTCATAATCTTTTATGGTGTCCTTGATCTTCATGCTCTGTGCCTCTCCCTCTACTTCTTTTTATGAAACTATCCGAATCAAAAAATCACTTTATATCCGATGCAACATGCCAGGCTTCTGCCAGTTTTTCAATGCTCCAAGCAGCGTTAGCGGGACTTGTGGAAGGCAGGCAGACCGCCTTCCTACCGATTTTGTTTTCATTATATTTCTTATAGTACTTTTCTGCAGTTTTCCCGTTTACAAATATAGCTCTTATGTCTGCAAAGTCCAGTATCTTTGACAGATCGTTCGCGACTGCATTTGTTATGCTGGCATCGGCAGATCCCTCTATATCACAGGAGGCGATCACATCCCACAGAGCAATATGATGCTTTGTCAAAAATGCTTTTTTTTCGTAAACTGTACTCGGTATATCATCCTTAAAAACCTGGGCGATCACCTTCCAGAAGCGGTTCTGCGGATGCCCGTAAAAAACATCTGCTCCCTCGACTTTACCGACGGAAAACTGCCCAATATCAGTATCTTCGAGTCCTTATCAAAAAAAGGTGGTATAGGATGGATAATATGCTCCCTTGGCGAGTTATCTTCCAATTCTCTTACCTCCTATCTTCCTATGTCATCGTTTATATAACATAATGTATCAAATCCGGTAATTTCAAATCTCTGCCATATATTTTCCTCTATTCCACCTTTGCTCTCCAAGTAAAACATTTATGTCATTTGTCGAAAATACTGTAAACTAAATTGGGTATACTTTACAACTTCTCTACCTGGAAATATTATTTGTTTTGAAAAAATAGTTTTAATTTCTCCAATAAACTGCTTTTATCAATGGTCTTCAGCAGATAATCAACAGGACTTAAACCCACAACGGACAGAACACTTTCCTTATCTCCGTGCCCTGTAAGAAACATGACCGGAATTTGTCCTGTATCCGAGTCACTTTTCAGCATTGAAAGCACTTGCGGGCCATTGGCGATCGGCATCTCATAATCAAGCAGTATCAGATCTGCTTTATTCTTCGCAAGGTAACTGATCGCCTGCACACCATTTGAAGCCATCCCCACATGATAGGTCTCTTTCAGCCATTCATAAACTGTACGCATATAGGTGATATCATCATCCACAATGAGTACCGTTTTCCTCCTCTTATCACCCGTATTCTCATCGAAATATGCTCCGATCCGCTTAACGACCATATCAATATCTAAGGGTCGCTTGAACATATCTGTCACCGCTGTTTCAGGTATTGTCCTTTTAATAGATTCGTACTGTGAATCCTCTCCGATAAGGATCAGTCCCAGAGCCTTGTCCTGCACTATATCCTTGAGATAAACAAGCGTTTCCGGAACTGTCTCAAGCTCTTCACTCATAAAAAGTACAACAAGCTCCATCTCCTCTATATACTTCTTGATCTCTTTTATATCCGCATGTACTAACACTGCCTTAATGCCGGGATCACCCAGCTTCGTGACCAAACTTTTAGCAAGAAAACTTTCATAAAAACTCACGATCAGCACTTTTTCCGCATTATCCCGATTATCCATCTATATCCTCCCTTTTTCTATAATTCCTCATTGTATTCAAGCCTGCTCACTGCGGCCTTTTGCCTGATCCGACATCTCGATAAAAGTATCCCTGTCCAGCGCAGGGCTGAAGAGGTAGCCCTGATACAGCACAACACCTATCTGTTCAAGTGCGTTTTTAACTTCCTCTGTCTCGACATACTCTGCAAGGACCTTAAATTCAAGTGAATTTGACAGATACACTATAGCACTTATTATCTCCCTTGTCCTTTCATTGGTGATGACGGACTTTACAAGACCTCCGTCCAGTTTCACCAGATCAAATGGATTATGCTGCAAATACTGCAGGGATGTATGTCCCATAGAAAAATCATCCAGTGCAAATGTATATCCAAATTTTCTGATCCTCCTTATCAGCGCACCGGTATCCTCTGATGTGATAAGCTCCGTCTCCTCCGTTATCTCAATGCAAATATTTCCCTTTCTCAGCATATAGCGCTCCGCTATCTCCTGTAAGAAGGAAATAAATCTCTTATCATACAGTGTCGATACCGTAACATTGACACTGAGTTTAAAGACCTCACCATAAGCCTTCCGTAAACCAGCTGCTTCCCCAACAGCTCTTTCAATGATATAAGTTTCAAGTTCATATAAATTACCGCTTTCCTTCGCAAGATGGATCACAAGCGGCGGATATAAACTTCCGTACTTTGAATGCTCCCACCGAAGGAGTGCCTCCGCTCCGATACATTTCCCCATATTGTCAAACTGCGGCTGATATTTTATCAAAAGAGGATTCTCTGTATTGTCCCGGGATCCATCTACAGAAGATGCGTACAATGAATCCTGCAATTCTGTTACAAGCATCTTTGCAAGCCTACCGGCATTTCCTTCACATTCCGTAAGGGTAACCTCCTCCGTAGTCTCCTCGTGTTTTTTTAAGATACCCACCAGTTCCTCCATCGAAGCAGACATTTTATCAAATGCATGCTTCTCACTTATGATCACAAACGGTGCATAGCAAGCTGAAGAGATCAGGATATTGATAAGCTGGACAAGGATCCCCCTTACAGATCCCGTGGCAATATAGCCACTTAAAAGTGGTGGCGTAGTCCATACCACAGCATTAGAAACCACCGGTACAAATCCGAATTTTGTAAGTAAAAATGCGCTTGTATAACACAATACAGGAGATAGAACAAAGGGGATTGCCATAAGCGGGTTATAGATCACCGGAAAGCCAAAGACCAAAAGCTCTGATATGTTAAAGAAACATGGCACAAAAGCCATACGGGACAGCTTTTTCGTGGAACTGCGCCTTCCGAAGAGTATCATAGATAATAAAAGCCCTATCATACATCCTGTTCCACCCATAATAACAAAGGAATCCATAAAGCTTTTGGAAACGATCTCTCCCGGAATTATCTCTGTGAACATATCTTCCGCAACCTGGTTTAACACATTGTTCCCGTGAATACCAAACCACCACATAAGGCTGATAAGAACTGTAAACAAAAGACCGCTAAAAAAAGACCTATGCATTCTTAAAAATATAGCATCCACCACTTTCATAAAAAGATGCTGTACGCTTGCTACATCTAAAACTATTGTGATCAGATAATTTACAGTGGCAAAACATACGATCGTAGCCAGAAAGGGCTTTATTACCAAAAGCGCCGCATTAAATGCAGAATCCGCCCCATCCACAAAGCTATGCTTTCTGGTCTTAAATACTGCTTCAAACTTCTGATAAAGCATAGATCCGATGATACCTGCCAAAAGAGCACTGAATACTCCATGCCCACTGAGTAAGGAGAAATCCGGTTCACCGGTAAAAAAACCTACAAGAATAAAGAAACCGGTCAGGCAAGAAATAAGGCTTCCGAGTCTTGATACCGTATGTCCACCTTCCGAAGTCTGTTCCATATAACTAATGTTCAGGGAAATCGTCATGTAAATGGCAAGCGTTCCCACAGTTGTTACTTGAAGGATCAAAATAATGCTCCGAATCGCTCCGCCCAAAAAATTATCCAAAAAATCCTGATAGATCTGCACAGGAAACCCATTCAGCAGAACGGTCATACTGCCTATGAACAAAATAGGCATCATCATGGCAATACCCATTCGTATCGTACTCCCGATAAGGGATAATTTCTTAAAAACTGTTTTCTTCATAGTGTTTCACCTGCCTTTTTCATGATCCCGTCCCAATCAAGCTCCATCAGCATTTTTTCAATTTCGGATAACTTTTCATTATCTAACGGAGGGAGTCTGTATCCACGCAGATTTTTTATTATTTCATCCATCAGTTCATAATCATAATTTCCTGCAATCTCAGTTATAGTCTGATATGCCTCCTGAAGCATTTTCTCACTTATTTCCGGCAGTTCTTCATCCGTCCTGTCAAGCCATGACAGTCCCTCATTTAATGAACGATACAGGTTAAGAAGCTCATCCGTATGTTCAGCTATAAATTCACTATCCTTATTCTTTCCCGCTTCCTCGAGCTTCCGAGCAAGCTCAGACAAATGTCCTGCCCCTATGATACGGGCTGAACTCTTCAGCGCATGTACTTTGATAGTGTAATTCTCCATATCGCCATTTTTATAAAGCTTCTCTATCTCATCCGCCTTATCTTTTGCTGTTTGATGAAATACAGACAAAACAGAAGTGTACCCTTCCTCGGATCCACAATTCTTGAGCCCTGCCTCCTCGTCTATTTCATCCATGTATGTAAGATACTCTATAAATTTATTATTATTTTCCTTATCAAGAACATTTGTGCTAATAGAATCTTCCGACCCCATACTGTAATCTACAGCCTCTACTTTTTCAGACGGCAGCATGTCCTTTATCATTCTTTCAAGCAATTCTCCATCTACAGGCTTTGACAGGTAATTTGTAAATCCTGCTGCAAGATACATTTCTCTTGCTCCCGATATGGCATTTGCTGTCAGAGCTATCATCGGTGCATCCTTACTCACTCCACATGCACGTATAGCCTTTAAAGTCTCAATTCCGTCCATATCCGGCATCATGTGATCGATAAAAAAGATGTCATAAGGATTATCAGAAGACATTCTGACAGCATCTTTCCCTGACATGGCGGTATCTATTTTGATAAGCGTCCGTTTCAGCAAGCTCTTTATGACCGTCAGATTCATCTCCGTGTCATCCACCACCAGGATCCTCGCTTTCGGCGCATGGAAAAGTTCCCGGTATTCATGTGAACCTGCAGATAAACCATTGAATCTATCTGTGATATCCCCAATCTCATCCCAATTTGCGACCTCCTGCTGTAGAACAAAGGAAAACTCTGAGCCCTTGCCATATTCACTCTTTACCTTAAGTTCGCTTCCCATCAGCTCAAGCAGCTGTCTTGTGATGCTCATGCCGAGTCCTGTTCCTTCTATGGCTCTGTTTCTTTTTTCTTCTATGCGCTTATAGGGTGAAAAAAGATTTTCCATATCTTCTTCTTTCATCCCGATACCGGTATCGAGAACATTAAAACGTAGGCTGATATGGTGATCGTCCATCTTTTCATACGATATCGAAAGTGTTACCTCACCATTTTCCGTGTATTTCACAGCATTGGTTAAAAGGTTCATCACACACTGCCTGATACGGATCTCATCGCCGACAAGAAGATGTGGGATCTGACGTTCCACACTTACATTTAATTTCAAACCTTTTTTCTCTGCCCGTCCTCTTATCACATTTACCAGATCATTAATAAGAGATGACATCTCATACTGCACGGGGATTATATCCATTTTCCCCTCTTCAACTTTCGAAAGGTCTAAAATATCATTGATGAGCGATAGCAGGGTTCTTCCTGCTGACATAATATCCGCTGCATAGGCACGGATTCCTTTCTCATTCGATTCACGAAGGATCATCTCATCCATTCCGATCACAGCGTTGATTGGAGTTCTGATCTCATGAGACATACTGGCAAGAAAGCGACTCTTTGCCTCATTTGCATTATCCGCTATATCCCGTTGCTTTTGTATTTCTTCCATGTATTGATAATGCTGCGTATCATCAACAAGGACATAAAGCCTTCCGTAACTTTCGCCCTGAAATTCCAGTTCGTTTTCTTCCGGTGTATAGATACTCTCACCGATACGGATAGTCTCATCCGTCCGAACAGCCTCAGCGATTTCTGCAGTAATATCATAAGGAGTGCGAGTATGCTGCATAAGAGTCAGTGACTCCAATTTCTCTGTCTTTCTATGTGAGAACTTCTCTTCAAACTCATTCTTTCCGAAAAAGCTCTTAAATTCCGGATAAAGTCTCGTAACAGGCTCGTTGTAATACTGAATCCTGCCGTCATTATCCAGAGCTATGATCCCCTCCGATATTCTGTCTATCACAAAATCTTTCGCAATCTCTTTTGTTCCCATAAGGTCAAATCCAAGAATTCCGATAAGCAGAAATACTGTTCCAAGGAGTGCCCCAGGCATTGTTAGATCATAGATCTCCGAAATACTAAAAACTCCGGTGATATGCAACAGAAATGATAATATCTGGACTCCAAATGACATGATCAGACACATGCACCTTGATCTGGCTTTTCTGCTTTTCTCCCTGCGATATTCATTGATAAGCCAGTACATTCCCAAGCAAGCAAATATCCCGTTCATACACATCAATAAATCGTGCATCACCCCGTTTTTATGTGTAAACACATAATGTGATGCATCCCTTACAAATTGATAGGATGAGTAATACAGGCTGTTTTCTCCTACCATCAGTACAGTGGCATATATGCCAGTATGTATTAATGCAAGAAAAATGATCAATCCCTTGGGAAGCTTTATCCTGCACATTTTCATAGCAAATAAAAACAGTGCAAAGGTGATCCACACTCTCCCTGCGTAGGACAATTTTAAAGCAGTAAGATATGCTTCTTCCGTCTGTGCCTTCATCTCAAAAAGATACCCGATATTACTGACAAATGTAGCAATACAAGATAAAAACAAATAAGAATGAACCGTATTTTTCCATCCCCCAAAAACTATCCAAATCTCAGCAAACAATACGCTTACCGTTAAATATTGAATTGTTAACAAGACATCGTATGTATCCAATTTAAGCCTCCCCTATGTCTGACACGTTTTAGGTCTGCCCTACATTTCATAGGCATAAACCTTACCGTTCACATCTTTTCTATTGCATCACTCCAAACGCCATATCGTACATATCCCATATGCTTACAATCCCTAACAAGATTACCGGCCATCAAACGAAGTGCCTCAAAAAGGCTTATTATCTCTTCTTGGGTCGCTTCATATTTTGTTCTGCTCTTAATCATAACTTTGTAATCACCTTCTCATGTATACATCACAAAAATGCTGTAAATGCTTTTCGATGGATTCCATGCATTCTTTTTCGCATTGCGGCTGTCTATCTGACCTTGCAATCTGTAGAACAGCCGGGGCAGTAAGTTCTACTGCGAGCAGCTTAGGGTCATCTTTTTTTATAAGCCCCTCATCCATCATCCCTTTGATTATCTTTACAAACATCCTCTGTACACCGTCCAGCTGATGCCTGGTTGTAACCTCAGAGATCCTTTCATTCCTGAATTGTTCCTGAACAAGAAGCATCCGCGTCTTACGGATTAACGGATCTGATATGGTAAAAGAAATCCTTCTCATAGTTACCTCAATAAACTCTTCCCTGCTCTGAGGTATCTTTCCGATATTTTTCTCAGACCCAAACATTTCCTCATACCACTCTTCTGCAGAGTCAATAAGTGCATTTAGGATGTCCTCTTTGCCCTTATAATGTTTGTATAGAGATGGAGCTTTGATACCGACAATATTTGCAATTTGCTCCACACTTGTCCCATCGTATCCATTCTCTGAAAATAATGTTAATGCCGCATCAAGTATCTTCTCTTTGGTAGACATATTCTCCTCCGTTTGGCTAATGTGTTTTAGCCATATTATAGCTAACACTCACTAGCCAGTCAAGTATAAGGGTGACGCCTCGACGGAATCACCTTCTTTCCGAATACTATCTTATTTGGATCACCTCCGTAGCAACTTTTTCACGAAATCTGACATCGTGCTCAACCAATAGCATAGTTGGTTTATATTGCAGGATAAGGTTCTCAATCTGCATACGGGAGAACACATCAATAAAATTAAGCGGTTCGTCCCAAATATACAAATGTGCCGGAGTGATAAGGCTTGCCACGATAAGGACTTTTTTCTTCTGACCTTCAGAAAAATCCTCCATGTTTTTTGTAAACTGCTCGCGGCCGAAATCAAGTCGCCTTAGCACCGCGAGAAAAAGGCTTTCATTCAGGCCTTTCTCCCTACAATACTTCTTAATTGAGCCCTTCAAAAAAGACGTATCCTGGTTTACATACGATACTATCATGCCGGATGCAACATTAAGATCTCCCGATATTATTAATTCCGAAATCCTCTCAGGCTCCCTCTCAGGCGCCAGCTCCCGTGCTCTCTCCCGTCCTCTCTCATCCATCTTCTGCAGTATAGCCTTGAGAATGCTTGATTTTCCGCATCCGTTCTCACCGGATAAAACTACTCTCTCGCCGCGCTTTATCTGAAATTTTAGTCCTGAAAATAATTCCTTCTCCGCTCCTTCATACCTTAACGATAACTCGTTTGCATTCACCAGCACTTCTTTATGAAATCTGAGTGGTTCTATTTTCAGGTCGGATACTTTCTCGATGTCTTTGAGTAAGCCTTCTTTTTCCTCAATCTCACGATCGATTCGCTGCTCGTATGATTTGACGCGGGCCTGCATCTTTTTGGTTTTTGCGCCTATAAAGGATCTGGCCGAAATGCTCCTGTCATGCTCTTTGACAGGATCAAATCCTATTTTTGTATTCTCATTTCTCTCCGCCCATCTGCTGCTTCTGTCCGCCGCCTCTTTTAATTTTCCGATCTCTTTAAGGTGTTTATCGTTCTCAGCCTTCTGAAATGCATCTTTCTTTTCTTTATTATCCCACCAGGTCGAAAAGTTTCCGGCCTGTACCTCAATGGTCGATCTGTTTAAAACAAGTACATGATCACATACTCTGTCTAAAAGATCTCTGTCATGGGATACAAGGATGAATCCTTTCTTTGAAGCAAGGTATTCCTTCACGATCTCTCTGGCCCTTGTGTCAAGATGGTTGGTCGGCTCATCTATAAGTAGAAACTCATTTTCCCCGGCAAAAAGCACTGCCAGCATTACCCTTGTGCGTTCGCCAAAGCTAAGTGTCCCAAAGGGCCTGTATAGACATTCCGGATCCATCTTAAGCTCATTCATTTGAATAAGTACCTGCCAGTTTTCTATCTGCGGTTTCCACCCTTCTAAGAGATCTACAGCGTTTTTTCCAAGGTCTGCTTCGGACAATTGATATGGAAAATAGTCAAAGCGGGCAGGTGCTTTTATGGTCCCCCGATATTCATAGGTTCCCATGAAGAGCTTTAGCAAGGTCGTTTTGCCCTTTCCGTTTCTGCCCATAAGTCCCAGCTTCCAATCTGTATCTATGCTGAAAGTTACATTTTTTAATATATCATCTGCATTTCCATCATAGGAAAATGTCAGATCATTCACTTGTATCTGTGCCATGTTCATATCTCCTTTCCGTATATTTTATGGCACAAAAAAATCTGCTTCATACCGAAACAGATTAAACGTACAAATAAAGCCTACATATGCCGAAAACACATAGCATCATTTATAGTAATTCTTAATGATGGCTTCAAAATGAATACGATAATCCAATTCGGCATACACAAACAGACCCTTTCGGGCCACTTAAATTCGTCTGTATTTACCAAATCAAATTACCTGATTATCATTCCTTCACCCACACAATCTATGTGCCTTTCCTTATTTTTATAAATGTACAATATCACATTTTCAATAGGATTGCCAATAATTATTTTGAGAAAATCACATTACTCATATTCCGGGGAAAACCACTTTGCTCATTCAATCCGCTATGATCAATACTTGTATGATCATTACTTGTATGATCATTCCTTGTAGGCCGTAGCCATGATATAAGCGGCCTGAGCCTCCGCCGAGGTTCCCTCCGATACAAAATCCGGACATCCCGCAACTTCTCTGATCAGTCCATAAGCGTCTATCTTAGCCGATACCGTCTCATAAGCCCTATCAGCGTATTTCTTTAGACCAGAAGTAAGGTATCCGCCCTTGATCCCACGATAAATTGTCGCCGCGGTCATCTCCGCGGAAGTACCGTCCACAAAGCTTGTATCATCGTCTAAAATATCTCTAAATCTGCCATCCGGAAGCTGATATTTGAGCATTGAATTCAAAAGCTCCGTCAAAAGAATGCAAAGCTCAGATTCAACGTCTTTCCTCTCTTTAATCTTTGCCTGCTCTATAACTCTTGCAAGGCCCATAAGAGCCCATCCGTTGCCTGTCGCCCAATGCTTTTTCCTGACAAATCTCCCACCTTCTACATCAACTATATGGTAAAAAAGCCCTGCGTCCTCATCAAATAAATGCTTTCTATATCCGCGGATCTGCTCAAGCGCTTCATCAAGCTTTCCCATTACTGCCAAAAAAGGCGGCACCATATAAAGACCGTCGATCCACAACTGCTTAGAAGAAAAACCTTCCTGAAAAGATATTGTATTATGACAAATGATACCGTCTGATGTCCTTGGCGCGGTATTTATGAGATAATCAAGCATGCTCTTTGCGCCTATAAGGAAAAGATCATCTCCGGTTTTCTCATAAGCTCTGAGACATACTTCACCACAAGCGGCCGGGTCCGACACAGGCACGTTGCCTGAGACCATAGCAAGTCGCCCGTCAGGACTCATTCTCTTTATAGCATCGTAAGCCATCGGGATCCAAAGATCTTCCCGCCCCAGCTCATATAAGGCCTGCGCGCACACCCCCTGCTCCCAAGGGTAACGCTGCATTGCGAGCATAGACTTTATTACTTTTGAATCCATATCCGGTTCCCCTCTCTTTCTTATAAGCGAAATGGTATATCCATTCAACGGACAGTTCACAGTGCTATTTTACTATGCAATCACCGTTCTCGTTAAAATATTTGTGGTCTCAGTCGCATTTTTCATACCTCCATGGCACTTATTTTCCAAAGTAATCCCTATCATTCCCAAAAGGCCCGACCAGAATATCCTGACATCTGAAACATCTGTATATCTGGAGAAATACTGTTCCATACCGTCAAGTGACATATCCATTGTTCCCCATCCAAGAATCATGTCTCCTCCAATGAGTGCTAAAAGCGAAGCAAATATACCAATTTTAAACAGATGAGCTATTCTGCCCCAATCCGGATTTTTGTATTTTTCTTTTAGACTATTCATTCATTTTCTCCTACACCCAGCATTCAAAAGACTATATACATTTAAAATAATAACACCATTTGTTAGCTTTGACTAACTCTTAATCAAATAAAAGGGCTGCGTCCAGTCTCATAAGCGCTGACAACACTCTTGTT
>JAIKXH010000070.1 GCA_024684215.1 Lachnospiraceae bacterium
TCCTCAGCGGTCATGAAATTGTCAAAGGATGTGGCTTTGTTAATCTCTTTGACAGGCTTTCCTGTATGCTTGGAGAGGATGGCCGCAAGCTTTGACTTGGTCTCCAAGATACTGTCGGAAGTTTTCTTGATGGATGTGGCAGATCCACCGACGCCACCGTTGATCAACGGCTCATGTATCATGCATTTGCTGTTTGGAAGAATGAATCTCCTTCCCTTCTGCCCTCCGGCAAATATAACAGCTGCCATGGAAGCCGCCATTCCGGTGCAATACATATTGATGGGGATTTTTCCGTCACAAGCCTGAATAAGGTCATATATTACAAGCCCTGCGTCTACGGAACCTCCGGGGCTGTTTATATATATGTCTATAGGGTCATTGCTTTCAGCAAGATAGAGCATCTCGGAAACAAAGGTGTCAGCCATAGCGTTATTCACCTCACCCTTTAAGAACAGCTTACGGTTAGATCGGTGCTTAGCCTCAAGCTGTATATGCATGTAGCCGCCGGTAGTTTCCTCGATTATCTGTGGATTACTGTTATACACTACAGATTCTCCACCGTTTGCAGATGTTTCCGTGGAATTCCAAAAGGTGTTGCAACCGTTAAACATAATATATGCCTCCTTAATCATAATATTCAGATGAATCTTCTTTCATTTCAGTCTCATTATCCATCATTATCTGTACAAAGTGAGTAAGATCGCATATAAGATCCCGATCACTATTTTTTATTTTAAGTTCTGAAAACACATCATACTTTCCACTTTTTGAGTTCTCATTATAATAATTATAAAAATACAACGCCCTTTCCAAAGGAGTAATTCTATCCTTTAAATTTATTAGCGGAATACCTTCCACAAGCCTTGCTTTTTTAGGTTCAAAAGTATATTCGCAGTTCAGCTCGATATATCTTTTTATAAATGCCGCCTTGTCAAACTTCTTCGGGTCTTCTATATAATCCTTCATATAACAAGATCCCCACTCAATAACTTCCCCCATCCTATCAGCGGCCTTACCGAAATATTGTGCCTTATCTTCCGGTTCTTTAACCTTCGGGTATTTCTCTTTTATATACATATACGCAATATAAGCATTCTCACCAAGACTTTCCTTAAATGAACATTCCCCGATAAATCCGTCCAGCACCCTCAGATTGGCATACTGGCGGCTAAAAATCTTTGTATTGTCATTTTGTCGAATAATAACAGGCATACTTTTATCTCCTTTTCCTATTTTGCCGGTAAAGTTCATAGGAAAGATCCCAAATGAACTTTACCGACTCTACCCTAAACCATCAGCTGATTTTAAATGCTTAAAACGGAAGGATTCTTTTTATTTTGCAGCTCAATATATAAAGGGTCTTCCGTAATCTTATATCTCTCAGCGTAATACGGATCTTCGCCACGCCTAAAGACGTATACCCAACCCCGTTTCATGGAAGCTATGGTCTTAAACTGCCTATTTGTCCTTTTGGCAATTTGTTCAATGGTGGCCTCATCACTGCCTCCCATATAGACTTTTGTATCGCAGTTATTGATAATGGTCATGGCATCATCGCGTCCATATATGCCTGCAAGCTGGCTCTCACTCTGAATGAGCAGCGATGCGGAAATTCCGCTGGCTCGGAAAGCGCTGATCAAACCGGGGAACTCTTTGATGGGAGAACCACAGGCAAAATCATCGGCTATGATGTGCACAGGAATATCCAGGCTTCCGCTCTCCTTACTTTCGGCTATATGGATCCATTCACCAAACATCTGGGAATAGAGAAGATTCGCATAATTGCTGTAGATAGTTCTGGTAGGTGAAGTGATAATGAACAACGCCTGTTTAGTCTTGTCGAAAGTGCTGAAATCCAGCTGATTTTCGCAATCCATCACTTTCGTGATATTCTCACTACGAATCTCATCAAGCATATTGGAGGTCGTGCTTTTTATACATCCCGCAGTAACATCCGAATTGCTTTTGAAGATGCCCTCCCATTCGGCTGAGGCTATATTCCCCGGGCTTCTCTCTTCCAGTTTATCAAAGAATGTATCCAGAGATGTATTTCTGATAGTACCACCTACCCCGTTCCAAGTCAGATTATCAAATAGTTTAAACACATCCCTCATAGCCGGCTTTCTGCCTGCGGCCTTAGCATTTTCAATGGCAAGAAGCATCAGACTCTTTATGGCCTTTTTACCGCTCATTCTCCAGTAGGGATCCTTTTCCCCTTCTCCCCCTTTACCATGTCCAAACATGGAAATGGTTTCAGCTAAGGCACTTACCTCATCCTCATTTTTAACCGCCCTCAGAGGATCAAATCCCGCTGTACTACGCTCAGGAAATACAAGGTCAATGACATTAACTTTATAGCCCCTATCCTCAAGATGTTCCTTGTAGTTTTCATAGAGCTTACG
>JAIKXH010000079.1 GCA_024684215.1 Lachnospiraceae bacterium
GGCGGCTGGTGGGCTAAATTCGGCTCATCCGACGAAACAAGCGCTTCTGAAGCTTTTGAAATGTACGATGAAATGTGGTCTCAAATAGCGGAAAGATTCAAAGATTACGGAGATATGCTTATCTTCGAATCCGCGAACGAGGAGCTTGGCGACGGACTAAATGATAATACCGACTGGCCGGATTCCGGAAGCCTTTCGGCAGATGAAAAGTATGAACTTACCAACAAGATAAATCAATATTTCGTCGACCTTATCAGAAAAAGCGGCGGTAACAACGATGATAGATTTTTACTTATTGCCGGCTATAATACCGATATTGTAAAAACCTGTGATTCAAGGTTTAAAATGCCTGCGGATTCCGCTAAAGATAAACTTATTTTATCAGTGCACTATTACACTCCCTGGAACTATTGCGGAGTAGAAAAAAATGCAAGATGGGGACTCAAAAAAGAGTACAAGGAGATGAATGACTACTTCTCCATGCTCACAAAATTTACCGATGAAGGATACGGAATCATAATCGGTGAATATGCTGCTTTACCTTATTGGGAAAACGGTAAACCAAATCTCAAGGACAACACTTTGGAATTTACCAAAAACGTCCTGGACAATTGCGATATCTACGGATACGTTCCCATGCTTTGGTCCTGTAATGACCTTTACCTGAAAAACGAAAAATCCATGGCATCAAATGAGCTTAACGATTTATTTACATCCAGGTGCTATTCCGAGGAAATTAAAAAAGGTGATTCCTATTTGGATGATGTAAAATCATCTATGGATGAAGCCGCTTCCAACGCAATAGAGATGTGGGAGGGTATCGATGCTCCAAAAGAGGGTGTTCCTATGGCATGGATCATGTGGAATGGCGGCGCAGGCACCTATAGTGTCGGAGATGTTTATAACCCTGCCGATTGCATAGAAGGCATCACCGCTACAGATGCGGAAATCACCGGTCCCGGAGAGTATACTATATCTCTTGATTTTGCCGGCGGAAACACAGGTCTTACATTTGCAGCCATAGGCTTATCATATGGTGAAACACTTTATCCCGGCTGCATCATAAAAATAAAAGAAATCTTACTGGACGGAAAAAAAGCAAATCTCACCTCGCTTCCCTACACCAGTTCGGATGACGGAATCTGTACCAGAGTAAACCTATACAATGAGTGGGTATCCGAGCTTCCCTCAGATGCCAGAAACGCAGCCGGAAACCTTAAGCTTTCCACACCTACTCCGCTTGACAAAACTCTTCTTGTAGATACCAAGAATATTACTATTAATTTTGAGTTAATAGTTCCCGAGAACTAAATCCCTATGAGGGGGAATAAATTTACGGAGAGAAACAGATATGAAAATTGCAGCTTATAACTACCGTGATTTTGACGAAGCATACTACTTTGAAAAATTCGGAAAACTTTACAACGTGGAGATCATACCCATCAGGGAAGCCCAAACCCCTGAAAATGCTTGCCTCGCAGCGGGATGTGACGGAGTGTCAATAATCACTCAGCCTGCCACTGAAGACATAATAAAGGCATGGAAGGAAGCCGGAGTTAAACACATTTCTACCAGAACCATCGGTTATGACCACATTGATTTGGCCGCCGCAAAAAAATACGGCATGAAAGTCAGCAATGTAACATACTCCACAGGTTCCGTAGCCGATTACACAGTTATGCTTATACTGATGGCTCTAAGAAAAATGAAATCTATAATAAAGCGTGCTGAAGGTATGGATTATTCGCTTCCCGGAAATATTGGTCGTGAGATTAAGGATTTAACCGTTGGTGTTGTCGGGACCGGCAAGATCGGCACCCATGTTCTTAGAAACCTCTCGGGCTTTGGCTGTAAGCTCCTTGCCTGCGATCCCTTTGAAAATCCCGAAGCTTCGGCACTTGCAAAGTATGTTTCTTTGGATGAACTGTTTAAATGCGCAGATGTTATAACTTTCCATACTCCCGCAACCGAAAGCAGTTTTCATATGGTAAATAAAGAGTCAATGAAAACAATGAAGGACGGTGTTGTTATCATAAACACAGCCCGCGGAAGCATTATAGACACTCCTGCGTTTTTAGATGCTTTAGAGTCCGGCAAAATCGGAGCTGCCGCACTCGACGTTATAGAAAATGAACTGGGAATTTTTTACGGAGATTACAAATACAAAAATATAGCTCACCGTGAAATGTCAATTTTAAAAGACCTCCCCAATGTTCTCATGCTTCCTCACATGGCGTTTTATACCGAAAACGCCATCTCCGATATGGTGGAACACTCCATAGTTCACATACTCGAAGATGACGGAAACATAAAGCTTTAAATAAAAACAAAATACATAGTTTTTACTTTAAGTTTTATCATGAGCGCTATGATTTATGTCACAATATTTGCAAAAAACGGATGGCAGATTAATTTCTGCCATCCGTTTTACTTTTGATAAGTATAGTCTCTCATTTTAAGATAGAACTCCGAAGGAACACCAAATTTGGTGTATCCGGTTGTGCGAATCCTAACATTTCTGGATTCTTCGGTTTTGTCAGATGCATCAACCAGCATCTGTGCAAAACCACCACTCTTTTTCTCCTCAGTTCCATCACGATTTAAATCGCCGCGGCTGCCTTGTCTACCGTCTTCATTGGTCCTCTTAAGGAGTGAAGGAGCGGTTACTGCTTCTACTTTATAAAGGCTTTGTCCTCCATAAACTGCAATGCTACCTCCCTGCCATCCATGGCTCATTCCGGTGCTGCCTTAAGTTGTAAATCCCTTTACAACTTTGTTTCTATCCTTTATATCGGCCCGAAGCAGCAGAAAGTTAAGCTTTTTAGTTTATTATAGAGAAATTTTCTACCTAAATTTGGTAGAATTTACGTCTGAAATTTAGCTCTACTCTTTAATTCTATCCATTACAGCAGAATAAATCGCTGTTAGTGATGCAGCATAAAGTGCTCCGCCTATAATGTCTGTAAACCAGTGAACACCTGAAATAAGCCTTCCGCAAAAAGAAGCGATCATAATAATTATAGCCACAGCTCTTAATGCATTTGCCAATCCTGCCTTTTTAGAAAGCAAGCTGTCCCACGCAACTATCGCGGTACTCATTATTGTGCATATCACAAATACATGACTTGAAGGAAATGAACTCTCGAGCTCGGTTTCATCGGGCATCAAAAAAGGTCTGTAATTGAGTGCCACCTTGTCGAAAACCACATACAAAACAGCCACTACAATATAAACTACCGCAAGTCCCCAAATCATTTTATCTACCTTAAGAAGGCTTTTTCTTTTTATCAGCATAACAAGTCCGACTATTGCAAACGAAGCTGCTACAGCTATCGCTAACAACATAAATATATCCGTTATCTTGTCTAAGGTAAGATTTAATCCTACTGCATCCCTAAAACTACCGTTTAACCATGCAAATCCTACTTGCGTATCGTTAGGGCCTATGGGCTTTCTGTCTACAAAATATACCAGTGCGGTATAAATCATTGTAATCACAGTCATAACAATCGCAGTTGCCAAACTTTTTTTCTTTTCCATTTTTCTCTCCGCCTTTATTTTATTCCGATTTAGGATTGTATTTCCTTTTTGTAATTCAAGTAATACAAGAGATGTAGGTTTTCTTACCGAAATAGCCGTTACAGCATAAAAAAGTCATCCGCTGCTCCACGATATGCTCCACTCAGCCTACGCTATGAAAAAAAGAGTCGTGGGCAATACGGCAAAGCCGCACTCCTTTTGGAACGAATGACGAGTAAATTATCGCACCGACTTTAATGTCCGTCAAGACTTGTATAATATGCTTCCAGCTTGGGTTTTGCACTTATATAATAGGGCTCCAGCGCCTTATCAAAATGCTTTCCCATGCCGTCCATTATGATTTTATCTGCCTCTTCAAAGGACATGCTTTCTTTATATACTCTCTTGCTGACAAGAGCGTCATAAACATCCGCGATTGCCATAATGCGGGCTTCTATCGGGATTTCTTCACCCTTTAACCCTTCGGGATATCCGGATCCGTCCCATCTTTCATGATGATAATTTGCAACATTTTCCGCTATCTTCCTAAAATGTTCGTCGTCCGTATCCTTCAATATCTCGTGTATTATTCTTGCACCTTCGGGTGCATGCTTTTTCATTTTTTCAAATTCATCAGGCTCAAATCTACCAGGCTTTCTGAGTACGGCATCATCTACGGAAATCTTTCCCAGATCATGCATGGGCGCGGCCTTTATAATATCCTTGCAAAACTCATCCGATAAACCAAGCTTATTTTCGCTCATTATCTCTTCGATCAGTATTCTTACGCCCTCACTGGTTCTTTTGATGTGACCTCCTGTGGAATTGTCTCTGCTTTCAACCATAGTCGCCATACCAAGTATCAGCTTGTTATGCATTTCAACTATATGCTCGGTCTTTTCCTCAACCTCTTCCTGCAGTTTGGTATTAAAACTGTTTATAAGCTCGATGTATTTTTGGTTTTTCGTATCATCACTAACGGTCAGGCAATAACCTCTTTTTCTTTTCCCATCAAAAAGATAGTCTATGTCGACAAGATATACTTTATCGTTTT
Source organism: Lachnospiraceae bacterium (assembly GCA_024684215.1). Classification (GTDB taxonomy): domain Bacteria; phylum Bacillota; class Clostridia; order Lachnospirales; family Lachnospiraceae; genus AC2028. The sequence goes on from JAIKXH010000079.1 coordinate 4,574, forward strand.
TGTGATAAAAAACCTTGTCTTTTCTTTCATTTTCCTTAAAGTCACCTATCCACTTCGTTATATCAGGACCAATGGACTTATTCTTATTTATGTTACTGTCCACTCTGATCCCGGCGAGTTCGGGAATAAATGACTTAGCTGTGTCGTTACATCCGAGATAGTTATTATTAAAATCAACAGATATAAATCCTTTATCTCCCGACTCCAGGATGGTGTCAGCATTTACTGCGTTAATATCGTAGAGGCAAAGCCTGTTTACAATTATCAGATAAACGACTTGAGAAATCACATATCCTAAAGGTATTACTTCAAAGGTGTTACGGGTGATTATTCTACCCAGAAAGAAAGAGACAAAGCATATTGTTTCAGGTATAAAAAGGAGCTTTATCATGGTGCTTGAAACATCCTTCTTTTTGTACAAGCTATAGACAAGCGCAAAAAGACTGATTGCATAATAAATCACTATCATTAACATAAACACGGTATGCATGGGACCGTACTGCTTATGAGCGACTCCTACGCCGTTTACTATTTCATACGAATAGCTCTTGTAAAAAATATCATATTTTCCGATGGTAAGTACCGAGCCGTATACGATAAAGGTAAATGCCATAATCGCTATTCTGATGATGCGTTTCAGCACTATCTTGCATCTGTCAAGCACACACATCAGTATGAACAGAGTAAGGAAGCACCCTCCCAGGTATATAACTTTCTGGGCCATTATCATTTCCTCGGCGTTTTTTGCCGTAGAGCCGATAAAATATCCCACATTCGCCACCGGGATAAATGCAAAAATCAAAGTAAAATGCACGTCAAAATGCTTGTGCCACATAAAAACGTACACAAGCGTAAGTGCCATCGATATAACTAATAAAATGTTATAAAATATACTCATACGTTGAGTATATTATTAATTTATAAAAAATAAAAGACCGTCATTTAATTTTTGAAAGAATTCTACCCTTTACATATTTAACTTAAATATAGCTCACCGGTTTTCCTTTTGTGTTATTCGTAGATTCCTTTCGTGTTATTCGTAGATTTTCCTTGTAATTGTTGCATTTAGCGTGTAATATTAAAAGATAGTTTTTAAATTTTCAATTCAATTTTTTATATTTCTAATGGAGATTCATATGCTTAACAAAATCGGTTTTGACAACGACAAATATTTAAAGCTTCAATCTGAAAAGATTAAAGAAAGAATCGGCGCCTTCGGCGGAAAACTTTATCTTGAATTCGGCGGAAAACTTTTTGATGACTATCACGCTTCAAGAGTTCTTCCCGGCTTCAAGCCCGACAGTAAGATCACAATGCTTACCCAGCTCAAGGACGAAGCAGAGATCGTAATCGTAATTTCAGCTCAGGATATCGAAAAAAATAAGGTTCGTGCGGACCTTGGCATCACTTATGATGTCGATGTGCTCAGACTTATCGATGCATTCAGAAGCTACGGGCTCTATGTCGGCAGCGTATGCCTCACACATTTTTCCAATCAGTCCAGCGCCGTTGCATATCAGAAAAAGCTCGAATCTCTCGGATTAAAAGTATACAGACATTATCGTATTGAAGGATATCCTTCAAATATTCCTCTTATCATAAGCGATGATGGATACGGCAAGAACGAGTATATTGAGACCACCCGTCCCCTTGTTGTTATCACCGCCCCCGGTCCCGGAAGTGGAAAAATGGCTACATGCTTATCCCAGATTTACCATGAGTACAAGCGTGGTATCAAGGCAGGATACGCCAAGTACGAGACCTTCCCTATCTGGAACCTTCCTCTTAAGCATCCCGTAAACCTTGCTTACGAGGCCGCTACCGCAGATTTAAATGACGTAAATATGATCGACCCCTTCCATTTGGAAGCATACGGCGAAACTACCATCAACTACAACCGCGATGTGGAAGTATTCCCCGTTCTCAATGCTATGTTTGA
>JAIKXH010000096.1 GCA_024684215.1 Lachnospiraceae bacterium
TTCTACCGATCCGTTACTTGCAGCGTATCCCGTTTTTGTCATGCTGGGCGGTCGTCTCTTTCTGAAAGAAAAGATCAATAAGTCCCAGTACATTTTTCTGTTTGGAATTATCCTTGGTAGTGTAATGATCATTGCAGATACAATATTTCAGGGATAAATATAACCGGCTCCGGTCACCATGGTAATAACCGATATTCATGCATTTTACGTCAGCATAACGACATTCTACCCCGGACAAGTTGACAATTCTATCAATTTTTATTAACATGGGAAAAAATCAGATATTTCATATTCTTGAACCGAAATTTTTACTATAAGGGAGGAACTCCTATGGATACAGAAACAAAAATCCTTACGCAAAAATTCACACTGGGCAAGCTTTTTGTATACGTTTTTCCGACTATCTTCTCGATACTTTTGGCATCTCTGTATTCGATTGTCGATGGTATCTTTGTTTCTAACTTCGGCGGAACGACAGCCTTTGCGGCAATCAACCAGGTTGCGCCTCTTATCATGATTATCGCAGCTATCGGATTTATGTTCGGTACCGGCGGAAGTGCTTTGGTCGGCAAGATATTAGGAGAAGGCGATAAAGAGAAAGCTTTAGGGCTTTTTTCGTTTTTCACTTATGCACTAATCATTATAGGTATCATCTGCTCAACATTGCTGTGGATCTTTTTAGATCCCCTGCTTGATGCGCTTGGTGTAACAGAAACGATGATGCCTTTCTGTATCGCATATAGTCATATCCTGATCCCGGCATTGACTCTCTTTATGCTGCAGTTTTATTTCCAGAGCTTTCTTGCTACTGCAAAAAAGCCAAAACTCGGTCTTGGTTTTACTATTATTGCCGGTCTGACCAATACCATAGGCGATGCAATCCTGGTTGGTGTTTTTTCACAGGGTGATCCTACTAAAGCTGTTCAGGGAGCAGCCATTGCGACAGTGGGCGGTCTTTTCGTCGGTGGAATAATCCCTCTTATTTATTTCTTCTCTAAAAATACAAGCCTTCTGCGTCTTGGAAAGCCTATTGCAAATGCACTGGCTCTTGCCAAGGCCTGCGGTAACGGTTCATCCGAATTCTTCACTAATATTTCGGGCTCCATCATCAATGTGGTCTATAACAGTCTGTTCCTATATATGATTGGCGATATGGGAGTTGCAGCTTATGGTACAGTCGGTTATGTCAACTCGATTTTTACTGCTATTGCTTCCGGTTTTGTACTAGGCATTTCACCGCTGTTTTCGTATAACTACGGAGCGGGCAATACGGATAACCTGAAGAATCTGTATAAGAAGAGCATGACGCTCATAATTACAATCAGTGTCGCAGCAACCATTATTATAGAGCTTTTGTCTCATCCTCTGTCAGCTGCTTTTGCTCATGGAGATGCAGACCTCATGCAGATTACTGTTGACGGCCTGTCTATCTTTACATTATCCTTCCTGTTTAAAGGGATCCCGACCTTTGGTTCCGGTCTCTTTACTGCTTTCAACAACGGATTGATCTCCGGAGTTATTTCTGTAGTAAGAACACTTGTATTCAATATGGCGACCATTATCACCATACCGGTAGTCTTCTTCTATGCGTTTGGATCAAGCTATGAAGCAGCTTTCTACGGCGTATGGTATTCCGTAGTATTCTCAGAACTACTCGCTGTATTCATGACGTTTTTCTTCTTACGGAGAAACAGGAAAAAATATCAGTACGCTTAAGAATTAAATATTATTACACAGGGAGAGGGGGAACAGTTCTCTGTCTCCCTTCTTTGTCTCCTTAAGCCTTTCGGGTCCGGTCATAGTCCTTTTGTTCAGGCAAACACAAAGAAAGCCTCGTCCATCAACGAGGCTTTATAGCTATATCCTATTCCATCTCGGTAGTTCTAAATCTGTTTTTCATTGTAAATCATGTTAAATACGGCATTCTTATTTTCCACTTTTCCTTAAAATGCCTTGTATTTTTTGCGTTTTCTAAGAAATAGTATCATAATAGTATCACGAGGTGTATCACCGTGATACTATAAACAGCCATTATTAATGTAACGTTCCTTTTTATGAAATGCTTCCCTTATATTTTTACGTACCTTTCCCATTATGTTAGTCCCAAAATTATAATATCGTGGCCATATAATACGGCAAGTAGATTATCTCTCCGTCGCGCTTGACATCTCCATCATGAAGCACATATTGCAAACCGACTCGGTTTGTAAATTTCGCCTTAAATTTTTGAAGCGATTTTATAGCAAATGTTTTTCCCGATTTTGCTTCTATTGGAATAACCTTGCGATCTTTGCGAATCAAAAAATCTATCTCCATCACCGGCTTGCCCTTTTCATTATACTCTATATAAAACAGAATCTTATGTCCATTACTCCTCAAGCATTGGGCAACAACATTTTCTACAAACATTCCCTCATTAATGTGAAGCTTATCCGTAAGAATAGCCTTATAAAACTCGTTGTCTAAATATGATCCATCACCAAAACTAAGATTTATTAAAAGGCCTGTATCCAATAAATAACATTTGAATCGCTCCCCATCCATATTTAATGTTAACGCAGGGCTTGGATCCGTTACATTCCTGGCCTCATTTACAATCATTGCTTCTCTGAGCCAGTTCAAAGGCCCGCTATACTCACGATACCTGGCATTCTTATCAACATGCGTCAGTTTGAAAGTACTGCTTTTTTCATGCTTAGAAAGTTCGGACGGAATGTTTTCCAAAATATTCCCTACATATATTTTGTTTTCCTCTTCCTGATTTTTAATGTCATTTCGATAAAGTTCAATAATCTCTTTCTTTGCAAAATCTACTTTTTCAAAATCCTTTGAATCCATGTACTTTACAACTGCTTGTGGCATTCCCCCAACACACATATATTCTCTAAACTTGCGAAATATATCTCGATGAAGTTTTCCTAATGGTTTTAATGACTCATAACTGTTTCGAACAATAGACATCGTAACCTCATCATTCATTGCCCATAGAAACTCCTCAAAATCCAGTGGAAACATTTCAACAGAATACTCTTCGGAAGGTATAAGTATCTCAGCTTTTTCCGACTTTTTCTTTATTCCGGCCAATGATCCTGTTTCAATAAAATCATATCTACCATC
>JAIKXH010000106.1 GCA_024684215.1 Lachnospiraceae bacterium
TTTTTTATTATAATTCACGTATAGACAGCTATGGAGGATGAGGAAATGCGCATTGAAGAACTGTTTCCGGAGTATGGTTTAGAGGATAAAACAATAGAATATAAAGGAATAATAAAGGAAGGAAAAAGCGATGATGGAAAAAACCTAGAAATAGGCTGGCTTAAAACCATAGTTGCTTTTGCTAATACCGATGGCGGCAAACTATTGATCGGTGTTGAAGATAACACCCATAAAATAGTTGCATTGGATAAGAAGACTGCAGATAAAACCATTTTAATGATACATAGACAAGTTAAGGATCGCATTCAGCCGGATATTCAGTATGACATAAAGGGAATCAGTGTAAAGACGGGCGAGGAAACACGATATATCATAGAAGTTGATATAAAAAAGAGTAGGAATCTGCCGGTTACTTTGCATGCAGATGGCCTGATGGGAATATATGTAAGAAATTTTGGTCGGACAGACATCGCTTCACCGGAGCAGATAAAAGACCTTATTCTGCTGAGCGATAATGTGCCCTTTGATACAGCCAAGACGGATATAATCTATGATGAAAAAAAGTATAAAAAGCTTCATCTGGTTGCAGAAGAAAGAAAATCAAAAATATCCGTTAAGGAATTGATATCCAAAGGAGCAATCACGGACGATAAGCATGTTTCCAAGGGTATGGAGTTGTTTGCTGATGATTATGACGGGTTAAGAACAAAAGTCGTAGCAACTGTCTGGCCCGGATTAACGAAAGGCGGTTCAATAGTTACAGCTTCAGAAGAGTACACCGGAAATCTGTTGTCAGTCCTGGAAAATACAATAAGTTTTATAACTGTACATTCTGCAAATGGTTTCAAAAAGATAGAGACACAGACGGTGCCGTATGTATCATATCCTTTGCGTGCTGTGACTGAAGGAGTGGTAAATGCTATCGGTCATAGGAACTATTACATGTTTGGAACTCAGGTAGAAATAAATATTTTTCCGGATCGCCTTGAGATAACATCACCGGGAGCACTTCTTGGAGTTAGAAATCTATATAAAGAAAAAAATATAGCATCTATCATTCCTCGTAGAAGGAATGAAGTTATATGCAATATTCTTGAAATGTGTAAATACATGGAGAAAAAAGGATCCGGATTTGATTTTATAGAAGAAGACTATAAAAAGGCCGGTGATGAATTTGCGCCATTCATCACAGCAGATTCATATTCGTTTACATTAACCCTACCGGATCTGACGTTTGAAAAAGGCGTGATAGATATAGCTGCCGAGGCACCCAATGTTTACGTGGAAGAAATGCTGGAAGGAAAGAATGATCTGAAAATCCTTTCATACTGCTATAACGATAAGCGTACTGTTAAAGATATTGCAACTTATGTGGGAGTTACACCTTCAACATTCTTTAGAAGTAAAGTCATAGGAAGGCTCGTGGAAAGCGGATACTTATCAGAGATAGAAAACTCACCGGCTAATCTGTATACATCGAATAGGGATAAAGTGAAATTGATGATATGAATAAACTAAGTGTAGGAAAAAATAGATAAAGGATAGGCAATAGTGAACAGTCCAAAACAAAGAATCCGAACAATCAGTGCAAAAGCCTTGTTTAAGTACTTCCCCAAAGAAGGGAAGGATAAGGCATATAGGTCACATTAGCGTACCAAATCGTACCAAAATATTAGGTATTTACATGATAGACAAAAATAAAAGAAGCCTTGATTTTTCAAGGCTTCTTACTTAAAACAAAAGAGCAGGTGATGGGAATCGAACCCACGTATTCAGCTTGGAAGGCTGATGTTCTACCATTGAACCACACCTGCATTGATTGCGTATTCACTTGTTTGTTTCGCAACAAAAAGTATATTAACGTATAGGCGATTTATTGTCAAGTTTTTTTTGAAAAAATTTTTTCGTGTGCTGATTTATTGCGCAAATATTGATAAATCAGCGCTTTAAATGGATAGTATTTTCTATAAGAATGGAGCATAATACACTTATAGAAAAACTATCCATTTATTTTTGCGTTATTAGCAGCTAAACCCGGGGGTTATTTGCTTAATCTAAAGCGGAGGTATTCATGTCAGAGAAATTACTGGTTATCGGGGGGACATATTTTCTGGGGAAAGCATTTGTATCTCTCATGCTGCGGGAAACCGATTGCGAGATAACTATAATGCACAGAGGGACATCAAAACCATCCGGCGGTTCGGAAGGAGATGCAAAAGCGGATGCTTTTGAGGACTATAAAAAAAGCGGCCGTCTAAAAGAGATTTTGGCGGACAGACATGACGGCTCAGCCATACGAGAGATCAGGGAAGAGCGCTTTGATGCGGTCATTGATTTTTGCGCATATATAAAGGAAGATATCTCCTTTTTGCTTGATCGGCTGAGTGCTACAATCGGCAGATACATTTTTATAAGTACTGTTGACGTGTATGAAAGAGGGCTCGGCAGATTTTTAAATGAGGACGCACAGTTTGAGACAAGGACTATCGGCGGAGCTGCGGGAGACTATATCGCGGGAAAGGTCGCTCTTGAAGGGGAGATACGATCGGCCTGTGAGAGAAAAGGCTGTACCTATACCGTCCTTAGACCTGCTATCATATTTGGACCCGATAATTACGCGCCGAGAGAGGGAATGTATTTTCACTGGATTTTAAATGCGGGTCAGATATTACATCCCGTGGATGCGGACGGAGAGTTCCAGCTTGTCTATGTAGAGGATGTGGCAAAGGCAATCAAACTGGTTTTGGAAAATGAAAAAGCAGCAAACTCGGCTTACAATGTCTGCGAGAATAAAATGATTACCTACGAAAGCTTTGCCAAATGTCTGGCAGAGATTTCCGGTACGGAATTTACGCGTTTGGATATAACGTTAGATGTGGTAAATGAAAAAGGATTGCCGCTTCCGTTCCCGCTTACAAAGGCGGAGTCCAATTATTACGACGGAAGCAGGCTTGCTGAATTAGGTATGGAATATACTGATATGAACAGTGCGATGAAGCACACATATCTGGAATATGTAAGGAGGAACAAATGAAGTTTTTATATCCTGAGGGAAAACAAAAAGCGCTGACTTTCAGCTATGATGATGGGGAGATTTTTGATGTAAAACTGGCAGAGATTCTTAGAAGCCACGGTATGAAGGGAACGTTTAATCTTAACTCCTCGAATCTTTCCGATAAAGATAATGACAGATATGTCAATAAAAACAAATTGGCGGAAATATACAAAGGACACGAAATCGCGGTTCACGGGGTAGAGCATCAAAATTTATGTCAGATGACGGAGCAGGAGATCGTTCTTGAGATTTTGCCGGACAGACAGGCTTTGGAAAAGCTTACCGGACATCTTGTACAGGGAATGGCATACGCTTTCGGTGCATACAACGACACTATCATTCGTGTGTTAAAAAGCCTTGGGATTCATTATTCAAGAACAGTAAACGAAAATCATTATTTCGATCTGCCCTCCAATTTCCTGGCTTGGGATGCAACCTGCCATCATGATCACGACCTTATGAAATGGGGAGAGGAGTTTTTAGGCTGCCCTGATTGGAAAGAGCTTCCGCTTATGTATGTATGGGGTCATTCATACGAATTCGGAAGGCCGAATGATTGGCACATAATAGAAGAATTCACCGATATGATGCAGGGAAGAGATGAAATCTGGTATGCAACAAACGGTGAAATCTATGATTATATTACAGCTATAAAAAGGCTTGAGTTCGGTGCAAACAGAAATATTGTTTACAATCCTACCGCAGTTGATATTTGGTGCAGAGGAAAAGACTACAAACCGATGGTTATAAAGGGCGGAAGTACGGTAGAAATATAAGAATTGAGCATAGCTACAATTATTCACGCGTAATTGTAGCATTTCAGCTAAGTTACAGCCATTTGCTTAATCTGCGAGTTCTTTTACAAGAGATACGATTATCGAAATCGCATCCTGCAAAGTGCTTTTTTCCATAGCGGAAATATATGTATCCTTTTTGGAATAAACAGTATCCACTGTTTCCGATAATGAAGCGGGGGTTATAGCGTCCTGTATCAGTACGGCGCTGTATCCCTGCTTTTTAAATGATTCTGCATTTAAAAGCTGATCGCCTCTGCTGCTTTTTGCGGGAAGAGGGATCAAAATATTTGGCTTTTTGAGAGCGAGGATCTCGCAGATTGCATTTGCACCGGCTCTCGAGATGATCACATCGGCCATTGCAAAGAGGTCCTTCATTTCATCTTTTACATATTCAAACTGGACATAGCCGGGGGTGCCGGTCAGTGCATCGTCCTTTTTATTTTTTCCGCAAAGGTGACAAACATTATATTTCTCAAGCAAGGTAGGAAGCGCAGCTCTTATTGCTTCGTTTACGGCTACTGCTCCGAGCGAACCACCGGTTACCATGAGCACCGGCTTGTCATCGGTAAATCCGCAAAAGGCTTTTCCTTTGATGGCATCACCGGTAAAAAGCTCCGCTCTTATAGGAGTGCCGGTCAAAACGGCTTTTCCTTCCGGAAGGAGAGAAACTGTTTCGGGGAAATTGCAGCATACCTTTTTTGCTGCGCCGTAGCAAAGCTTGTTGGCCAGGCCCGGAGTCATATCGGACTCATGTATAATGCATGGGATCTTTAAAGCCGCTGCGGCACGAACTACAGGCACGCTTACAAATCCGCCCTTGGAAAATACAACATCGGGACGGTAGCTTTTTAAGAAGGCCTTAGCTTCCTTATAGCCTTTTATTACCTTGAAGGGATCGGTCAGATTTTTGACATCGAGATAGCGCCTGAATTTGCCGGTGGCAACACCTACATAGGGGATGCCATGATCCTCGGCAAGCTGCTTTTCTATTCCGCTGTAAGAACCTATATAAGTAACTTCAAATCCGGCTTCCTTTAAAGCGGAGAGAAGTGCAAGGTTTGGTGTGACATGTCCGGCGGTTCCGCCGCCTGTAAGAACTATTTTTTTCATAATATACCTCTTAAGGAATTCTTAATCCTTATGATAGCACTAAGTTCTTGAATATTCTATACGACTTTGATAAAATAAATGAGATGTGCACAGCGATTGTGCGCTTATTTATTGGAAATAAAGAGGCATTATATGAAGATTGTCGTACTTGAAAGAAACAGCGTGGGCCCCGATATTCCCGTAGATTGCTTTAACGAATTGGGAGAGGTTATCTGCTATCCCAATACAGTTACGGTAAGCGATGTGGCCAAGAGAGTTAAGGATGCGGATATAGTTGTGGCAAATAAGTCGCCTATGAATGAGGAAAGCCTCAAGGACGCGCCTAATATCAAGCTTATCTGTGAATTTGCCACGGGATATGATAACTGCGACCTCAAATATCTTCGCTCGAGAAATATTCCGGTCTGCAATGTGGTAAATTACTGCACCGATATGGTCGCGCAGCACAGCTTTGCTCTTGCGCTTGCGCTTTCTCAGAAATTACCCCACTATGACAATTACGTAAAATCAGGCGAATACAGCGCGCAGGACAGATTCTCCAATTTTGATATCCCTTTCTATGAACTTGCCGGAAAGACCTGGGGAATCGTCGGAATGGGAAATATCGGACGCAAGGTAGCGCAGATTGCTTCCGCGTTCGGATGCAAGGTTATCTTTCACTCCGTTACCGGAAACAGCAAGGTTACGGAATATGAGCGTGTATCAAAGGATGAGCTTTTAGAGAGGAGCGATTTCCTTTCGATCCATTGTCCTTTGAGCGATATTACAAGGAACTTTATCGATGCTGCAGCGCTTAAAAAGATGAAAAAATCCGCCGTACTTATAAATGTGGCGAGAGGCCCTGTTGTAAACAACACCGACCTCTATGAGGCACTTGAGAGCGGAGAGATAATGGCAGCGGGACTTGACGTCCTTGAAAAGGAACCGCTTCAGCTTTCCAATCCTCTTTCAAAGATAAAGGATTCAAATAAGCTTATTATCACACCTCACCTTGCATGGGGAAGCGTTGAAGCCAGAACCAGATGTGTGACCGGCGTTTATGATAATATAAAGGCATTCCTTGACGGAAGCCCTATAAATGTTGTGAATTAGGTTTTATTATAAGGAAAAGAAAATGTTAGAATCACTTAAGAAAAATGGGAAAGGTATTATCCTGCTCCTGATTTCGGCTTTCAGCCTCGCGCTTGGCCAGCTTTTGTGGAAAAAACCTCTTGAGAACGTGGATATTCCCGTTGTTATCGCTCAGGGATTTTCCGGAATATGGTTACTGTTTTTAAAGGTTTTGCCCGGATTTATAGTATATGCCATTGGTGCGGTAGTAATGACCATAGGACTTGGATACGGAGAGCTTTCCGTGTTACAGCCTATCAACTCGATGAGCTATGTATTTGCGCTTATTCTTTCTGCGATATTTGTACCTACTGAGACAATCTCGTGGATTACAATAGTCGGTGTATTCGTAGTAATAGCCGGAGTTATAGTGATAGGAGGCAGTAGTAAGAAATGACGATGAACCCCCTATCTACAAAAGAAATTATTATTATTGTGGTGATACTTCTTTCATCCACGTGTATTTCCTCTTTGGCGAGCTATTTTCTTAAAAAAGCATCGCCCGCCGACGGAGGAAGCAAGCTTAAGTTACTAATCTCCCCGTTTTTCTATCTCGGAGGAGTGATGTATGTGGTAGCTGCTGCCGCAAATATATATTTATTGCAGAAATTGCCCTACGCTATCGTTTTACCTTTAGGATCGCTTACTTATATTTGGACAATGTTTTTCTCAAACAGACTTCTTGGTGAAAAAATCACAGGAAGAAAGATTTTGGGAATGTGCATTATTATAGTAGGAGTTATATTGGTAGCCGTAGGAAAGGGTAAATAAAGGAAGGATAAAATTTATGAAGAAAAAGTTAGTCTCAATTATGCTCTGCGTAGGACTTGCTGCTACAATGCTTGCAGGTTGTGCGGGCAGTGATTCCGGATCAGCGACCGAGCCGACTGTAAGTGATATCGCTCAGCCTATCATCGACGAAACAGAAAAAACCGAAGAGGACGCTGTAACTGAGGAGCCCGTAGAGGAAGAGGTCAAGACCGGATTCACTCTTCTTAAAAATGAGGATGCACCCGAAGGATTTGTATACAGTGAGCTTTCAGGAGAGCTTATCGATGCTTCTCTTGAGAACCAGAGACCTATCGCTGCCATGGTTGATAACGAGAAAACTGCTCTCGACCACTATGGAGTCAACGAGGGAGATATCGTATACGAGATGGTTAACAGCTTGCTTAACGACCGTGTTACCAGACTTATGGTTCTCGTAAAGGATTGGGAAAAAACAGAGAGACTTGGAAATATCAGAAGTGCCAGAACCACCAACTGTATGCTCGTTTGTGAGTGGAACGCTGTAATGTGCCACGATGGCGGACCTGTCTATATCAACGATTATGTTAAGACTGAATCTTTGGATAACATCAGCGGTGTATTTACACGTATCAAAAACGGTAAACCTTCAGAGTTTACCGAGTATATTACCGGAGATGATCTTCAAAAGTACCTTAAGAACTCAAGCACTATATCTTCAGAGTACACCAGCTATTACACCGGTCCTCACTTCCAGTTTGCGGATCAGAACGCATTAGAGGCATGTAATTATAAAAGCGAGAAGGAAGCGAAAAGTGAAATCATACTTCCTTTCCCTCACAACGCTTCAGAGCTCCATTACGACGAGGATAACGGAACATATGATTATTATGAGTATGGAGGCCCTCACGTAGATGGTACAACCGGAGAGGTTTTAACCTTCAAAAATGTTATCCTTCAGAAAGCATCCATGACTGCATATGACGGAAACGGATATATGTATTACACCATCGGTGGAGAGGGCGAGGGATATTACATTACTGACGGTAAGTGTGTTCCTATTACCTGGCATAAAGGACTCAACCTTGAGGCTAATACTGAGTATTTTGACTCCGAAGGAAATCCTATCGTTCTTAACGCAGGAAAGACCTATATCGGACTTGTTCCCGATGATACCTGGGATACATTGGTTATCAAGTAATTCTGTTATATTAAGTAGAGTTACCATTACAATATGACAAATAAAAAACCGCGGTATGCAATGCATGTCGCGGTTTTTATAATGAATCTAAATTATTATGTTTTAAATAAATAAGTTTAAAAGACAGTGTGCGTCAAAGGACGGCTATTTTCAAATAATAAAAGCTATACTTTGAATCTGTATCCAACGCCCCAAATGGTTTCGATATAATCGGGATTAGCGTTGTCTTTTTCAATCTTTTCACGAATCTTCTTGATGTGAACGGTAACAGTAGCTATATCGCCGATGGATTCCATATCCCAGATTTTTCTAAAGAGCTCTTCCTTGGTAAACACGTGGTTGGGGTTTTCCGCAAGGAATGTGAGAAGGTCAAATTCTTTAGTTGTAAAAGGCTTTTCTTCGCCTTCGATAAATACCCTGCGAGCGGTTTTGTCGATGCGCAGGCCTCTGATTTCTATGATGTCATTCTGATTTTTCTGTTGTCCGGCACTGACAAGCCTGTCATATCTTGAAAGATGAGCTTTAACTCTCGCTACAAGCTCGCTGGGGCTAAAAGGCTTTGTCATATAGTCGTCGGCGCCAAGACCCAGACCTCTTATCTTGTCTATATCATCCTTTTTTGCGGAAACCATTATAATGGGGATATTTATTTCTTTTCTGATTTCTCTGCAAACCTCAAAACCGTCCATCTCAGGAAGCATGAGATCTAAAACTATCAAATCATAGGGATTTTTCTTTGCGGCTTCAAGTCCCTTTAAGCCCGTGTTGCATACATCGACCTCGTAATCACTCATTTCGAGGTAATCTTTTTCAAGGTCTGCGATATCCGATTCGTCTTCAATAATTAAAATCTTACTCATACGGTCATCTCCAATCAAAAATCATAGTATAAACTAAGGTGCTTTTTGAAGTTCAAAAAGAGTTTTCAAACTCAATATACGAAATAGTTTTATTCAGGTAAATCTGCTTTATTCAAGCTCTATATATTTTCTGAGAACAAAGTGCATACAGGTGCTCTCGCCCTCTTTGCTGGTGGCCCAAATATAGCCGCCGTGATCTTCAATAATCTTTTTAACAATGGACAAGCCGATTCCGCTGCCGCCCTGGGCTGAGTTCCTGGAAGAATCGGTTCTGTAAAATCTTTCAAAAATCTTTGGAAGATCTTGCTGCGCAATTCCTCTGCCGTTATCTTCAATCTCAATCATAACGGAATCGTTTTCATCAAGCAGACGAATATCAATTTTCGCTTTTGGTTTGTCGATGTATTTTATCGAGTTGCTGATGATGTTGTTGATTACTTTTTTGAGCTGCTCCGGATCGGCAATTACCAGGGTATCCGAGGAAACCATATTTGTGTAAGTGTACTCGATACCGCGCTCCTCTAAGTCAAGACCGATCTCTTCGATACAATCGTTGAAATAATCCGCAATATTTATCCGCAAAAACTTGTACGGGATGCGATCGTTACATGCGTTGGAGTAAGTGGTAAGCTCATTGATAAGTCTGTCCATATCAACCGCTTTGTTGTAAATCGTGCGGACGTATTTCGTGGTCTTTTCCGGGGTTGTACATATTCCGTCAAGTATTCCCTCGGCATAACCCTTGATAGCGGTGATGGGAGTCTTTAAATCGTGAGAGATGTTGCTGACAAGCTCCCTGTTTTTCTCCTCCTGACGAGAGCGCTCCTCGCAAGTCTCCTTAAGACGCATACGCATATCCTCGTAGTTACGGTAGAGATCTCCGAATTCATTTTCGGCGTTGGTTTCAAGGACATAGGTGTAGTCACCCTCGCGAATTTTATTCATGGCCTCGTTTAACTTACTGACGGGTTCATAGATACCTCTCCTGATCCAGGTGGATACCAGCAATCCGCTGATAACAAGGATTACAATACAGGCAATGAGCAAATCTATAAGCCAGTGCATGGTAAGCTTATCGAAGGTGAATTTCATCTCGGGAGTGATACCGCCCAAAAATCTACCGATGCCCAGGAATGCAAGGATCATAAGCAATAACGGGACAACAATCGATACTATACATGCAATTATTATCTTAGTTTTTATTTTCATATAGTTGAGTATATCACAAGGAGCTAAAAATCGAAGAAAATAAGTCTAAAATAATTATAAAAATTTGAATTTTCTGAACAATTATTAGAAATACCTAACAAAGATTAGTTTGACGGCTAGTATTCGGATAATATAAAGTGAAATCAGAAATTGATTCAAATTTAATTTAGCATTGAAAAACAAATAAACGGAGGAAAAGCTATGAAATACGTATGTCCTGTTTGCGGTTATGTACATGAGGGAGATCAGCCCCCTGCTGAGTGCCCTATCTGCCATGTTAGCGGCGATAAGTTTAAGGTTGTGGAAGGTGAGATTGCACTTGCGGCGGAGCATGAGTTCGGCTTATATGCAAAAACCGTAAAGAACAATCCTGAAATCAGCGAAGAAGATAAGAAGTACATCTTCGAGCAGCTTAAGTCAAATTTTGACGGTGAGTGCTCTGAGGTCGGTATGTATCTTTGCATGGCTCGCGTAGCTCACAGAGAGGGATATCCCGAGATCGGACTTTATTGGGAAAAGGCTGCTTATGAGGAAGCAGAGCATGCAGCAAAGTTTGCAGAGATGCTTGGCTCAGAACTTGAGCCCAAGATGACCGATTCTACCAAGAAAAACCTTGCATGGAGAGTAGACTGCGAGTATGGCGCTACTGCAGGAAAGGTTGACCTTGCAAAGTGCGCAAAGAAAAACAATCTCGATGCTATTCACGATACCGTTCATGAGATGGCTCGTGACGAAGCCAGACACGGCAAGGCCCTCGAGGGACTTCTCAAGAGATATTTTGAATAATTTTATCAATTAACGCATATTTATAAAAAAGGATTATAGGATTAGCCTATAATCCTTTTTTTTGTTGTATATACGTGCAAAAAGACTTATAATAGCTGTAGTTTGTTTTTTGTTTTGTTCTTAAATTATGTTTTTAAAAGATGTTTTTAAGGAGGAAGAAATGACTTACGAGAAAATTGTTGAAAAGGTGCAGAAGGCATTCGCAAAGTCCGAGGGATGGGAAATCGGTGGTCACAAGGCTATCCAGATAAACGTTCGCGGCGAGGGCGAGGGAGCGTTTTATATCGAGGTATCGGAGGGCAAGTTCAATGTACAGCCCTATGAGTACTATGATAACGATGCTCAGGTTACAATCAGTTCAAAGGTTTTAGCTGAGATTCTCGATGGAAAGACTGAGCCTGCTGATGCATATGGAGCACAGAAATATTCAATCGTCGGAGATGCCGAGGTAGCTAACAAAATCCTTGCTCTTCGCACTGTCAGCGAAGTAAAGAAGGCTGTTAAGAAGGCTTCCGATGAGACCAAAAAGGCAGCTAAAAAGGCTACATCCGAGACCAAGAAAGTAGCAAAGAAAGCTACCGCAGAAACCAAGAAGGTGGCAAAGAAGGCTACCGCAGAAACCAAGAAGACTGCAAAGAAGGCTGCAACTGAGACCAAGAAAGCAGCAACAAAGGCGTCTGAAGAGACTAAAAAGGCAGCAAAGAAAGCTACAGAAGAGACCAAAAAAGCAGCAAAGGTTGTAGCAAAGAAGGCTACTGAGGAGACCAAGAAGGCAGCAACCAAAGCTGCTGAGGAGACCAAGAAAGCAGCAAAGGAAGTAGCAAAGAAGGCTACTGAGGAGACCAAAAAGGCAGCAACCAAAGCTGCTGAGGGAACCAAAAAGGCAGCAAAGACTGCAGTTAAGGCAGCAAAGGAAGGTGTTAAGGCAGCTACCGCTGTTGTAAAGGAAGAAAAGGCAGCAGTTAAGAGTACAGCCGCACCTGCAGCAACCGTAAAGCCCGCTTTCAAGAGACCCGTAGCTATTAAGCCTGCAGATGATAAGAAATAAATTTGCGTTCTAGATTTGAATTTAAAGGAATAAATACTGATGGAAAAGATAGCAAGTTTTACAATCGATCACATCAAATTACAGCCCGGCGTATATGTATCCAGAAAGGATCATGTCGGAGCGGAGGTTATAACAACCTTTGATTTAAGAATGACCAGCCCCAATGAGGAGCCTGTTATGAACACTGCTGAGGTTCATACCATGGAACATCTCGGAGCCACATTCCTTAGAAATCATCCTGTCTACAAAGACAAGACTGTTTACTTTGGCCCCA
This sequence comes from Lachnospiraceae bacterium, assembly GCA_024684215.1. Taxonomy (GTDB): domain Bacteria; phylum Bacillota; class Clostridia; order Lachnospirales; family Lachnospiraceae; genus AC2028. Next base: position 12,198 of record JAIKXH010000106.1, read on the forward strand.
TGGGTTGCAGGACCGGATTTTATCTTCTCCTGGCAGGGGATTACGAGTCAAAGGATATTATCCCTCTTATGATTGAGATGTACGAATTTATGAGAGATTTCAAGGGCGATGTTCCCGGAGCTTCTCCTAAAGATTGCGGAAACTATCTTGATATGAATTTGGGAATGGCAAATTTCCTTGCAAAGAGGTATTTGGATAATGTTCTCTACGGAATAGGCGAGGACAGACTTATCTATCCCGAATAAGATTTATTCTTAATCAAATTATTAACGTGAGAATTAACGATTTGAATTTAAGGCCACCGGCTTTGTTTGGGCCGGTGGACTTTTTGTTTAAACAGCGAGAGGAAAAAATATGAGTAAAATCGGAATTATCGGAGCTATGGAGCTCGAGGTTGAAACCTTGAAAAGCAAAATGGTTTTGTCCCGTAAGGTGACAAAAGCAAACATGGAATTTAATGAGGGAACACTTGGCGGAGCTGATGTAGTTGTTGTCAGAAGTGGTGTGGGAAAGGTAAACGCAGCTCTTTGTGTGCAGATCCTTTCTGATGTTTTCGAAGTAACTCATATTATAAATACAGGAGTTGCGGGTTCATTGAACGCAAAGCTTGATATCGGAGATATCCTTATATCAAAGATTGCGCTCCATCATGATGTTGATGCAACCAATTTCGGATATCCGCTCGGAGAGGTACCGCAGCTTGGGATCAAAGAATTTCCTGCCGATGAAAAGATGATAGCTCTTGCAGAGAAGACCTGCAAAGAGGTTTTGCCGGAGCTTCATACTCTGGTGGGTCGTGTAGTCAGCGGAGATCAGTTTATCGCAGACAAAACAGTAAAAGAAAACCTTATCAAAAACTTTAGCGGTGATTGTTGTGAGATGGAAGGGGCATCCATAGCACACGGAGCATATTTAAACGGTATTCCTTTTGTGATACTCAGAGCTATATCGGATAAGGCAGATGATTCCGCACAGATGGATTATCCTACCTTTGAAAAACACGCCGCAGAGCACTGTGCAAAGCTTGTAGAAGCATTAGTTCCGATGATATAAAAAGCAGAGGTGTAACCAATGGGGATTAACAAAAAATTAAGCGCAGTAACTTCGGGGATGCTTGCTATTATACTTTCTGCGTCAGCATCTATAAGTCTAGGGGGATGTGGCTCCGATTCGGGTAATACCGGGAATACTGCAACAGCACCTACAGTGCAGCAGACAGAGTCAGAGACCGAAAATACAACAGAGACCGAAGGCACAGACTTATCAGACAGTGATACTTTTTTTCCATACGGAGAAGCGTTTTATGACGGAAGGTTCGTGCTTGGCGAACTCGCCCAGCCCGAGCAAAGGGAAAATCCTGCAAAGATATATGAAAATATAACCTACACACCTCAGATGTTTTACGGTGATTATAGATTAAATCATCCAAATGACGGGGTTCAGACCTCTTATGCGTCAAGAAATTTCTTAAACACCTGTGAGTGGACTCAGGGAGATAAAATAAGCACCGGGCTTTCGGGCAAGATCGTCTCTGCCATCCCGTACAGAATTGTAGCCGGAAATGCCGAGCTTGATATACCGCTTATTACCGATACAAACTATAATTGGTGCCAGGTATATTATGCTGTAAACGGAGACGAGAGAGACGGAGCATATATCGATGCGGCATTTACTGTAGAGGGAAATACCATTACATTTACTCCCGTTTCGGAGTGGAGCTTCGATGAGGCCACAGCGGCTCTCGATTACAAATTTGAGGATAAAAGCATTTCTTATACATTTTCATTCCTCGGACCCAAGCTGACCCTTTCTACCGGGGAATCCTCCTATACACTTATAGAGAGAGATTTTACCAGCTGGAGAAGTTATGTTGAAGAGGAAAGTCTGTCGGTAAGCGCAAGCCTTTCGGAAAATTCCAGAACGGTAGATGATATTGTGGGAATAGATATGTGTGTTTCCATGGACTCTAATGGAAATTTAAATCCCAAGAAATCATCATTCACTTTAAAGATTAATGAAAACGGTACAGAGAAAAATTACAATGGCGTAGCAAAGTGGGACGAGGACGGACTTTTTACATTCTCGTATGTCGGCCCTTCCGGGGAGACTAAATCTCACCAGATGGTAATGTTTTATTGCGGCTTTGACGGTGTGATTTTATCTGACGGAAAAAAGAATTATTATTATCTCAGCACATTCCTCTCCGAAGCCAGTGTAGGGCATTATACAATAGAGGACCTTGGCGCCAATGTTTCTGAAGAGGACGCAGCTGTGATTGAAAATCTTACCGATGAGGAAATAGAGGAAATCATAGAAACAAGGGACAATCTGCTTGAAGATTTTGAAAAGGCGTTCACCGAAAACGGAATAGCTGCAAAGATTCAGGAAGAGACCGGCGAAATCATACTTGATTCGTCTATATTGTTTGCTACCGGAGACTATACTTTATCCGATGACGGTAAAAATGCACTCAATGCGTTTATTACTGCTTTTTCCGGTGTAATAGACAATGAAAAATATAAAGGATTTATATCCAAGGTAGAGGTAGGGGGACATACGGATACGGACGGTGCGTATGACTATAATCTTGATCTTTCCCAGAAAAGAGCGGATAGTGTAAAAGATTATTGCTTAACGGAAGCGCCTTTGACTGAAGAGATTAAAAATGAGCTCTCGACTCTGTTGGTACCCGTCGGTTATGCCTACGATAAACCCATATACAAAGAAAATGGAGACATCGATATGGATGCCTCCAGAAGAGTTGAATTTGTTTTCTATATAAATTTAGCTGCTATAAACAATTAATATAGAGCCCGGTAAAGCAGTAACTGCTTTACTGGGTGATACTTACGTTGAAGCCTTCGACAGTACCGAATCTTTCAAGGTTCGGATCCATATTCTGGCGCATTTGCTCACCGATGAGTTCATTCATGTTGTTTTCGAAATTCTTTAAGGATTCCGTTTCTTCACGAATTGATTTGTTTCTTTCATCGGCAGCAAGAGCCTTCTGCCTGCTGTCCTCGGCTTCTTCTGCTTTTTTATTATCATCATCGGAAGATACAGCAGTATTTCTGGTCTCGGTTTTTGGCGCTACAGCTTTCTCGTAAGCTTCCTTTTTGGCAGAGTCATCAGAAATCTGTTCTTTCAATTCTTCACGTTTTTCCACTTCTCTGTCGTAATCGTCTCTTGAAATTTTGCCTTCTCTGTAGAGAATATCAAGCTGATCTTCGGTATAACTCTTTAAATCAGTGATTTCTCTTTCTTCTTTTTTCTGTAAAACAATTCCGTCATTTAATGCCTCGATGGACTTTTCACTGGCACGAACGGTATCTCCGTCCTTTGACTCGGAAATAACTTTTCCCTTTGTTTCGTCAAGAGTAGCTGCTTTAAGCTGTTCATCTATACGAGCTTTGCGCTCTTCATTTTTCTTGACAAGCGCATCTTCACTGGCTTCTTTAACCTGCCTGACTCTCTCAGCGGAAGCATCATCAGCTCTGCCGGATCTGACAGAATTTGTTTTGACGGAATTGTTAACAGGTTCTTCTCTAATGACCATCTTGGTCTGTATATCCATTGCCATTTTGATACCTCCTGTAGTTTTTTAGAAATTGGGCAAAGTGCCGAAATTACATATCTTTACAACTACATAATAGGCATTTTTTTACGAAAATGTCAAGGAGTAATTGGATTAGCGTCTGCCACCACCATGTCCGCCAAAGCCTGAAGGGGATTCACCTGAGGGAGCTTCACCGGAAGGAGCCTGGCCGCCAAAGCCTGAAGGAGCTTCACCATCAGTGGGGAAATTACCGTCTGTAGGGAAATTACCATCCGAAGGGGCCTGGCCGCCGAAACCGCCCATGCCGCCTCCCATACCTCCGCCCATACCGAAGCCGGTACCTGAGCCGTAGATATAGTTGCCGTCCATTGAAACTTCAGTGGAGGCAGAGCCCGCTGTAATCGTGTAGGTGTCACTGTCCGTGATGTCGGGAGTACTTACAAGGACCGAGTCGCCGGTCTTGAGGGAAGTAACACTTACAATCTCATTTCCGCTTAAGTCGGTAACCTTTATAACATCACCTGCGGAGTAAGAACTTCCGTTTATAAGGATCGAACCCTGGGTAGCGCTTGTAAAGTTCATTGCCATAGAGCTTGATCCAAGAGCGATGAATGTACCGCCGGTAATTTCGCCCGTACCGTTGTAATCAAGAGCTCCGTTGCCTCCGTTTGTAGGTCCGTATACTAAAGTATATCCGCCCGAAACAGTGAGCGGACCGTTGGAATCAACGCCGTCACCCTGAGCATTTATGATGAGTTTTCCGCCACTTATTTCGATATATGATGAGGAGGAAGATGCAAACATATCACCGCCGCCGGGTCCAAAGCCGCTTTCGTCGTTGCCGCCGGCAGCATTTATACCGTCATCACTGGCCGTTATATTGATATTGCCTCCTGCTATTACAACAGCATTTCCTTCGATACCTTCGTAGGATTCGGTGATGTCTATATCACCGCCGGATACTATGGTGGTTGTGTCTGAATGGATCGCGTCATCTGCAGCGGCTATTTCAAAGCTTCCGCCTTCAATCTGAACGATTCCGGAGCCTTCGATGGCATCGCTGCCTGATTCTAATTTAAAATCGCCTCCGCTAATATAGAGATATCCGAGAGTTTCATCCTCGTCATTTGAAGCGTGGATACAATCGGTGGTTGCTGTAATATCAAAGCTGCCGCCACAGATTCTGATGCTGTCCTTGCCGTTTAATCCGGTGGATGAGGCTTTGATCGTGTAAGAACCATCGGTTATTTTTAGGTTATCCTTTGATACGATACCATGTCCGTAATTGTTTGTAATTGTAAGGCTTCCGGATCCGTTTAATACGAGGGTATCCTTGGAAAAGATAACAGCATCGATATTATTATCATCTATTGCAACATATTCTCCGGTTGTGGAGAGAGAGTTCTCACTTCCGGATGCAAGAGTGATAAATACCTTATCGGCGTCTTTTACATAAATAGCTGCTGATGAATCATTGGAGATATCCACCCCGCAAAGGACCAATTGTACTTTCGCGTCCGCGGCGTCCACGATAATCTGTCCGTCTGAAAGGCTTCCGGAGATTTCATAGATACCCTCTTCGGTGATGGTGATCGTTGAGCCGTCTATTGTAACAGACTTTGAAGATGATGAGCTTCCACTGTCAGAGAGTTTAATAGACTCGGCCTCAGATGCGGTATATGAAGAATCCAAATCTCTGTCTGTGAAAAAATCTGATGAATCAAGCCCACCGGCAACAGATATGGTCTCTGTGGAAGTATAAACTTCGCCGGTTTCCTCACCTATAATTGTTGTGGTTCCGGTTTCGGTGGTAACCTCTACCGAAGAACTGTCTGATGCACTATTTCCTGTTGCGGAACTTATATTTGAACAGGCTGCAAGCGATAAGGCCATAAATCCTGATAAAACTATCGCAGAGCCTTTTTTAAATTTATAATTCATTTAAAGCCACCTCCTGATTTGCCATGCTGATTTCAAGGTTTCCGTTTCTGGTTCTTAATCTGTCGATGAATTCTTTTTCAAGTGATTCGTCCTTTAAAGCTACGCTGTATCTGAGCTTGAAAAGGCTTCCCATATTGCTGGTTTTAACAGATACAAGCTCAGCACTTTCGGTATATTCCTCGATAATATCAGTAAATGCATCGCTGTAGTTTAAGTCCTCGGGAATGGTTATCCTGAGTTCCTTTTTGGAATCGTCGGTTACGCCTTTAAATCTTACATAGGTTAAAAGAGTCATGATGATTGCCAAAACAACTGTAAATACTGCTGCGAATGCAAGATAACCCATACCTGCGATAAGCCCTGCGCCCATTGCAATAAAGATTGTGGAAATCTCACGCGCAGTTCCGGGAGCGGAACGGAATCTCACGAGGCTGAATGCACCTGCTACAGCAACACCTGCGCCGACGTTTCCGTTTACCATCATGATAACAACACATACGATGGCGGGCATTATAGCTACTGAGATCAAAAAGCTCTTTGATGCCTTGTTTCTAAGACTGTAGAGCCATGCAAGAAATACACCGATAACAAGTGATACTCCTATGCAGATGATGAATTGTGCAAAAGGGATTGTTTCTGCTGTAGTACTGAAAATTGAATTAAATAAATTTGACATTTTATATATCCTCCTAATATTGGTAATATTTGCATTGGTTAGAGGCTGTAATTAAATACAAGCCTTGAAGGTGTATAAGTCCTTTTCGTAAAGAACTTCTTTGGTGGGTTCGGGAAGTCTGTCTGCGAGCCCGCTATTGATCAAATAAGCTGTTCCGTATTTTGAAAATGAAGTTTTATATATTTTGTTTTCAGTAAGAATATTTACAAACCATGAAGGCATTGCCGCTCCGACTTTAACTTCCATTAGAACATATCGCTCATCCAAAAGCCTGTTGCCGTAATATCCTTTATCAAGTCTTAAATCGTTTGTGCGCCATCTGATGTTGTCATCAAAGGTGATTCGAAATTCGTGATCGTCTGCTGCATAAAATGCATCGCGCTCGTACTGAAGCATCATTGCAGGCCTGATGCCCTTGTAAAGGCTTAAGAAATAATCTATTTCCTTAACAATCTGGGATTTTGATGAGCCGGGCTTTAAGTTCTCTTTAAAACTTCTAATAAGAAATCTTGAAGCTGCGGGGGTGCCGGTAAAGGAACCCGGCAGGTAAGCTCTCGACTGAGGAAGAAGCATTCCGACTCTTCTTTTATAAACAACGCCGTCAAACTTTTTCTTTATTTCCACAAACACCCGGGAATCTTCATTTGCAATTCCGTAGCTGCGAAGCCTGAGCTTTTCTTTGTACATGGGCTTGTCAAGACTTCTTCTTGCAAGGATACTGTCCGGAGTATCGTAATATAAAGATTGAATCTGGCTTTTTCCGTGTTCGTCCTCTATCATATACTCAGCCATGCCATTTAAGATTTTGGCTTGCTGTTCTCTGGTGAGAAGATATTTAACTTCATATCTTTTAAAAATTGTCTGGTCACTCATAATTTTTTTCCTCTTTCAATCCGGTTCCTATATTGATGTAACATGAGGTCTGTACCTCTTTGTTAAATTTAGATTAAAGGGAAATTGTGAACATTCTGTGGGTAAAAATTGTAGAGTTTGCAAAAAATATACGTAAAGAATGTGTAAACTCAGGAAATTTTATAAAAAAGAAGTAAAGAACATACAGGGAAAGCAGAAATAAAAAGAGAAAGATAAAAAGTGAAATATAAAAACAGAGATATAAAATCGGCCCCTCCGATAAAGGAGGGACCGGTATATGAAGGGTCGTATTTATGAAAATTGTGATATCGCATTTTATGAAAAATGTGAAATACAATTTTATGAGAACAGTGAAACTGCATCTTTTTGATGTGAGGCGAAAATGCTTCTCTCATCATTATAATACTCTATAAAATCATCGCACATTTCGTGTCCGAATAAGGAACCGTCTTCGTTTCTATGATCTATATAAGGAGTGTAGTAGGTTCCGTATTTTGAGAAATTTGCCCAAAGTAAAAAGTATGATGCATTTGAATCCGAAACGCAGTCAAGGATATCTGAGTGCCATTTCTTATTTATATTTCCCGTAAGGTGAATAGCCGTAGCGTGGCAATCCTCATCGGGATTGTTGCTTGCAAGTCCGGTCTCGGTAACTGCCATAAGCTTGTTATGCTTCGCAGATACCTCATCTAGGATTGACAGCTGATGACGGAATTTTTTAAGGAAAAAGCTTCCATCGCCTTTTTCGGTATCGGGGTCATACATATCGACACCGATCAGATCGACCATATCATCTCCGGGGTATCTTTCTTCGTATTCGGAAGCATCGGCGTTTTCACTGCCGGGGCTGTAGGCGTAGAGCAGATTGTGAACATCCTTTTTATCACGGAGGTATTCTACAATGTAACGCCAAAGATCCTTAAACTGTGAGGGGCTGCAGTGATCTTTTCCCCACCAAAACCAGCTTCCGGTATTTTCGTGGAGCGGCCTGAAAAAGAAGGGCTTTTCAACCGCTTTTGCAAATATTGCTATGATATCAAGATATCTGGTAAAGGCATCATTTGCTTTGCCGCCCGGCATAACCTCTTTTACCACTTTTCCTTCGCATCTGTTAGGAGTATACTCTTTATAATTATATTTTGCGATGGCCGGAGTAGTGCCTTCCGTATAATCTTCGCGAACTTTGCTAAAAAGGAAGTTGGGCATGTGAGCTGAAAGTGAAAATACTCCGCCCAGCTCAATATGGCGCTTTGCAAATGCGGCAGCGGCATATATATCGGAAAGCCTGGGGTCAACACCCTCTGTTTCAAGGTGGGGCAGGGCCTTCCAGCCCGGGATATCCTCGGTGTAAAACTGATTATATCTGGTGGCATTGAATTCCACGCCGGTAAAGCTGAGCACATCAAAAGCCAAAAGAGCAGGGTAATCGCCGACTAAATCATAGGTGTCGGAGTGTGAATACTTGCGGTCGCCGGCCTTGCATTGGAGATTGTTTTCCTGACCAAACATAACGCATTTGCTTCTGCCCATTGCATCCATATATTTATAGAGACTTTTTACAGATTTGTCGCAGTCTTTGTCAACAGTGGAAAACTCATCGTTTGCCAAAAGATCTATGGTTTCGGTGTGTCCTGCGTGATGAATTTTTAAAAATCCGGCATTTTCATCAAACTCAACTTTGTTGATATTGGCAGGAACAATGGTTGAATTTAAATAAGCGTCTGATTTAATCATGGCATCCCTTTCTTTAATAACTTTTCTCGTATATTAACGTAGATATAAGTGGAATTCAATAAAAATATTTTATATACTTATAACATGGTTTCAAAAATGAAAAATAGACTGTTTAATTTTACAAATACATATGAGACGTCAAAATATAAGGATTTTAGCGTGATAGAGTGCGCAGATATATCCGGAACGGATATGTATCTGGATGATGAAGCCCATAAAAAAATTTCACTTCTCATAAAGGACTCATCACCATCATCACCTGCTTCGGGGATCCATCTTATAGATTCGGGGAACTATCATTATATGTCAAGGGTTTTTACCGAGCTTATAGATGAGCCGTATGAGCTTATATTTTTCGACAATCATACGGATATGAAGCCGGCCATGTTTGATATGTTAAGTTGCGGTTCCTGGGCCGGAGAGGTCCTTGAAAAGGACGAAAACCTGCGCAGAATGGTGGTTATAGGACCGCCACAAAAGAGCATAGACGAGCTTCCGGGGGAAATATTAGGGAATCCGAAGCTTAGTTTCATGTCAAGAGAAAAATGTGAAAAAATACGAGATTTGGGGGATTTTATAAAGAGAGAGACCACAGATACCGTTCCGCTTTATCTGTCGATAGATAAGGATGTGCTTTCCAAAAGCGAGGTAGACACAAACTGGGATCAGGGTAGTATGAGTCTTGATACGCTTGCTTTTGCGATAGATGAGATATGTAAAGGCAGAAAGTTGATAGGCGCCGATATATGCGGACTTATGCCGCTGTCTGCGGAAAATTTTTCAAAGGATACTAACAGTATAATGCAGTGTAAGTATTCACTTTATGAAAGTGATGCTGCGCTGATAGAGGTGCTTAAGAAATATGTCTGATTTTTTACCTATAGATTTTGAAAACAGAATGAGAGCTTTGCTCGGAGACGAATATGAAGCTTTTGAAAGCGCTCTTTCCGGGGAAAGGTACAGGGGGCTTCGCATAAATCCCTTAAAGAAAAAGGATGCTATACCTTTCGGACTGACGGAAAAAGTACCCTGGGCAGAGTGCGGATATTATTACGGAGAGGATATTACTCCGGGGAAACATCCCTACCATGAAGCCGGGGCATACTATATCCAGGAGCCCAGTGCCATGCTGCCGGCAACACTTTTGGAGGCAAAGCCGGGAGAAAAGATACTGGATCTTTGCGCGGCCCCGGGAGGAAAAAGCACCCAGATTGCAGCAGCTATGAACGGTAAGGGCCTTCTTGTATCAAATGAGATAAATTCCAAAAGAGCGGCAATTCTTTCTGAGAATATAGAAAGGATGGGTATAAAAAACGCGGTTGTGACAAATGAATCGCCCGCCATGCTTGTGCCGAGATTTGAAGGATTCTTTGATAGAATCATGGTGGATGCGCCGTGTTCCGGAGAAGGCATGTTTAGAAAAAACGAGGAAGCGGTGAGCGAGTGGAGTGCTGAAAATGTTAAGCTGTGTGCGGAAAGGCAGTCTGAGATTTTGGACTGCGCCGCCAAAATGCTAAGGCGCGGGGGAAGAATCGTGTACTCCACCTGTACATTTGCAAAGGAAGAGGATGAGCTAAGTATAGAAAATTTCCTCAAAAGAAACCCTGATTTTACGTGTGAAAAAATGGAGAGACTCTGGCCGCATAAGGTGAGAGGAGAGGGCCATTTTGCCGCGGTTTTGACAAAAGAAGGAGATAGCGAGAGAGCAATAATTGAGTCCGCTGTATCTTCTGCGGATTTAAAGAAGCTTAGGGAATATTTTAAAGATATATTAAAAGATGAATGCTTTGAAGAGGGAGGCTTTTTCTCATCGGGAAGGCTTGAGAGCTTTGGCGATAATATTTATCTTGTGCCCTCTTTAATGCCAAACCTCAAAGGAATAAAGGTTTTAAGAGCAGGCCTTGCGCTGGGGGTCGTTAAAAAGGATCGCTTCGAACCGGCTCATTCGCTTGCTTTGGCACTTACGCCCGATATGGTTTTGCGCAGCATAAATCTTGATATAAATGATTCAAAAGATTATATAAAGGGACTTACCAAAAATGTCGGCGATGAAAAAGGATGGACGCTTGTACTAACCGACGGATATTCTCTTGGATGGGGAAAGGCAGCAGGCGGAGTGCTTAAAAATCACTATCCCAAGGGACTCAGGAAGGATCTTTGATAAATGGAAATACTATACGAGGACAAAGATATAATTGTTATAAATAAGCCTGCGGGTATCGCAACACAGACCAAAAAGGTAGGCGAGAAAGATATAGTTTCAGATCTCAAAAAATATTTTAAAGGCGCATATGTGGGAGTGGTTCACAGGCTGGACCAACCGGTGAGCGGCCTTTTGGTTTTTGCAAAAAATAAGCAATCTGCGTCGGCTTTATCAAGGGAAGTGGCATCGAAGGGGGATGCCGGATTTTCCAAAAATTACACGGCTATATGTTTACCTGACGGAGATTATGTTAAAAAAGCCACACTTGAAAACAGGCTTGTGAAGCTTAAAGAAGGGCTTGCAAGGATAGTAAAACCTGATGAGGAAAAGGATTATCCTGATGCAAAGAGTGCGGTTTTATCCTATGAGGTTTCCGGGGAATATAAGTCGGTTACGGGCGATAAGCTCTTATGCGTAAAGGTGTCTCTCATGACCGGACGCTTTCACCAGATAAGGGTTCAGCTCGCAGGTGCTGATTTGCCGATAGTGGGAGATTTGAAATACGGCAGTGAAAAAAGTAAGGAAGCCGCGGCAAAACTAGGAATAAAAAGAGTGCTTTTGTGCGCGGACAGGCTTAGCTTTAAGCATCCTGTAAGCGGTAAAAATCTTGAATTTACCTGTGATGCGTTTCGTGATATCATAGAACACAGTTGTTTGGCGGGAGAATAATTAAGGAACACTTAAATATGAACGTATTAAAGGCTATAAAAGTAGCGGAGCTTAGGAAAAAGCTGTCCGTTATACCTGCAAAAATAATATTGGCTGCCGCACTCACTGTGGCAATCTACTGGGATACAAGTTTCTCAAAGGTTTGGGAGAACTTTCAGGCATACCCTAAAAAGTACCTGATAATGCTTCTTATAGCCTATGGGGCTGTGTCCTATGTTTATTTTTTCATAAAACTGATGCACAACTGGATATTCGGGGTGATATTGTCGGTAGGCGTGGGTGCACTTGTCGTAACGCAAGGTGCAAAGCTTGGAGACAAATGGCTTCAAATAGCGCTTATAGTGATGGTTTTCGGGGGACCGGTTCTAGACATCTTAAACCTGCTCAGATATCATTCTTTAAAAAGCGAAGTTATCAGAGCCGAGGAAGAAAAGCTTGAGGAAAGCTACGGTGAAGGCTATGACGAGGGCTACAGAAAAGGTATTCGCGAGGGAAAACGCAAGGAGAGAAGAAGACTGCGGGATGAGGACGCGTATTATGAAGAGCGCTTAAGTCGAAGCAGAGCAGGTCGGATCGGTAGGCGCGGTGACTACGAGGATGAGTGCGAGAACGGTTACTACGAAGATGAAGATTATGAAGATGAGTATTACGAAGACGAATACTATGAAGATGAAGAGTATGATGAGATAGACTACGATGATGAGTACGAAGCTTCAAGATACTCTTATGACGGAAAAATAGGAAGCGATGAGGGTGGCAGGAGAGATAATCGCAAATATATAAACGGAAACAGCGAAGAGGCTGCGGGATTTTTTGCGGACTGTAAATCACCTGCGGAAATAAAGCGCAGGTACCATGATCTGTGCAAGGTATACCATCCTGACAGCGGAAACGGGTCTGCAGAGCTTTTTTACCGAATAAAAGACGAGTACGACCGGCTTTCAAATGCGTCGTTTTCGTGACAAATCTAACCTGTGGTGATATAATATATTCCACGTTTTTATAAGTAAGCCGAGTTACTGCCAAATAAAAGTTGTATACTTCTGCGATTGCAGGACAGATGAGATTTTATGGAAGAAACAGTTAAGGATAACAAAAACCATAAAGCAGTTCATGTTTTGGGCGCCGTTATAGGTAACAGCGCACTACTTTTGGTTACAACTTTGTTTATTTTTGTTGTATTTTTGTTTAGTGTAATCCTGATTTTGACTCATGGTCCTTCTGAGCGCGCAAGGTATATTTTTGTCAATTCCTGTAACGAGACCAGTGCACTTAAGTTTTTGCCCTACTGGTTTTTAAACGATGATGAGGTGGACAGACTCCTTACCGGAGATGGTGGGGGCGATGATTATATTGAACTTAAATACAGAGTGACAGAGGCCCGGGATGCGGACAGCGAGAGCGCGTTTGCGACAGAAATCGAGGAAGAGCTTTCTGACGACGGATTTGAGGGCGGAATAAAGATTGAAGACATATTCGGGGATACCTATCGCGGCAAAATAATGCTTATAAAGGATCCTTCGAGGATAACGGTAGGTGTTTTGCCATCATACAGCGAAGATGCATACGGAAAATACCTATATAAATTTATAGAAGATAACGGCGCCGTCGGAGGCATCAACGGAGGAGGCTTTGCTGATGAAGAAGGCAAGGGCCGAGGCGGGTGTCCTGACGGATTTGTTATAAAAAACGGAAAGATCATATACGGTGAGGACCTTGGAGTGTGCAACAATTTTGTTGGCTTTGACAAGGATCACAAGATGATGCTTAAAAGCTGCACGGCAGCTCAGGCAATCAAAGCAGGAGCCGTGGAAGGTATAACCTTCGAGATGGGAAGTGTACTTGTGAGGGACGGCAATCCCGCAAAGAAGCTCGGAGGAGGTTATAATCCCCGCACAGCCATTGGGCAAAAAGCTGACGGAACTGTCATAATGGTAGTTATCGAAGGCAGACATGCGGCAAGCCTCGGTGCCACAAGAGACGATCTTGTTGATATTATGGTTGAGTATGGGGCAGAAAATGCCACAATGTTGGACGGTGGCTCGTCAGCAGAAATGAGATATAACGGTGAGCAGCTCACCAGAGGGTCCGGACTTATCGGAATGAGAGGCCTCCCCAATGCTATACTTATTATGCCGGAGGTGACAGAATGAAAAATCCGGTATTTCGCAGAATCTATTTGGTTTATGTCGGACTTGTATTTGTTTTTGTTCTTGTGCTTTTGGCACTGCTATGGCGCAATATGGTGATTTTCCAGACAAAGTACGACGATGAACAGCGTATGGAGGAGACTCTTTTGAATGTAAAGAGAGCTCCGGAAAAAGTATTTTTGTCCTATGCCCGGAATCTGTGTGCAACGGATTTTGCAAGAGCATGGTTAAAAGATAATCCCGATGCACCGGAGTCGACCGCAAGCGTTGCTGCTTATTTTGAAAATCTTATGGAAGAAAAAGGAGCACCGTCTTACTACAAATCAAAATTGGGTACGTCGGAAAAACCCGCTTTTGAAATTTGTTTCGGGGACGAACTTGTATGTGTGTGCTATCTTTCGGGTAGCGGAACGAAATGGGCTGTATCCGATATGTCTGCTTATGCAGACGGAGAAAACACTTTTAAAACGATTATACCAAATTCATACCGTGTCATGTGTAACGGCAAAGAACTAACCGAAGGTTATATAACAAAATCAGATATCGTTATGTTCCCTTATGATAGAGAAAGGGAAACGTACGACGATTATCTGGTAAATGAAGTGCTCTGGAACGAGTACCGAGTAGACGGACTTTTGTCAAATGCCGTTATAGAGATAATTGATAAAGACGGCAATAAAATAGAAGATAAACCGTCATCTGATGATGATGAAGAAATCTATCGGGTTTATGCTGACGAGGAAGATTCGAAGAAACTGACCGAGGCGGCGCTGGGATTTTTGGAAAGCTATCTCGTATATTATACATACGGTAAAAACATGATAGACGATCATATTGCAGCGGCTCAGGAGTATTGCTTTTCCGGATCGCCCGCGGATAAAGCGCTGATAAACGCATACGAGGACAGCGTTAGCTGGGCATACGGCCACACTGATCTGAGGAATGAAATACTTTCTGTTGGAAGACCTGTCATGTGGGCCGATAATTGTTGCAGTATAGATATAAAGTATCATGCATACGCAAAAAGAGGCGGAGAAGAGCTGGATTATTCCCGCAGAGATGAGATCATAAGGGTTGTTATGCTGGACAAAGGAAAAGGCTACAAAGTCTTTGCTTTTGACGTATCGGCAGCCGGAGAATACTTGGATCAATAATATACTTATATATTTTGGAGGATAGAAATGCAGAACAAAGGACCTTATTATTTAACAACGGCTATAGCCTACACATCCGGAAAACCTCATATCGGAAATTCATATGAGATCGTGATGGCTGATGCTATCGTTAGACATAAAAGATTACAGGGATATGATTGCTTTTTCCAGACCGGTACCGATGAGCACGGTCAAAAGATCGAGGAAAAGGCTGCGGCGGCAGGCGTTACTCCCAAGGAGTTTGTGGACAATGTTGCGGGAATTATCAGAGGAATCTGTGACAGCTTAAACATTTCCTATGATAGGTTTATCCGTACTACCGATGCAGACCACGAAAAGCAGATTCAGAAGATCTTTAAGAAAATGTATGCAAAGGGAGACATTTACAAGGGATCCTATGAGGGACTTTACTGTACTCCATGTGAGTCTTTCTGGACCGAGAGCCAGCTAAAGGACGGTAAGTGCCCCGATTGCGGACGTGAAGTAAAGCCCGCAAAAGAGGAAGCATATTTCTTTAAAATGAGTAAATATGCTGACAGGTTAATGAAATACTATGATGAGCATCCGGAGTTTATACAGCCTGTTTCACGTAAAAATGAGATGGTTAACAACTTCTTAAAGCCCGGACTTCAGGATCTTTGCGTATCAAGAACATCTTTCAAATGGGGAATTCCCGTAGATTTCGATGATAAGCATGTGGTTTATGTATGGCTTGATGCACTTTCAAACTATATTACCGGTATCGGATATGACGCTGACGGAAACAGCTCGGAGCAGTACAAAAAGTTCTGGCCTGCAGACCTTCATCTTGTAGGTAAGGACATCATCCGTTTCCATACCATTTACTGGCCTATTTTCCTTATGTCTCTTGAGGAGCCCCTCCCCAAAAAGATATTCGGTCATCCCTGGCTTTTACAGGGCGGTGAAAAGATGAGTAAGTCACGCGGTAACGTTATTTATGCCGACGATCTTATCTCTTTATATGGTGTTGACGGTGTGCGCTATTATGTGCTTCACGAGATGCCTTATGAAAATGACGGAACCATTACCTGGGAACTTATGACCGAAAGATACAATTCGGACCTTGCAAATGTCCTTGGAAACCTTGTAAAGAGAACTGTTTCCATGACAAATAAATACTTTGACGGAGTTGTAAAAAAGACCGGTGCAGAGGGAGATGTTGACGCAGACCTTAAGGCAGTTGTTACCGCTGCAAGAGACAATGTAGCAAAAAAGATGGACGATCTGAGAGTTTCCGATGCCATAGATGAAGTGTTTGCGATTTTTAAGCGTTCCAACAAATACATCGATGAGACTGAGCCCTGGACTCTTGCAAAGGATGAGGCAAATAATGACAGACTTTCCGAGGTAATGTATAACCTTACAGAGTCTATTATTATCGGAGCAAATCTTCTCTATCCTTATATGCCCGAGACCGCAGATGCTATCCTTGCTCAGCTTGGAGGCTCCGAAAAGAGAGACTACGACGATCTTGATAAGTTCGGACTTTTAGCTTCCGGAACAAAGGTTACCGCTGAACCCGAGACTCTTTTTGCAAGACTTAACATCGAAGATATCATGAAACGTGTTGAAGAGATCAGAGCAGCCCAAAAGGCAGAGTATGAGCGTGAGAACGGAGTAACTGCCGAGGAGGGCTCCAAAGAGGCTGCAAGTGATGACGCGATAGATATTGAGCCTAAGGATATCATCACATATGATGATTTTGCAAAGCTTCAGCTTCAGGTAGGAGAGATTATTTCCTGTGAGGCTGTGCCCAAGTCCAAAAAGCTTCTTTGTTCCCGGGTAAAGATCGGCAGCAAGGTTCGTCAGATTTTATCAGGTATAAAGGCCAACTATTCTCCCGAGGAGATGGTGGGCAAGAAGGTTATGGTACTTGTTAATCTGCAGCCCAGAGAGATTGCGGGTCTTACCAGCGAAGGAATGATTCTTTGCGCAGAGGATGCGGAAGGAAAGCTTGCTATAATGGTGCCTGAGCGTGAGATGCCCGCGGGAGCTGAGATCTGCTAATATAAAACTGAAAGGGGTATGCCTATGAAAAAGGAAGAATTCTTTTTTGACTCCAGGGACGGAGTAAGCAAAGTTCATGCCATAAGATACACTCCCGAGGACGGAGAAATCAAAGGTGTGTACCAGATAGTACACGGCATGAGCGAGCACTTCGAAAGATATGAGGATATCGCCGAGTTTCTTACTTCAAAAGGGTTTGTTGTCGTTGGAGAAAACCATTTAGGACACGGAAAAACTGTTCCGGAGGGCGGACTTAAAGGATATTTTTGTGAAAACGATCCCGCTACCGTAGTGGTAAGAGATGTTCATAGACTAAAGAAAATGACCCAGGAGCTTTATCCGGGCGTACCCTATTTTCTCATGGGTCACAGCATGGGCTCATTTATAGCAAGAAACTATATCATGAGATACGGAACAGGTATCACCGGAGCCATTATAATGGGTACCGGCAACCAGTCAAAACCCCTTATAGCCGTATCAAAATTTGTCGCAGGTTTTCAGAAGCTTATCTTTGGTGACAAGCATCCGGCACTTTTTATAAACAATCTGGCCTTTGGCGGATACAATAAGAGAATAAAACCCGCAAGAACATTTTTTGATTGGCTCAGTGTAAATGAAGAGAATGTTGACAGTTATATAGAGGATCCCGATTGCGGATTTTTGTTCACGGTCAACGGATTTGCGACTCTTTTTGAGTTGATTTCCAGACTTCTTAAAAAGAAGAACCTTCAAAAGGTTCCCAAAGATTTACCTATTTTGTTCGTGTCCGGAGCCGAGGATCCTGTAGGTGATTATTCCAAGGGAGTTATGAGGGCTAAGGAAGCACTTGAAAAAGTCGGTGTTAAGGATATAACGGTCAAGATATATCCCGGTCTTCGTCATGAGATTTTAAATGAAGACGCCAAGGATATGGTCAAAGAGGATATTTACAATTGGGTGATGACGAAATTATAAAGCTTTTTAAAGAGACTCCATACGATTACAGATGGGCCAGAAAAGAAGAATGGAAGCCCGCTATGATGATGGTGTGGAAGACATTCATGAAATTTGAGTCCCCTGATTATTCACAGGAAGGGATTAGAGAGTTTTTTGAATTTATTACCGATGATGATATTTATAGGGCGTTTTTAAACGGAACCTATCGTATGATGGTGGCCCTTGACGGTGACCGTATTATCGGCGTGGCTTCACTCAGAAACAGAAATATTCTGTCTTTGCTGTTCGTAGATGAGCAGTATCACAGAAAAGGCGTCGGATCGGTGCTCCTTGAACTCCTTGGAAGTTACGTAAAGGATACAAACAAGGAATTCATTTTTCACGTAAAGGCGGCGCCGTATGCAGTGGCTTTTTACAGAAACAGGGGGTTTCGTGCCACGTCGGATGAGCAGGAAAAAGGCGGAATCAGAGTTACGCCTATGGAGAAAGTACTATGAAGATTTTTAACCCGGACAGCCCTTTTATGACGGTTTTGTCCAGAATAGCCGATTTTATGATCATAAATGTGTTTACCCTGGTGCTTTGTGTACCGATAATCACCTCGGGGGCGGCACTTACGGCATGTTATTACACCATGCTGAAAATCAGACGCGATGAAGACAGCGGAATAGTTAAGCTTTATTTTAAGTCTTTTAAAGAGAATTTTAAGCAGGCGGCGGTAATAACGCTTATTGTTATTGCACTCATGGGTATCCCGGCATATATTCTCGGGGTGGTAAATGCCAATTTTAAGGATGCGGTGCCTACCGTAGCAAGGGTGCTTCTTGCCGGAGCGGTTTTACTTGTGGCATTTTTGTTTTCAATGGTATTTCCGGTACTTTCAAGATTTTCAAATACCATCGGCGGAACGATAAAGGCAGGCATAATGGTTGCCGTTTCCAATCCGCCCAGATCGTTTTTGATCATAATAATGACGGTGGCGCCTTTCTACCTTTTGTACAATTTCCCCGTTATCCTACCGGTGGTTTTAATGTTTGGAATATCTCTTCCCGCATTTTTGTCCGTCTGTCTTTATAACAAGCAGTTTATAAAGATGGAGGAAAGGGCCAACGAAGCTCATGGAATACCCGTTCCCGGCTCGGAAGACGAGCATATATTCAATGATTAAATTAGCAGATTTATTAGCCTGTTAAATTATTTATGACCATACACAAAATGAACCAAAAAGCAGCGGCAAATTGTTCAAATTGTCGTTGCTTTTATATTTTTTTTAGAATTAAGGTCAAATTTTACAAAATGAAACGAAATCTTTGTTTAATTGAGTTATGGCTAAAACTCCGTTGTATGGTTATACTAAACAATGTAATTTTTAGTTTTTGCCCAAAAACTGTAACTTGAAAGGAGTCATTAAAATGGCAGGTTTGTCTTTAAAGAACATTTGCAAGGTTTATCCTAACGGCTTTGAAGCAGTTAAGAACTTCAACCTTGAGATCGCAGACCAGGAGTTCATCATCTTCGTTGGACCTTCAGGATGCGGTAAATCAACTACACTTCGTATGATCGCAGGACTTGAGGATATTTCCTCCGGTGAACTCAGAATCGGTGACAGACTCGTTAACGATGTAGAGCCTAAGGATCGTGATATCGCGATGGTATTCCAGAACTACGCTCTGTATCCTCATATGTCAGTTCGTGATAACATGGCATTCGGTCTTAAGCTTAGAAAAGTTCCCAAGGATCAGATTGAAAAGATGGTAAACGAGGCAGCTAAGATCCTCGACCTTACCGCTCTCCTTGATCGTAAGCCCAAGGCTCTTTCCGGTGGTCAGAGACAGCGTGTTGCCATGGGACGTGCTATCGTACGTAATCCTAAGGTATTCCTCATGGACGAGCCTCTTTCAAACCTTGATGCAAAGCTTCGTGTACAGATGAGAATCGAAATTGCAAAGCTTCATCAGAGACTTGGTACCACCATCATCTACGTTACCCACGACCAGACAGAGGCTATGACTCTTGGCGATCGTATCGTAGTTATGAAGGACGGTGTTATCCAGCAGGTTGACACTCCTCAGAATCTTTATGAGAAGCCCGCTAACCTCTTCGTAGCAGGATTCATGGGTTCACCTCAGATGAACTTCCTTGATGCTACCGTTAAGGTTAATGGCGATGTTGCAAGCCTTGAGATTGCAGGACATGCAATTCCTCTTCCTCCCGCTAAGTCAAAGAAGCTTATCGAGGGTGGTTATGACGGAAAGGTTGTTACCTTCGGTATCCGTCCTGAGGATGTATATGATTCAGAGATGTACATTGAGGCATCTCCTCAGTCAGTATTTGAGTCAACTATCAAGGTTTACGAGCTCCTTGGTGCAGAAGTTTATCTCTACTTCGATCTTGAAGAGTTCCCTATCACTGCCAGAGTTGATTCTCGTACAACCGCTAGACCCGGTGACTCCATCAAGTTTGCTATTGATGTTGAGAAGATTCACGTTTTCGACAAGGAAACCGAGAAGACTATCACCAACTAGTAATCAGTTTAAATGTATTAAAGAGCCCCGGCAAAACCTGCCGGGGCATTTTTGAGGAAGCAAATGATACCTAATTCAGTAATAGAAAACTGTATAGAAGATTTATACAATATTACAAAAACAAATATCAGTGCTTTTGACGGTCAGGGCAAGCTCATTGCGGGCGTAGGAGAAAAGAAAACGGACCCTTCGCATATAGAGGCGTTTCTTGCTTCACCCGCTGATTCTCAGGTTATATCCGACGATCATCTTATGAAAGTGTCGGAAGATGATGAGACGGCTTACGTTATAGTTACAAACGGCGCAGGTGAGACTGCTTATAATGTAGGCAGGATCGCGGTGGCACAGATTAAAGCACTACAGCTGGCGTACCAGGAAAAGTACGATAAAAACAGCTTTTACCAAAATCTTATATTGGATAATATGCTTCTTGTTGATATTTATAACAGAGCAAAGAAGCTTCATATAGATACAAAAGTATGGCGCGCTGTATTTTTGGTGGATGTAAAGCATGATGTTAAGAATATAGCCACAGAACTTTTAAAAATGGCATATCATTCACAGACCGGCAGCGTTGTTACCGCTGTGGACGAATCCAAGATCATCCTTATCAAAACTTTTGATAAAAAACCTGAGACAGAGGATTTGGAAGAGATAGGAGAAACTATAGTATCTCTTATCAATACCGAAGCTATGACTAATGCAAAGGTGGCTTTCGGCAATCCTGTGGAAGAGCTTAAGGACGTATCAAAGTCCTATAAAGAAGGTAAGCTTGCTTTGGAAGTAAGCAATATTTTCTATGAGGAAAAGAGCATTGCGGCATATTCCGCATTGGGTATAGGAAGACTGATATACCAGCTTCCGGTTAATCTGTGCGAAATGTTTTTGGAGGAAGTTTTCGGCGAGGGATTACCGCCGGAGCTTGATGAAGAAACTATCACTATGATAGGTAAATTCCTCGAGAATAATTTGAATGTATCTCAGACTTCGGAACAGCTATATATGCACAGACATACAATTCTGTACCGCCTTGATAAGGTTCAGAAGTCTACAGGGCTTAATCTCAGAGAGTTTGAGGATGCGCTTACCTATAGGATAGCCATGATGGTTCAAAAATATCTTGATTATTTAAAACAAATGCCTTCATAGCTTGTCGAATGGCAGATTACCTATAAGAAACAGTGATTCATACAGGCTAAATGCCTTCATAATCAAAAGCAGGAATAAAGCTTTCTTCAGCGGTTTCGCCGTCTTGAACGAAAGCTTTTTCTATGCCCAATTCTATGGCAAAATTGACGACTCTGTCATATTCTTCCGGGGTCACTTTTCGCGTAAGTTCCGGGTATTTACCATAAAGAGCACCCGCAGGGTCTGCTATGTGAGACATGGGGGTATACTGATTCATGATGCTGATGTAGATATCATCCTTATATGTTTCGTAAAGATATCTCAGTATTTTTTTTGCGTCTTTGGTGCACCCGGGTAAAAGAAGATGTCTAACAATTATCCCTTTTTCCATAAGACCGTTTGCGCCGATAACCGGGGTGCCCACTTGGCGAAACATTTCCGAAAGCGCCTCACAAGCTCTTTCAAAATAGTCGGGCGCTGCGCTGTATCTTGCAGAAAGCTCCGATGAGAAATACTTCATATCCGGAAGATATATATCAACAAGACCTTCTAATTCTTTTATGGATGAGACGTTTTCATAGCCGCCGCAATTAAAAATGACAGGAATGTCAAGATGCTCGGACTTAGCTTTTTCCAAGGCTTTTTTTATCTGTGGGATATAAGGAGTGCCTGTAACGAGATTAATATTGTGGGCACCTTTTTCTTTTAACTCAAAAAATATTTCGGTTAGACGATCGTCGGAAATTCCTTTACCTACATCACCCAGAGCAATATTATAGTTTTGGCAAAAGACGCATCTTAGATTGCAACCGGAAAAAAACACAGCACCGCTTCCGTTTTTGCCGGACAAAACAGGCTCCTCCCAAAAATGAAGAGCAGCTCTGGCGGCACGTATTTCGGCGGTCTGACCGCAGAATCCAATTTCGCCTATATTTCTGTTTACTTTACAGTTTCTGGGGCAGAGAGTGCACCTAATAAGCATTTTTTCCATGGCATTCCAATCCAAATTATAAAGTTATAACAGAAGCTCTATTAGAAAAAACAATGCAAAATTTCTGATAAAAAAACAATGCAAAAATTCTGATAGAATTTCTAATTGAAAAACAAATAAAAATCATCCCCTGTAAGGAACGCGCCTGCGCAGTTCACCCAGCGCCCTCACGGCACATGGAGCATCCGCTTAGTGCTGCTTCGTTCCCGACCTGACACGGTTCACAGCGTCGCATTGCGCGAGACCAGATTTCGTGCCACAGACGAATTCCTTACAAGAGACGATTGATATTGTGAAATCAGTTTATAGAATTTTAGGGCTTGTGTCAAGGGCAATTGAGATTTATAGTATATTTATACTTTTTTTAAACAGGAGGATTCCCTATGGATGACAAAAATCTCGGTAATGAATGGAAATCAACTGCTTATAATTTAGGCGGAGCTTTTGTAGAACTTGGAAAGACACTTATGCACTCTGTTAAAAAGGGTGTTGATGTTGCATATGATTATTTAAATGAGGTGGATTCAAAGAAAAAGAGGGAGAACGAAAGTGAAAAGTAAGAATGGACTTACAGGCTCTGCTGTAAAGCTTATTGCAATAATATGCATGTTTATAGATCATGCGGCTGCGTCGGTATATCAGGGACTTTACAACGCGGGAAGATTATCTTTTGCAAGTGAGAGCTCATCGTTCCTAGACGCTGTTTCCGGCGGACCAATGAACAACGGCCTGCTTGGAGACAAAGCGTTTCTTATTTATCTTTTACTTCGTGCCATCGGTCGCGTCAGCTTTCCGATATATTGCTTTTTTATAGTAGAAGGTTATAAATATACAAGAAGTAAGACAAAGTATCTATTACGACTTCTTATATTTGCTTTAGTCTCGGAGATCCCTTTCAATCTCGCCATCTTTGGTAGGTGGTTCTATCCGATGTATCAGAATGTATTTTTCACTCTGGCAATCGGTCTGGCAATGATATGGGGAATCGATGTGCTTGGTTCAAAGCGCTTTAATAATGCTGCGGAAATACTTATTACAATCGGCGGATTTATAGTCGGACCGTTTGTGATAGCTTCATCGACAGGACCTTCATTTATAAGTACGATTATAAGCTTTATGGGATTTCCTGTAGCAAGGTGGATCCCATTGACAGCTACGGCTATATTGACAGTGGTTATAGCCGGGCTTTTGCTCATTCCTTTCCTTATTTTAATATCAAAGAAAAAGAATGATACAGCCAGAAAGATTATGGTTATTTCTCTTGTTGCAGGCGCGGCATGTCTGCTGGCGGATTGGCAATTCATCGGTGGCCCTAATACCGACTACGGTATGACCGGAATAATAACCATTTTGATTTTATTCCTTATGAGAAGGTTCAAAGTACCATCGGTTAGTGCGGCATGCGGATATTTAACGCTTTCAAATATCAGTGAGTTTACTTCGTTTGCTGCTGTGCCGATACTGGCCGCGTACAATGGGGAAAGAGGCAAGGGCAACAAATACTTTTTCTATGCTTTTTATCCGGCTCATTTACTTATTCTCGGATTGATATGTATAATTCTCGGAGTTTCTCCGATGTAAACAGAGGTATAAAAAATGTTAGTTCAAAAATATAAAGATATGTTATCAAAAAAATCAGTAATCAGAGAACTCTCCGAATTCGCTACCGCAAGAGGAAAAGAAATCGGTTATGAAAATGTATTTGATTACAGTCTGGGTAATCCCGGTGTACCCGTTCCGCAAGAGTTCACCGATACTATGATAAAGCTTTTGCAGGAGAAGGATACGAGCTTTCTTCACGGTTACTCGCCCAGCCTCGGAAATACTTATGTAAGAGAAAAAGTTGCGGCATCTCTCGAGAGAAGATTCGGACTTCCTTATAAGAAAGAACACATCTTTATGACAAGCGGTGCAGCCGGTGCTATTGCCCATGCGGTGAGACTTATTTCACAGCCCGGCGATGAGATACTTACATTTGCTCCTTTCTTTCCCGAATATCACCCTTACGTTGATTTAAGCGGCGCTGTGCTTAAGGTTGTTCCTCCGAGCTTTGAAGATTTCCAGATCAATTTTGAAAAAGCATCCGAGATGATGACCGAAAAGGTAATGGCGGTTTTGGTAAACACTCCCAATAACCCGACAGGAGTTGTCTACTCAGAAGAAACTTTAAAAAAGCTTGCCGATCTTATGACGGAAAAATCTAAAAAGTACGGACATCCTATTTATCTTATTACCGACGAACCTTACAGAGAGATTGTTTTTGGCGGAAAGACGGCTCCATGCGTATCAAAGTTTTATGACAATTCAATTATGTGTTATTCCTTCTCGAAATCTCTTTCCATACCCGGAGAGAGAATCGGATATCTCGCAGTAAATCCCGCGTGTGAAGATGCGGAGACTTTTGTTTATATGTGCGGACAGATATCGAGAGGAATCGGTCACAATTGTCCTTCATCAATCATTCAGCTTGCAGTCGCAGAGACATTGGATATGACGGCGGACTTAAGTGTGTATGAGACAAATATGAATCTTATATATAATGAACTTGTAGATTTGGGACTAACCGTTGTCAAGCCTGACGGAACATTTTATATCTTCCCCAAGGCACCGATTCCTGATGCAAAAGAGTTTTCGAAGAAGGCTTTGGAATATGATCTGATCCTTGTTCCTGCCGATACTTTCGGGGCTCCGGGATACTTTAGAATGGCTTATTGCATAGACACTGAGAAGGTGGAAAGATCTCTTCCCGCACTCAGAAAACTTATTAAAGAAAATTACTAAAAAAATTTTTTAAAAAAAATTCTGTTTTTAAATATGCGAAAATAGTGCATAAAATCGCGCGAAAAGTTGACAATACTTAAAAAAAGCGATACTATTGCAACGTTAGATAATTTAATATTTGTAACCAATTAACTTTATTATTTTAGTTGTTCCTAAAGAAGGGAGATGTCATCATGGCAGTTACCAAAAAAACTGTAGCAAAAGCTACAACCGCTAGTACTGAAGTTAAGACAGAGTCTGCAGCAGTTGCAAAGGCTGCTGAGAAGGTAGAAGCTCCTAAGGCAGCAAAGAAGGCAGTGGCAAAGAAAGCTACCGCAAAGAAAGCACCTGCAAAGAAGGCTCCTGCAAAGAAAGCACCCGCAAAGAAAGTTGCAGCAAAGAAAGTTACAGCAAAGAAAGAGACCGCAGTTAAGGAAGCAGCAAAGAAGGCACCTGCAAAGAAGGCAGTTGTTAAGAAGGCTGAGCCCGCAAAGAAAGCACCTGCAAAGAAGACTGCTGCAAAGAAGGTTGTTGTTAAGACCAATGCGGTATTTGCAATCGACGAAGGAAAGAATGTTTCCGCAGATGCACTTATGAAGCAGTATCTTAAGACAGCAAAGGATCGTGCTAAATACGATCTCGGTATCAAGAGTGCAGATATTAAGAGCATTGATATCTATGTAAACATTGCTGAGCAGAAGGTTTACAGTGTTATCAACGGCGAGATCAATGACTCATTTGACATGTATTTTAATTTCTAATTAAAAGTGTCATATATAAAATAAGAACAAAGACCTGTGACCATTTGGTCGCAGGTCTTTTTTATAATTCTTTTAGATTTTATGAGTTGACATTGATGGGTGGGAGTGCTATTTTAGTATACACAAGATGTTAGCACTCTTTTTTGGTGAGTGCTAATAACCCGAAAACCTGTATCTACATTATAAGAAGGAGCGGAAACGGATGGAGATGGATGAACGCAAGACAAAAATCTTGCAGGCTATCATCAGAAATTACCTTGATACCGGCGAACCTGTTGGAAGCCGAACGATATCAAAGGATACAGACCTTAATCTCAGCTCCGCTACTATTAGAAATGAGATGGCGGACCTGGAGGAAATGGGTTATATCATTCAACCTCATACTTCAGCGGGCAGGATTCCTTCCGATAAAGGCTATCGCTTCTATGTTGACACTCTTATGGAGGCAAAGGAGCAGGAAGTTGCCGATATGAAGGACATGCTTCTTGAACGTCAGGACAGGCTTGAGGATATGCTTAAATCGGTGGTAAAGGTACTTGCGAGGGATACTCAGTATGCAACAATGATCACCGCACCTACCACTCATTTAAACAAGCTGAAATTCATACAGCTTTCAAGAGTTGATTCGGAGCATGTGCTTGCAGTTGTTGTCATCGAAGGAAATATGATCAGAAACAGAATGATCGAAGTTACTGAGGAAATTGATGATGAGACGATGTTAAAGTTAAATATGCTTCTTAATACTGCTCTTAACGGACTGGCCATTGAACAGATCAATCTGAGCATGGTCGCAAAGCTAAAGCAGCAGGCCGGAATACACAGCGGTGTTGTCGGGGATGTAATCGACGAAGTAATAGAGACTCTTACCGAGGACAAGGACTTGGAGGTCTACACCAGCGGTACAAACAATATTTTCAAGTATCCGGAGCTTGCCGACAATGAAAAAGCAAGTAAACTGATAACCGCTTTCGAGGAAAAGGAACTTTTGGGAGACATTATTCAAACAAACTCCTCGGATGAGAACACGGGAATTCAGGTATATATCGGAGGCGAAAACCAAAACTCCAATATGCAGGATTGCAGCGTCGTCACAGCGACTTATGATTTGGGAGACGGCATGAAAGGAACCATTGGTATCGTCGGACCGAGAAGAATGGACTACGACAAAGTCGTAGGAACGCTCAAGTCGATCAAGACAAAACTTGACGACCTGTATAGGAAAGAATAGTTCTAAATAAAAAACGAAAGGTACGAAAAATGGCAGACGAGGAAATTAAGAATAAAGCCGTTGACGATGCGGAAGATACCGCAAAGGAAAACGCGGCTGAAGATTTAAACACTGAGACAAATAATGCCGAAGCCGAAACTCAGGATGCCGGAGAGGCGAAGGAGCAGTCGGCGGGAAGCGGTAAAAAAGCAAAGAAAGAAAAGCCTTCCAAACTTGATAAAGAAAAGGAAGCATTAAAAGAACAGGTAGCTGCTCTTGATGATAAGGTAAAAAGACAGCTTGCGGAATTTGAGAATTTCAGAAACCGTACCGAGAAAGAAAAGACAGCAAGTTATGATAACGGAGCTGCATCGGTTTTAAAGAAGTTTTTACCCGTCCTCGATAATTTCGAGAGAGGATTGGCAACAGTTCCCGAGGATAAAAAGGATGATCCTTTTGTACAGGGAATGGATAAGATTTACAGACAGTATCTTACCGAACTTGAAAATCTTGGAGTTGAACCCATAGAGGCTTTGGGACTTCCTCTTGATCCCAATCTTCACAATGCTGTTACACAGCAGGAGAGTGAAGAATATGAACCCGGCACGATCTGTGCGGAGCTTCAAAAAGGATATACCTACCACGGCATAGTTCTCAGATACAGCATGGTAGCAGTTGTTCCCGAATAAAACAATTTCCCAACCTACTGCTGCAGCAGCAGAGCGGATTTAAAGATATTAACCAATAAATAAAAGAAAGCAATCTATTTATATAGAGGAGGCAATAATTATGAGTAAGATTATCGGAATCGACCTTGGAACTACAAACAGCTGCGTAGCAGTTATGGAAGGTGGTAAGCCCACCGTTATCGCCAACGCAGAAGGCGCAAGAACAACACCTTCAATCGTTGCATTTACAAAGACCGGCGAAAGACTTGTCGGAGAGCCCGCAAAGCGTCAGGCAGTAACCAACGCTGATAAGACTATCTCATCCATTAAGAGAGATATGGGTACCGACAGAGGACGTAATATTGATGACAAGAAATACAGCCCTCAGCAGATTTCAGCTATGATCCTTCAGAAACTTAAGGCTGATGCAGAGAGCTACTTAGGTGAGAAGGTTACAGAAGCTGTTATCACCGTCCCCGCATACTTCAATGACGCTCAGCGTCAGGCTACCAAGGATGCAGGTAAGATCGCAGGACTTGATGTAAAGCGTATTATCAACGAGCCCACTGCAGCAGCTCTTGCATACGGACTTGACAATGAAAAAGAGCAGAAGATCATGGTTTACGACCTTGGTGGTGGTACATTCGATGTATCAATCATCGAAATCGGTGACGGTGTAATCGAAGTTCTTTCAACCAATGGTGATACACATCTTGGCGGTGATGACTTTGATAATAAGATCATTAACTGGATGCTTGATGAGTTTAAGAAGGCAGAAGGCGTAGACCTTTCAAATGATAAGATGGCAATGCAGAGACTTAAGGAAGCTGCAGAGAAGGCAAAGAAGGAGCTATCAGCTTCTACCACTACCAATATCAACCTTCCCTTCATCACTGCTACCGCAGAAGGACCTAAGCACTTTGATATGGACCTTTCAAGAGCTAAGTTTGATGACCTCACCAGAGATCTTGTAGACAGAACTGCAATCCCCGTACAGAACGCTATGAAGGATGCAGGACTTACCAATGCAGATATCGGACAGGTTCTCCTTGTAGGTGGTTCTACCAGAATCCCTGCAGTACAGGACAAGGTTCGTCAGCTTACCGGCAAGGAGCCTTCAAAGAACCTTAACCCCGATGAGTGCGTAGCAATCGGAGCTTCCATCCAGGGTGGTAAGCTTGCAGGTGATGCAGGTGCCGGTGACATCCTTCTTCTCGATGTTACTCCCCTTACCCTCTCTATCGAGACTATGGGCGGCGTAGCTACTCACCTTATCGAGAGAAATACCACTATCCCTACCAAGAAGAGCCAGGTATTCTCTACCGCAGCCGATAACCAGACTGCAGTTGATATCAACATCGTACAGGGCGAGAGACAGTTCGCAGCAGACAACAAGTCACTCGGACAGTTCAGACTTGACGGTATCGCTCCCGCTCCCAGAGGAATTCCTCAGATCGAAGTTACTTTCGATATCGATGCAAACGGTATCGTAAACGTATCAGCTAAGGACCTTGGCACCGGTAAGGAACAGCACATCACTATAACCGCCGGTTCTAACATGTCTGATGCAGATATTGATAAGGCTATCCGTGAGGCTCAGGAATTTGAGGCCCAGGATAAGAAGAAGAAAGAAGCAGTTGAGACAGTTAACGAAGCAGAAAGCTTTGCTCTTCAGACCGAGAAGGCACTCTCAGAGGTTGGAGACAAGATTTCCGATTCCGAGAAGAGCACTGTACAGGCTGACGTGGATGCAGTTAAGTCAATCCTCGAGAGAGTAAAGGCCGATCCTGCAAACGCTACCGATGCTGATCTTGATGCTCTTAAGAGTGCAAAGGAAAAGCTCACTACTTCCGCTCAGGGTGTATTCACTAAGATGTATGAGAACGTTCAGGCACAGCAGGCCGGCGCACAGGGTGCAGCAGGCGCAGGTCCTGAAGCAGGTGCATACACTGAAGCTCCTACCGGCAACACCGGAGCAGGCGATGACGTTGTCGACGCCGACTTCAGAGAGGTGTAAGCA
>JAIKXH010000120.1 GCA_024684215.1 Lachnospiraceae bacterium
CCGTAGCAATCGGTAGAGAATGTTAGGGGCTGAAAATCAACAACGACCGTTGCTAAGAATAGATATGAACCTGTAATAGAACCGGGAAAAACAGGAGGCGAACAGATCTAATGCACCAAACTTTACGGTTAAATGTCAAAGGTCTGGATTGACAGCTACTAAATTTTTGTTGGATATTCTATTAAATTATCCTTAGTGTGTATTTGAATAATACAGATTATTACGAGTATCTAAAAGACAGATTTAACATAGCAGATGGATGTATAGAGTTTCCTTCGACGGAATTTTTTTTGAAAAAATTATCGATCTTTGCATTTGGATAAACAAGGCAAAAGGGGAGATTCATAATAAAAATGCTCAGCTTGTGGATATCCTTAGAGAATATAGGGATTTGGAAATAATTAAACGTATGGGTGACGAATACCTTCGAAAAGATATAGAATTGTTTTGTGAGTTTGACAGAGAAAGGATAAAAGAGTTATCTGGCATTCAAATATCTTTTTGCTTTCGGCTGACTCTATGCCACCTATAGCATTCTTATCTCCACAAGCACTGCACAATACCACAGCAGCACATAATAATCCTATACCTCTTATTTTTTTCATACCCAAAGAATCCTCCAAACATTTCCCCCACGTCACACTATACCCATAGAAAAAACAGTACACAAATCAAATATGACTCATGTACTGCTCAGGTATTGCCAACATTTAATGCTAATACGCTAATAAACCAATAAAATACTTAGGATTTATGCCAAGGCAGAATGAGCACAGCCGCAGAGAACGAGAGGTCAACAAAAAATCACGGAATACCTATCCAAATCTGGCAAAAAAAATAGATTTGGATAGGTAATAAAGAAACGTGTCTGTTTAACTTGGAGAAACAGGCTGATAGTATTTTGACCATGTAAAATGACAAACTATAAGAGTTTTGATAGAATAAAAGTATCATACTGATTAACAAGAGATGGCTTGAAATGGGAAAAGAAATGGAAATTAAAAAAGCAGTTATTATCGGGGCCGGAGCAGTTGGCTGTTACATGCTGTGGGGGCTTTCTCAGAGGGATGATATAGAGCTTTCGGTTATTGCCTCAGGTGAACGAAAAGAAAGAATTGAAAGAGAAGGTTTTTATATTAACCAACGGATATATAGACCTGTAGTTAAAACTCCTGCGGAAGCACATGGCGCAGACTTGGTAATTGTTTCAGTGAAATATAATGCGTTAAAACAGGTGGCCAAGGATATAAAAGAAATCGTTGGCGATAATTCTATAGTGATGAGCCTTATGAATGGGGTAGATAGTGAAGAGATCATTGCCTCAGAAATAGGGGAAGAGCGGATTGTTCCGGCGCTGATAAAAGTTGCTTCTGAAAGAAAGGAAAACAATGTGGTCTTTGATGCTGAATCTACCGTGGGAATCGTGTATGGCGAAAAGGACGGAAAGAGCACGGAGAGAACAAGGGCGATAGCTAAGCTGTTTGAAGGGACAGGACTTCATTATCGAGAGACGGATGTAATACTTCCTGAGATGTGGAGCAAATTCAGGCTTAATGTAGGCAATAACCAGACGCAGGCTATGCTTAGCGTAGGAGTTGGAGCATACGACGATAGCGAGCATGTTGCGGCCATCAGGACCGGTCTGGTCAAAGAGCTGGAAGCGATAGCAAAAGCAAAGGGAATTGATCTGTCAAAGGCAGATGTTTATTCTTTCAAGAGCTCAATGGTGGCAAAGAGGGCACGATATTCAACGCTCCAGGATCTTGATGCCAAGAGACATACGGAAGTAGATATGTTCTCGGGAGCAATAGTTCGAATGGGAAAAGAACTTGGAATACCGACGCCTTATAATGAGTTTACGTATCATATGATAAAGGCTCTGGAAGAAAAGAATGACGGGCTGTTTGAATATGAATGATCTTATTATCGTTGTGGGGGGAATTTATGGCATCAATAATTATTCATCTTGCAATTACTAACGAACTGACAAAGAAGTATAAGTTTAAAGACATATCCAGACTAAAATTTGGTGCATGCCTACCGGATGGCGGAAAAGGAAGGGCCGGCCATCTGAACAAATTTATCTGGGGCAGAAACAAGAAGGTTTATGATTTTGAATATTTCAGAGCAAAGTTTGGGGATCTTATTAAGTCCGATGACCTTTACCTTGGATATTATCTTCATCTTGTTCAGGACATTTGCTATAGACATTTTGTTTATGATAAGTACAAATGGAACCCGATGATCCCGGGAAATGTTGAGAGGCTGCATAATGATTATGGGGTCATAAATCACTGCGTGGCTGTTAAGTATGGTCTTGTTAATGAATTCGTTGTCCCGGAGAATTTTGACAAAGAAAGAATCTGTGAGATCTGTGAGTTTGATACCCAAAGGTTAGCACGAGATCTGGAAAGCTATTTTAATGAAGTAAAGGATGAGGAAATCTTTTTCTTTACAAGGGAAATGGCAGATGAATTTATTTCAGAGGCTGTAGAGTACTGCATGAAGGAACTCAAGGCCTTGGACGGTGAAGGAACTCCTATCGAAAGCTATGATAATGCTTGGGACAATAACATTTATTCGCTTCTTGAGACGACCTTAAATACCAGAGATCTTGGCGGATACAGGATCGACGGAACAGAAGAGTATACCAAGTACGGAAGGATAGTAAGAAGCGACGCTGTAGTTAATTCGTCTGAAAGAGATATAGGATTCCTAAGGGAAATAGGGATCACTACGATCATCGACTTAAGGTGCAAGGAAGAAGTAGAAAGAAAACCTCATGGTCTTTGCAATGTCGAAGGTTTTGATTATCACAACCTTTCTATTTATGAAGGCAGTGATATTCCGGATAGCGTAGAAGCTGTTCCTGCAAGTTATTTCAAGATTTCTCATGATCCCAATATGTCAAATGTATTTAAGACCATTGCGAAAGCAAAGGGTGGAGTATTGTTTGGATGCAGCGCCGGAAAAGATAGATCAGGAGTAACAGCAGCTCTTATTCTTTGGCTTTGCGGAGTCCGGAAAAGCGATATTGTCTTCGACTACATGAGGACGAAGGACAACTGCAAAGAACGCTTTGAATTGATACATCAAAACTATCCCGATATTGATATGAATATTGTTATTCCTAATGAGAACAATATGTATTCCTTCATGGAAATGATTGAGAGGGAGCACGGCGGAAATAGCGGTTATTTTTCATCAATCGGTATAGACGGTGATATGCAGATAAAAATAAAAAAGAAACTTTTGAAGGAGGACATATGGACAACAGAAAGCAAGTAGTTTTGGTTGTAATGGATGGAGTTGGCTACAGCACCACGGGAATCG
The DNA here is from genome assembly GCA_024684215.1 of Lachnospiraceae bacterium. Taxonomy (GTDB): domain Bacteria; phylum Bacillota; class Clostridia; order Lachnospirales; family Lachnospiraceae; genus AC2028. The sequence goes on from JAIKXH010000120.1 coordinate 3,334, forward strand.
GCGACGCGGTAACTACAGCCAATACCCCTGTTTTGAACGAACTGATCAAGACTTGTCCCAACACAAGGTTAAAAGCTCACGGTACAGCAGTTGGTCTTCCTTCGGATGACGATATGGGCAACTCTGAGGTAGGTCACAATGCTCTCGGCTGCGGACAGATATATTCTCAAGGAGCAAAGCTCGTTAACGAATCCCTTGCCAGCGGAAAAATGTTTGAATCAGATTCCTGGAAGGAAGCTCTTTCAAATGTTAAGAATAAGGATTCGATCCTTCATTTCCTCGGGCTTTTATCAGACGGAAATGTGCATTCAAATATTTCGCACCTGATCAGCATGATCAAAAAGGCAAAAGAAGAAGGCGTGAAAAAGATACGCGTTCACATTCTTCTTGACGGAAGAGATGTTCCTGCCACCAGTGCACTTATATATGTAAAGCAGCTGGAAGATTGCCTCGCTGAACTTAACGGACCTGAGTTTGACAGCGTCATAGCTTCCGGCGGCGGAAGAATGAAGGTTACCATGGACAGATACCAGGCTGATTGGGGCATGGTAGAACTGGGCTGGAAGACCCATGTAAAAGGCGAAGGAAGACAGTTTTCGACTGCAACAGAAGCTATTGAAAGCTACAGAAAAGAGCTTGATGTTATCGACCAGGATCTTCCTGCTTTTGTAATTGCCAAAGATGGCGAACCGGTTGGAAAGGTAACCGACGGTGACAGTGTTATCCTCTATAATTTCCGTGGTGACAGAGCGCTCGAAATCTCCATGGCTTTCGATGACGAGGAGTTCAAATATTTTGATAGGGGAGCAAAGGTAAATTGCTTCTACGCCGGAATGCTTGAATACGATGGAGACCTTCATATTCCGAAGCATTATCTTGTTAATCCTCCAGAGATCAAGAATACGCTCTCAGAGCTTCTTGTAAGCGCAGGCCTTAGCCAGTATGCGGTTTCAGAGACTCAGAAGTACGGACATGTGACATATTTCTGGAACGGAAACAGAAGTTCCAAATTCAGCGAAACTCTCGAGACATTTAAGGAGATCCCTTCTGATAATGTATCCTTTGATGAGAGACCCTGGATGAAGTCCGCAGAGATCACGGATGATGTCATCGAGGCAATCAAATCCGAAAAATATGACTTTATCAGGTGCAATTTCCCTAACGGAGATATGGTTGGACACACCGGAAACTTCGATGCAACCGTAACCGGAGTGGAGGCCGTTGACCTCGGCCTTGCAAGAATCAAAAAGGTTTGTGACGAGTATAATGTAACTCTTCTTATTACCGCTGATCACGGCAATGCAGACGAGATGCTTGAAAAGAACAAGAAGGGCGAGCTCCAGGTTCGTACCGCTCATTCCCTTAATCCCGTTCCTTTTATCATCTATGATAAGAAAAATACGTATATTATCAAAGAAGGCAATTTCGGTCTTGCAAACGTTGCCCCCACAGTGGCGAAAATACTTGGCCTTAAGCCCTATGACTGCTGGGAAGAGGCGATGATTTCACAGAAATAGTTATAGATGAGAAAGTGCAGGAAGATATAATAGGATCAATATATAACAAAAAAACATGGCTGACTAATGGGTTTTAGTACTTTTTATTATACAGGTAATTGCTGTTGGCGTTTGTTTATTTGTGAAAGCGAGAGGTAAGCGAGTATGAAGAAATCTGTGAAAGTAATTCTTATATGTGCGGCGAGTGTACTGATTGCATATGCAGCAATATGGTCTATTTATGTAGTAATCAGATATCAACCCTTCGTTAAAGCATTGGAAGGACAGAATTACCTTGAAGAAGACCGATATGCATATTATGTGAAAAGGCCAACATTTCCATCTTTTACCGGAAACCTGACGGTTTCGGATAATAGGAAGACAACTCTGGATGAAGGTGATGACATCTATTCGTATCTGATCATCTGGCCACGCTTCTGGGGCGGTTATGGTGTTGCGGCTAACGTCGGTAAAACGACGGTAGATTACGATAATAGGCATTCTCACTCAGATGTTTATGGCATTATGCTGGATGAGAATCGAAAGCCTGATTATTCCGTTCCTGAGGTATATGAGATATATACAGAAAACAAGGAATTGTTTGATAGTAACATGGACAGGATAGACAACCTCTATGAGAAGGCGTATGAGAAATGGAATATACTGGGAGATGTGGTGGATACAGAAAGCGCTGAACTATAGGGGAAGAGTTTGTATCTTATGCTATAAAAGATATTATGGAATACCTGGAAAACAATTGATTTAGAGCAGTTAACGGCAGAGGTAGGGGTATAAGGGAGTATATGCTTTAGGGCAACGTCTTAGTACGTTGCCCTTTTTTTGGATTCTATAACTGGTTCTATTTATTTGTCTTCACAGATTATATTCCATGATGTGAAGCGATAGATGAATGGATTATAGGAAAAAGTTAGAAAAAAAATAGAATTTTTGCAAAATAAAACAAGGGTAGTATTTCTAAAACCCTTGCAAATAAAGCATCGGGGCAACGTGATTCGAACACGCGACCTCTACGTCCCGAACGTAGCGCTCTACCAAGCTGAGCCATGCCCCGTCAACTACTCAATGATATAGAAAATTACTTTAAAAGTCAAGAGAATTTGCAATATATAGCCGCTATGGTGTAAGATTATTTCACATTGATAAAAAGTGAAATTAAGAGGTTTTCAGCATGAACATGGAAGAAAGAATCAAACGTATAAACGAGCTTGCCCATAAGCAAAAGTCTGAGGGACTCACCGAAGAGGAAAAGGCTGAGCAGGCGGTTTTACGCAGAGAATACATTGATAGCGTCAAAGGAAATCTTGCCGCGCAGCTTGGATCAATTAAAGTAAAAAATCCTGATGGCAGCTTGCATCCCCTTGAAAAGAAAAATCAGTAAAAACAATTTAAACGGATAAAAGCGGGAGAGGTTAGCAGTGAGCGAAGCAGTAGTTACACTTAAAAAAGGTGAGGGCCGTACCATTAAGGCCGGCGGAGCCTGGGTATATGATAATGAAATAGACACTATCATGGGGCATTTCAAAAACGGTGATGTTGTCCTGGTTCATGATTTTGACGGATACAAGATGGGCAGAGGTTTTATAAACCAAAACTCCAAAATCAGAGTGCGTATGCTTTCGCGTAATCCGGAGCAGGAGATAGATGATGCCTTCCTTGAAAAGAGGGTTAAAGATGCTTGGGATTACAGAAAAGCAGTAATGCATGAGGGTGACCTTAATTGTTGCCGTATTATATTTGGGGAAGCTGACTGGCTTCCGGGCCTCGTGGTAGATAAATACAGTGACGTATTGGTAGTCGAGTGCCTTGCTTTGGGAATGGACAGATTCAAAGAAAA
>JAIKXH010000142.1 GCA_024684215.1 Lachnospiraceae bacterium
TTTGAGAAACTGGACAAAGCAATGAAGGAAATGCCTCTTCCTGTAGAACGAGAAGAATTTGAAGACAGGGCGAGATTGTTTGCATTAATGAGGGGCTTGGAAAAATTCCTGAATCTTAAGAGGGAGTATGTAAGAGGGTGAACCGGATAGCTTTGTGAGAGATTAAATGCAAGGCGACGGCATGAAGAGAATTCACCGGAAAGCCTCCGCCTCAGCAGGGAAACTCTTCAGGAATATAAAAAAGGTGTGCGAAGACAGTGGGTGAGGACAGCCTTGGTTTTATCGATGACTATGAACTATGTCTTTACAGGGAAAATGTGCCCGGAGCGGAGGAAGCCAAAAAGGTAAAAAGATGTAACGATAATCTTTTGAAATATAACGATAATTATAAGGATTTTATTGATTTTAAATGGCTTGTAGCCATGATAGAATTCTTATATTATAAGTTTAGAGCGTATCACAGTGCGCCCGTATACAGTAAACACAATTTGTCTTAAACAGTGCATCATATGGAGGACTAAAAAATGGCATGTTTTCTTATTTCCACCGCAGAGGCGGTAGTAACAACGGTCGCTGCAAAGCAGATCGAAAAGAACGAAAATCTTAGGGAAGTTAATGTATCTGAGGTAAAGTACAGTCATAAAACTCCTTTTTCAAAGAAACTTAAATGGCTCCGCAATATGCTTTGGGGTGGCAGCGCGCTCCTTTTATTTGAGCATGTATGGCACGGAGAAATTGTACCTTTCTTCCCTTTCCTCACTGCAGCAAGCAATCCTGCGGATGCAGCGGAAATGCTTCATGAAATGGCTACAGTCGGCGTGACTATGGCACTTCTTGTAACCGGTGTATGGGGCGTAATCGTGGGAATCACCACAGCTATGGAGAAAAAAGCTGAAAAGGAAGATGCCGCACAGATTGCAGAACATGCTGAAAATTAAGGGAGAGTAAAAATGACATTACTGACATCGGCAGTAGCCGCTATTGTATGTACGATTATCTGGTATAAAAATGCACCAAAGAATGATATGAAGATCGGAATCCTTTGCTGGATGTACTGGGGAGCTACTATAATGTGGTTTGTAGATGCTATATTTGAGTATGCCGAGCTTAAGGCTGAGTATTTCTCACCCGCTCCCGCAGATATGTTAAACGACTTTTTCCTCGGACTTTCTGTTGTTGTATTTGGCCTTATCATATGGCTTGTTATCCTTCTTATAAAGGATCCAAAGGGCGTAATAAAATCCGCTCTTTCTAAGAAGGCAAACTAATTGTATAATTAGTTATACCCTTTTTATGGGACAAAATATACGGAGGATGTAAAATGTCTAATTTACCGGAGTTTGATAATAACTGTTCATATTGCGCGGAGGGAGAACTGCTTGATGCTTTCGGCATAAAAATATGCGAGCTTCCGATGTCAAAGGTAATTCTTTTTAAAGAACAGAGCCACAAGGGACGCTGCATTGTAGCATGCAAGCGCCATGTGGACGATATTTCACAGTTAACAAAAGAGGAAAGAGCTCAGTATATGGACGATGTAGCTCATGTGGCTGAAGTTCTTCATAAACTCTTTAACCCCGACAAGATCAATTTCGGTGCATACGGCGATACTATGCATCACCTTCATTTCCATCTTGTGCCTAAGTACAAGGACGGATACGAGTGGGGCGGAGTATTTGCCATGAACCCCGGACAGGTTAAACTTACCGATGCGGAGTATGCCGAGATGGTTGATCTGATTAAGAGAAATCTATAAATGAACACAGAAATCAAAAAACTACTTGAAAATGTGAAAAACGGAAGCGTCTCAGTTGATGAGGCGCTTCTTGAGTTGAAGAAAGAACCCTTTGAAGATATTGGATATGCAAAAATCGATATGCATAGAAATATCAGACAGGGTATGGCCGAAGTAATATACGGCGCCGGAAAGACTGCTCCTCAGATTCGCGGAATAGTTGAAAAAATGAGGGAAAAAGGCCAGAACAGAATACTTATAACAAGGCTTGCTCCCGAGGCAAACGAGGAGTTAAAAGATATAGCAGAGTACACGTACTACCCCGATGGAAGGATAGCCATCGTGGGAGGTAAACCCACGCCTGACGGAATCGGTAAAATTGTTGTAGCCACCGGGGGTACCAGCGATATTCCTGTTGCGGAGGAAGCTGCACTTACTGCGGAATGTTTTGGAAATGAAGTAGTAAGACTCTACGATGTAGGCGTGGCCGGACTTCACAGGCTTTTATCGCATATGGATGAGATAATGGATGCATCGGTGATAATAGCTATTGCGGGAATGGAAGGCGCGCTGGCCAGTGTTATCGGCGGACTTGCAGACTGCCCGGTTATAGCAGTCCCTACAAGCGTGGGCTATGGAGCGTCATTTGGAGGAGTATCTGCGCTTTTGTCGATGCTTAATTCCTGTGCGAGCGGAGTGAGCGTGGTTAATATTGATAATGGCTTTGGCGCCGGATATACGGCGGGAATGATAAATCATATGGAGGCAAAATAATGAAGACACTTTATTTGGATTGCGGCATGGGCGCAGCCGGAGACATGCTTACCGCTGCATTATTGGAACTTTTGCCTGATAGAGATGAGTTTGTAAAAAAATTAAACAATATGGGAATTCCCGATGTGGAATTTGTAAAAGAAAAAGCTGTAAAGTGCGGCGTGGTAGGTACTCATATGACCGTTAAAGTTAGCGGCGTTGAAGAAGATGAAAACATGCATGATCACGAGCATCACCACGAGCACGAGTATGATCACGACCACGATCATGACCACGATCATGACCATCACCACGAGCACGAGTATGATCACGACCATGATCACCATCACGAGCATGAGTACGACCATGATCACCATCATGATCATGAACATGGTCATGGTCATCACCACCACAGCGGTATGGCGGATATTAAGCATATAGTTACCGAGCACATGAATATCCCTGAAAAGGTGGCTAAGGACGTTATGAACGTCTATGCCTTGATAGCTGAAGCAGAAAGCAGCGTTCATGGGGTGCCGGTTACGGAGATCCACTTCCATGAAGTAGGAACTATGGATGCCATTGCGGATATCACCGCAGTATGTATGCTTATGAACGAGATAAAGCCCGATGAGGTCGTCGTTTCTCCTGTACATGTAGGAAGCGGACGAGTTAAGTGTGCACACGGAATATTGCCTGTCCCTGCGCCTGCTACAGCATATATTCTTAAGGGAATTCCTTCCTACGGCGGAGGAGTAAAGGGAGAACTTTGCACACCTACCGGAGCTGCGCTTTTAAAATATTTTGCAACAAGATTTGGTGATATGCCGGTAATGAGCACAGATGCCATTGGTTATGGGTGCGGTAAAAAAGATTTCGAGACCGCAAATTGTGTGAGAGCTATGCTTGGACAGTCACAGAGCACAACCGGCGAAGTGATAGAGCTTTCCTGCAATGTGGACGACATGACCGCAGAGGAAATAGGTTTTGCTATGGAGAGACTCTTTGACGGCGGTGCAAGAGAGGTATTTACCACTTCCGTCGGAATGAAAAAATCACGCCCCGGAGTTTTACTTACAATAATATGCGATCCTTCAGACAGGGAAAAGATGCTTGGGCTTATCTATAAGCATACGTCCACTATCGGTGTCAGAGAGACTGTCCATAAAAGATATATTTTAGACAGAAAGATTGAAACCGCAAGCACAAAATATGGTGATGTAAGGATAAAGGAGTCTTCCGGTTACGGAGCAAGCCGCAAAAAGCTTGAGTACGAAGACTTGGCACGCATTGCCAGAGAAAATGACTTGTCGCTTTCAGAAATTAAAGCGGCGCTGAGCGATATAATTTAAGTTGTGTAGATTAAAGCAATGAGATCGGCGAACGGCATATTGCAAAGAAAGCATCGCAGTCTGCAGAGTATTATACATGATAGTACGGGAGGTTAGATGGATAAAGCATCTGTAGAAAGTCAATTAGGGATAGCAATGTGTGAAGCGCAGGACACTGAGGAGATGTTTTGGCTCAGGCAAAACGACGACCTTCAGAGTCAGATGTTGCTCGGACAAAAGCTTGTAAGTGCATACAGATATAAAGAGGCTGCTGCTGTGTGGGAAAACGCTGCCGCAAGATTTGATGTGGGAGCTGATCTTTATCTAAAGCTTGGCGGAGCATACCTTACGGTCAGAAGCTTTGATAACGCAAAAAAAGCCTATGAAAAATACCTTGTAATGGGCGGAGATGAAAAATCGTATTCATACCCAATGGGTATATGGCATTATCTTAAAGGCGAATATAAAACTGCGGCAGAGCTTTTTGAAAAATGCGTACCATGTGACGGAGAGATGATGATCGCTCTCATATATTGGCACTGCCTTTCGCTTTTGAGGGCAGAGATTTCCTCGGGTGAGGTAGATCATATCCGGAATTTAAGAACAAATGAAAGTAAATTTAGAGAGCTCCCATTTTTAAAGTATTATACCAAAGACCTTGATGTGGGGCACCATACAGCGTATAAAAACGCAGTGGCTCTCATCGCCGGCGAAAAGGATTTAAGTAAGGCGCTTGAAGAACTTGAAAAAGAAGATGATGACTTAAATTATTGCATCTATGCCTACGGCGTATATGTTTATCTAAAGGTGAAAGAGAGCAGCAACAGCTCAAAAACAAATGGATTACCAAGCGCTTCAAGCGGTGAATTCCTCAAAAAGATTTTAAAGAGAAATAAAATGTGGCCCTGCATTTCTTATATAGCAGCATGGAATGATAAATTATGTCAGTAGAATTAACATTAGAACAAAACAACAAAATAGAATTACTGAAAAAATACATTGCAGAAATGGGCAGCGTTGCCGTCGCTTTTTCCGCAGGGGTAGATTCTGCGCTTTTGCTTAAAGTAGCTCACGATACACTTAGGGACAAGGCTATAGCCATCACCGCAAAGCTCCATTCGATTCCGGAAAAAGAGATAGCTGAATCTATAGAGTTTTGCAAAAATGAAGGAATCAAACAGATAATTGTCGATATCGATGAGCTCCGGATTGATGGTTTCAGAGAAAATCCCGAAAACAGATGCTATATATGCAAAAAAGCTCTTTTTACAAATATGCTGGAAACGGCAAAAGAAAACGGAATAGAGAATCTTATAGAGGGTTCAAATCTTGATGATACCGGGGATTACAGGCCCGGACGGATTGCTTTAAATGAACTTAATATCAAAAGTCCATTAAAAGAAGCGGGGCTTACAAAAGCTGATATAAGGGCTGCTGCAAATATGTATGGACTGAGGGAATGGAACAAGCCTTCACTTGCATGCCTTTCTACAAGGATTCCATACGGAGAGCTGATCACCGTAGAAAAACTTAAAATGATTGAAAAGGGTGAAGAAAAACTGCGTGAAATGGGCTTTGAACAGGTTAGAGTAAGAGCTCACGGAAATCTTGCGCGGATAGAAACTTTACCTGAAGACATAATAAAGGCCGCTGAGCCTGTAAACTCAGCAGCCATTAATGAATACTTCAGAAGTATCGGCTTTACCTATGTGTCTTTAGACCTTGGCGGTTACAAGACAGGAAGTATGAACCGCGAGATCAAAGCGTAACTCTCTTTACATAGGTATTTACGCAAAGGTCTTAAAGCATAAATCTTTTAGACTTAAAGCATAAGTCTGTAGATATTCTCGATATCTTTTGTGGTAAGCTCGGTAAATCCGACGATCTTTCCACTGCCTAAAGTACATGTCTCGGCAAGCTTGGGAATATCTTCCTCTTTAGCACCGATCTCAGCAAACGTAAGGGGCATTCCTATTGACTTAAGGAATGTCTTCAAGGCTTCTATACCCTTCTTTGCAGTATTTTCGGGATTTGCAAAATCCATCTGGCATCCCCATACTCTTACAGCAATCTGCGCATATCTCATAACATCATGCTTTAAAGTGTAAGTGAATACTGCGGGCATTGTAACTGCGAGTCCTGCGCCGTGAGTACAATCATACATTGCGGAGAGCTCATGCTCGATATTGTGGCTGTTCCAGTCCTGGCTTCTTCCTACGCCGCAACTGTTGTTGTGAGCCATCATACCCGCCCACATGATATTTGCTCTTGCTTCGTAGTCATTGGGGTTGGCGATAACCTTTGGAGTTTCGTTAACCATGGCAAGAATGAGTCCTTCTATCATGCGGTCAGTGGTCTCGACATTTTTAGTGTTTGTAAGATATCTCTCATAAAGATGAGCGATAATGTCGGTCGCACCTGCTGCAGTCTGGTAAGGAGGAAGAGTCTGAGTAAGCTCGGGGTTAAGGATTGAAAACTTGGGGCGGATGGCATCGCTGCCTGCACCGCGCTTCAGCATTCCTTCTTCTTTTGTAATAACCGAGTCGCCGCTTCCTTCGGAACCTGCAGCAGCGATGGTGAGAACTGTTCCTACGGGCAGAGCCTTTTCGATACGTGCCTTTCCGCTGTAGAAGTCCCAGAAATCGCCGTCATAGCAACATCCGGCTGCAATAGCCTTGGATGAATCGATGGTACTTCCTCCGCCTACAGCAAGTACGAAGTTCACACCTTCCTTTTTACAAAGGTCGATTCCTTCGTAAACCAGACCGCTTCTGGGATTTGGTTTAACACCGCCAAGTTCGCAAAACGAAACTCCCTCTGCGGTAAGAGAAGCCTTGACCCTGTCTAAAAGCCCGCTTCGAACAACACTTCCTCCGCCGTAGTGTATGAGGACTTTAGAACCGCCGAATCTTTTAACAAGTGAACCTGCCTGTCCTTCGGAGCCCTTTCCGAACGCAAAGTAGGTAGGTGAGTAAAAACTAAAATTATCCATTGTTTTCCCTTTCATATTAAGTGATTGTATTGTAGTTACAGAGAATAAAAAACATTTATGATAAAAATGACACGGTGCAAAGCTGCAATTTCATGGGCAGATTGGCGCCGTACCGTATGTTTAAACTATACACTAAGAAAAAATTGCGAACAATCAGAGAAAAACACAAAAATATAGCCAGAATTTTTACATTTCTAAAAATAGGATAAATTAGCTCATTCGGTTGACTAACAAGGCTCCGATTCATTATACTTAAAGGGTATTTATACGACTCAAAATTAAATAGTAAGTTTTTTGGAAACAGGCACTTGAAATAGTATTAACAGCAGTTGTTTTTCTAACGAAAGGGGCATGGTTTATGAGCAAAAAAGCTAAAAGAAACGTTATTGTAGGTCAGTCGGGCGGCCCTACTGCCGCTATCAATTCATCCCTTGCGGGTGTATTTCGTACCGCGAAGGACAGAGGTTACAAAAAGGTTTACGGTATGCTTCACGGCGTTCAGGGACTTTTGGAGGGCAGATATATCGATCTGTCTGAGCACATTAGGACCGGACTTGACGCGGAGCTTTTAAAGAGAACGCCTTCGGCTTATCTTGGTTCATGCCGTTATAAACTTCCCAGCATCAGTGAGGATAAGGGAGTTTATGAAAAGATATTTGAAATCCTCGAAAAGCTTGAAATCGACTGCTTTATTTATATCGGCGGAAATGATTCCATGGACACCATTAAAAAGCTGTCTGATTACGCTATCATAACAGGTTCCGAGATCAGATTTGTAGGATGCCCCAAAACCATAGACAACGACCTTGCACTTACCGACCATACACCCGGTTACGGATCTGCTGCGAAGTATATCGGTACATCGGTTAAGGAGATAATCAGAGACGGTTGGAGCCTCGAAACCACAAACGGTCAGATTCTCGTGGTTGAGATCATGGGACGTAACGCCGGATGGCTTACCGCGGCAGCAGCGCTTTCAAAAGGCGAGGACTGCGACGGCCCCGATGCCATATATCTTCCGGAGCTTGATTTCGACGTCAATAAATTCGTTAAAAAATGTAAGGACCTTCTCAAAAAGAAGCGCTCCATAGTTATAGCCGTTTCGGAAGGAATACACACAAAGGACGGCACATATATCAGCGAGCTCGGAAATACAACCGATTATGTGGATGCTTTTGGACATAAGCAGCTTACCGGAACCGCAAGGTATCTTTGCAACGTTCTTTCTAAGGAAATAGGTTGCAAGACCCGATCAATCGAGCTTTCAACTTTACAGAGAGCTGCGAGCCACTGTGCTTCACGTGTGGATATTCTGGAGGCATACGAAGTCGGCGGTGCCGCTATGAAGGCCGCAGATGAGGGCGATACCGGAAAGATGGTTGTTATCGAGAGAACTTCCGACGATCCCTACCAGGCAGGAACCGAGGTTAAGGATGTACACAAGATAGCAAATGATGAGAGACTTGTTCCCAGAGAATGGATCACAGCCGACGGAACATATGTTACAAGCGAGTTCCTTACTTATGTAAGGCCTCTTATCCAGGGAGATGTGGCTCCCATCATGGTAGACGGTATACCTCGCCACCTTTTCGTTCCGGGATATCAGGAACTGCTATAATTAAGAATTTTTAACGAGACTTAATAGATTTATAAGATTTATCGGACATATTCTGATTTATAATTCTTATAATAAATATTGTTTATGGGCTGCCGGATAAAAACGGCAGCCTTATTATAGGAGTCGGTATGAGTGATGTTATGAAAGTACCACCTCGCATGGATGTTGAAGGTGAGGCAAAAAACAGAGATAAAATAATTGTCAAGACCAGCATTATTGGAATAGTTGCAAACGTGTTTTTGGCGGCGTTCAAAGCTGTGGTTGGTCTGGTATCAAATTCAATCGCGGTTACTCTTGATGCGGTAAACAATTTATCCGACGCACTGTCGTCTGTAATTACAATTGTTGGAACGAAGCTCGCAAACAGGCACCCGGATAAAAAACATCCCCTCGGACATGGCAGAATAGAATATTTAAGTGCAATGATAGTTGCCGCAATCGTCCTTTATGCCGGTATCACCGCGGGGATAGAATCTGTTAAAAAGATAATTTATCCCGAGAAAGCGGATTATTCCGTGGTATCGCTGGTTATAATCTCGGTTGCGATCGTTGTCAAGATTGTACTTGGAATATATGTTAAAAAGATGGGACAAAAAGCCAAGTCCGGAGCTTTGGAAGCTTCCGGAGCGGACGCTTCGTTTGATGCTATCCTTTCGGCATCGGTACTTGCTTCCGCAATCATCTATATGATATTCGGCCTTTCACTCGAGGCATATGTCGGCGTCATTATCGCAGGATTTATCATTAAATCCGGTTTTGAAATGATGAAAGACACATTGGATGATATACTTGGCCACAGACCGGACGCAGAGCTTTCAAAAAAGATTAAGTCGATAATCAATGAAGAGCCGGAGGTTCGCGGTGCGTATGATCTTATGATCAATGATTACGGCCCTGATAAAAACTACGCTTCGGTACATATAGAAGTCCCCGATACCATGAATGCAAGTGAGATTGACGAGCTTACCAGAAAACTTGAAGCTAATGTTTACACTCAGACCGGTGTGGTACTCACAGCTGTCGGAGTATACTCCTATAATACTAAAAACGACGAGGCCACTGCTATCAGAAATTATATTCAAAGTGTGGTATTGGGGTACGACTGGGCTATTCAATTCCATGGATTTTATGTGGATATCGACACAAAGGTTATGCGCTTCGATGTGGTTATGAGCTTTGATATAAAGCCTTCCGAAGGAATTAATATTTTGCATGATGATATATCAAAAAAATATCCGGATTATAAAATCTACATCGTTTCCGATGTGGATATGACCGACTGATCCCGGCGTTTGCAGGGGATATAAATTTCTACCCACTACAAAGATTATTATTCAAAAGACTTTTATATTTTGTGATTCAAACAAAACAGAAAGAGATTATTATGAGAAAAATACTTGGGAAAAAACTGTCCGCCAAGTTTATTGCGATAGCATTGGGAGTAGTACTTATCATAGCAATCATACCTCTTTTGGTCCATGCCAATTACATGATTCCATGGTATGACGATTATGGCTACGCGAAGTATAACAGGAGCTTCAGACTGGCTTACGGTGATAATTTAATAAGCCTTATGAGGGGAGTCTTTTTTCAAGTAAAAGAAAGCTGGTGGTCTTGGCAGGGCACGTTTTCATCAATCTTTTTAATGGCGCTTTGCCCTATAGCGTGGGGAGAGCAGTATTACAGATTCGGTGGAATGGCTCTAATAATCCTTTTTGCTGTATCCGTTGTATTTATGATGTATGCTCTTTGCAAAGAGATGTTTGGTATAAAAAAGACGGAATCTTTTTGCATCGCTTTTGCAACAGCTCTTTTGACAATAGAAAAAATGTATTTTCCCGGACATGCTTTTTATTGGTATAACGGAGGAGTCCATTACATCGGAATTCATTCTTTTCTCATGCTCTTTGTGGGTGTTATAGTACTTTTGTCTGCAAAAAAAGGCGTTCTGGCTACAATTTTACAAGTTTTTTTTGGAATGATCTTAGCTCTTATAGTCAGCGGAGGAAACTATGTAAGCCTTCTTGAGGGAGCAATCATTTTAGTTGCGCTGGTTTTATATGTAGTTGTTAAATACAAAAAAAGAGCTTTTAGGATGCTTCCCATAGTGGCGGTATTTATAGCAGGCTTTTACATAAATGCAACCGCTCCGGGCAATTCGGTCAGATCGGCGTTTTTCGCGGGAAGTGCGCATGGTCCTGTTGAGTCTGTACTTCTTTCTTTTCCGGATGGAGCAAAAATGATCGGAAAGTTTTCAGATATCTTTTTAATTGTTATCCTTGCAGCACTTATACCCATCATATGGAATGGCTTAAGAGAAAGCAAAGTCAGATTTAGATTCCCAATCATTTTTGTTATTTTTGTTTGTGGTTTATATTTTGCCACTTACACCGCTCCGCTATACGGAATGGGATCGGTTCAGCAGGCCAGGATTTGGAATGTGTGCAAACTGATGTATCAGCTTGCACTTATACTCAGCGAAATCTATGTTATAGGTTGGATTCACAGAGTTGTTAGGGAAAAGCAAGGAAAACTCTCGTTAAACATTGGTTATTGGTGGTTTTACGGTTTGTGCATAGCGGCAGTGCTCATCGTTTTCGCCCATAGAGATTTCGAAAGATATGATTACGCCTCGTACGGTGCAGCTTATGATACATTAAACCATGAAAGCGGATTTTTATACGGAGAATATTTAGACAGAATAGAACAGATCAAATCCCAGGGACCTGATGTGCTTGTAGAGCCTTATCGCTGCAGTCTGTGGTATTTACGCCAGACCGATATATCCGAAAATGCGTGGGAAGGACCCAATATTGAACTGGCTCGCTGGTACGGAAAAAACAGTATTGCGCTGATTGATACAAATGGAAAATGAACTTTTTAATCCGATAAAAGAATATTTTGAAAGGCAGGGCTATGTCTGCGACGGAGAAGTCGAAGACATAGACCTGTACATGGAAAAAGGCGAGGATCATGTTGCAGTGGAACTTAAGGTGGATTTGGATTTTAAAGCTCTAAGGCAGGCTGCTCTTCGCCAAAAATATGTTGAGACAGTTTATATAGGTATCTTCAAGCCGTCCAATATGAGAAGTGCTGCTTTCAGGGATAAGCTATACCTTTTAAAGAGACTTGGAATAGGACTTATCGTAGTTTCCAAAAGAAGCAAGGAAGTGGAAATCGCAAACAAACCGTTGGTTAGCGAATTATCTGAGTTTCAAAAAAGAAACAAGAAAAAGGGAGAAGCACTGAGTAAGGAGTTTTCCAAGAGAAAAACAAAGAATAATATTGGCGGGGTGCGCGGTACAAAGCTTATCACAAGCTATCGCGAGGATGCGCTGCTGGTTCTTGATGCACTTGCTGAAGCATGCTCTGAAGCGAAAGACGTAACTTTAGGTATAAAAAACACCATAATAAGAAAATCATCAGGTATAGAAAAAACGTCGGCTATACTTAGGTATAATTATTACGGATGGTTTGAAATGACAGAAAAAAGCTATTATCGTGTGAGCGATGCCGGGTATGCGGCTCTTGAAGAATTTGAAGACACTATATACAAATTGAAGCGTGGAAAATGGAAACAATCAGAGGATATATAGAGAATTTCATACATCAAAATCCAATCAACGGATACAATATTTTTGTGCTTTCGGATAAGGGCAAGGAAACCACCTGTATCGGCAACAGCAAAGATCTGCAGATAGGTGAGACGGTAGAACTTACCGGAGAATATTTTGAGGATGCCGTCTACGGAAAAGAGTTCCGTATCAAAACATACAAGGTGGTTCCTCCCGCCGATAAGGAGAGCATAGAGAGGTATTTGGGCTCCGGGGCTATAAAGGGAATCGGGGCTGCGCTTGCGGCGAGGATTGTAAAAGAGTTCGGAAAAGAAACCTTAAATATTATCGAAAATGAGCCGGAGCGTCTTGCCGAGGTTAAGGGCATCAGTATGCGCAGGGCTATGGAAATAGCCGTGCAGATTGAGGAAAAAAGAGACTTAAGAGATGCCATGATTTTCCTTGGACAGTACTATATTTCGCAGGCTCTTTCCGTAAAAATTTTTGATACCTACGGCCAGTCTCTTTATACGGTGATGAAAGAGAATCCCTACAGGCTTGCGGAGGATATATCCGGCGTAGGTTTTATAACTGCTGACACTATAGCAAGAAATATTGGGATACCGGAAAATTCTCCTCAAAGACTTCGCTGCGCACTTTTGTATATATTGCAGCAACATGCCGGAGAAGGACACTGTTATATGCCGCTTCCGGAGCTTTTTTATGAAGCACGGAAAATGCTGGGAACAGATGATGAAACCATTCAAAATGAAATATCCGGACTGGCAATAGACAGAAAAATCATAGTAAGAGATGACAAGGTATACCTTGCTCCTTTTTTCTATGCAGAGCAAAATTGCGCGAGACTGTTAAATGATTTAAACATGCCTCTTGAGAGACTTACGGGAGAGGACGAGGAAATACTTTTGGGCAGGCTTAAAACTATCGCCGATGCTCAAAATATGGTGATCGATCCTATTCAGCTAGAGGCTGTTAAAGAATGTGTAAAAAACAGTATTTTTATACTATCCGGTGGCCCGGGAACCGGTAAAACAACCACGATAAATCTTATAATCAAATATTTTCTCGGACTTGGCCATGATATTATGCTGGCTGCGCCTACCGGAAGAGCTGCAAAAAGAATGAGCGAGGCTACCGGTTACGAGGCAGTCACTCTTCACAGGCTTTTGGAGGTGGGAGGTCAGACAGACGGTGATTCCCGCACTTATTTCAATAAAAACGAGGACAGTCCTCTTGAGGCGGATGTGATAATTGTTGACGAGGCCTCAATGGTTGATATTATGCTTTTTCAGGGTTTGCTTAAAGCCATAATCCCCGGCACAAGGCTTATACTTGTTGGAGATGCGGCTCAGCTTCCGAGCGTAGGTCCGGGACAGGTACTCAGGGATGTCATAGACAGCGGTGAGTTTTCATGTATAAAGCTGCAGAGAATATTCAGACAGGCCGAAGGCAGTGACATTATCGTAAACGCTCATAAGATAAATCACGGTGAGCAGATCGTGCTCGGTACCGATTCAAAGGACTTTTTGTTTTTGGAGCGCGAATCGACCAGGATGATAATAGAGCATATGATATGGATGATGAGAGACAAGCTTCCGGGGTATTGCAATGCAAATCTGTACGATATAGCAGTACTTACGCCTATGAGAAAGGGCGCACTCGGCTGCATCGAACTAAACCGTCATCTTCAGCAGGCGCTCAATCCGCCTTCACCCGAAAAGAGGGAGCGTATTTCCGGTGATTTTATTTTCCGCGAGGGAGATAAAGTCATGCAGATCAAAAACAATTACAAGCTTGAGTGGAGCATTTACGGCAGGTTTGGAATAGAGGTGGCAAGCGGGCTCGGCGTGTTTAACGGAGATACCGGAAAAATACTTGAGATAAACGAGGCTTCACAATCGGTCAAAGTAGAATTTGACGACAAGAAAATAGTGGAGTATCCTTTTAACGCACTTGATGAACTGGAGATGGCTTACGCGATCACGATCCATAAGTCCCAAGGCTCCGAATATCCGGCGGTTATAATGCCGCTGCTTGATGTGCCTGAAATAATGAGATACAGGAATCTGCTTTACACCGGAATAACCAGAGGCAAAAAGTGTGTGGTACTCATGGGAAGCAGCGGGATAGTCCGCGAGATGATTGACAACGCATCCGGACGGGGCAGATATACATCGTTAAAAGACAGGATTCTCGAACTGCGAGAGTAATAACATTCAGAGTAATAGCAGTCGGAGTAGCAATAGCTGGAAATAATAGCGAGAATAATAGCAAGAAATAATAGCTAGAGTAATAATATATTTTGGGGGGATAAAAATTGAATTTTGAGGGGTTAAAAAAAACGGGAAATATCTTGCTTGATTTTATATTTCCGAGAAGATGCCCGTACTGCGACGGGATCGTTACACCGCTTGGGGAGAAAATACATGCACAGTGCATAGAAAAATTAAAACTGCTTACACCGCCGTATTGCATGAAATGCGGAAAAAAGCTCATGTTAAACACGGATTCGAAATATTGCGAGCAGTGCATGGAGGGCGGCCACAGATTTATAAG
The DNA here is from genome assembly GCA_024684215.1 of Lachnospiraceae bacterium. Taxonomy (GTDB): domain Bacteria; phylum Bacillota; class Clostridia; order Lachnospirales; family Lachnospiraceae; genus AC2028. The sequence continues at coordinate 14,561 of JAIKXH010000142.1, forward strand.
GGGCAGATGCCTTTATGATTACAAATCCGTAGCACCGTCGATCTATCGCTTTAAATACGGCGGGAGAGCGGAATATGCACAGTACTACGGCGAGGAAACCGCAGAGTATTTAGGGGAATTTATTAAAAAAATCTCGCCCGATGCGCTTATACCGATACCGATACACAGAAGGCGCTATGCTAAAAGGGGATATAACCAGGCTTATCTTTTTGCAAAAGAGATTTCAAAGCATACCGGAATACCTGTCATGGATAAGGTGCTGCATAGAAAAAGGAACACGGTGCCCCTTAAAATGCTGTCCCCGAAAGAGCGTCAAAAAAATCTTAAAAACGCTTTTATTGTGGGTCAAAATAGTGTAAAATTAAAAACGATTATACTTATCGATGACATATACACAACGGGAGCTACTATGGATGAGGCGGCGAGAGCCCTTCAGACATCGGGGATACCTGATGTGTATTTTGTGGCGCTTGCAGGCGGAAAAGGTATATAGAGGGGAGCCTTCCTGCAAAGCAAATAAACGGAGGTAGAAATTATGAATGTCAGAAATTGCCGTAAGTGTGGAAAAATGTTCAACTATATTTCCGGCCAGCCTATTTGCCAGGCTTGTAAGGAACAGATGGAAGCAAAATTCCAGGAGGTTAAGGAGTACATCCGTGAGCATAAGGGAGTAGGAATTAATGAAGTTGCCGAGGCCTGTGATGTTGAACCTTCACAGATAACTCAGTGGCTTCGTGATGACAGACTTGAAGTTACAGAGGATTCAGCAATGATGCTTACCTGTGAAAGCTGCGGAGCTCAGATCAGATCCGGCAGATTCTGCGACAGATGCCGCGCAAATATGACAAACACCTTCAGTCAAATGACCAAAGACTATAACGCACAGAAGGCTGCAGCGCTCGCTGCAAGCCAAAAGAATGATAAAGATAATCCCAGAATGAGATTTCTGTAATTATCGGTTAGGATGGTATCCATGTTAGACAGAGAAAAGGTCATAATGATGACCAGAATGTCTTCCTACGAAAAGGGTAAAGGAAAAGAGCATCTTAGAATCGGGTCTTTTTTCAGAAGCGATTATATATGGTCGTCTATTTTAAAAGCGGCCTTTGCTGCCACGGTTTCTTTTGTCCTTATAGCAGGACTGTACGTTTATTACAATTTTGAGGAATTCATGTCGAATATATATGAGATGGATATTCTTGCTATGTTAAAGAAGTTCGGGAAATACTACATTATTTCCCTCATCATATATGTCGCTGTTTCTTATCTTGTGGCCTTTGTAAAATATCAGATAGCCGCATCGAATATCCGCAAGTATAAGAGCAATCTCAAGAGAATAAGGAAGTTACAAAAAACCAATGAAGAATCTATTTGAACTTAGGGAAAAAGCTATACAGTTGTATTATAAATACGACGCATTTATAGTTCCCGTACTTAAACTTATCGTGGCATTTATCGTGCTTCATACGTTAAACTCACGGATGGGTTATTTCGCAAAAATCGATAATGTGGCAATTGAACTTATAGCTTCCCTGCTTTGCTCTTTTCTTCCAAGTGGAGTGATACTTGTATTTGCCGGGCTGTTTTCGCTTCTCCATATGTACCATTTATCAATGATAGTGGCTGCGCTCGGAGTGGTGGTTTATTTGATAGTTTACCTGCTGTTCTTACGATTTGCGCCCAAGGCGTCACTTGTGGTGGCGATTACACCGGTGTTGATGCTTTGGAAACTGCCATATATTTTGCCGATTATCCTTGGCCTTACAGCTACTCCCGGATGCGCGGTTGCCATGGGATGCGGAGTTATCGTTTATTATTTCTTAAAGATAATAAATTCCAATGCCGCAACAATGGCCAATATGGGGATTGCCGAAGCTGCCGATCAGTTAAAGATCATACTTGATGAACTCCTTGCAAATAAGGGAATGATTGTTGTTGTTATAGCTTTTGTTGTGACTATGCTTGTGGTTTATTTCCTTCGCAGACTTCCTATCAAGAGAAATTGGGAAATTGCCATCGGAGCGGGAGTTATTATCGATATTATCGCACTCCTTATCGGAGATGTGATTATGGATACCGGTATTTCTTTCATCAATATTATTCTGGTATCTGTTCTCGCTGTGGCAATCGGATTTGGAATTAAGTTTTTCAAATATTGCGTGGATTTCGGACGTACCGAAAATGTACAGTTTGAGGATGACGATTATTATTACTATGTAAAAGCGGTTCCTAAGATTTCAATCGGAGAATCTTCTCAGAAGGTTCGTCGTATAAACCGCAGAAACAGCTTTACAGCCAATTATTCCGATGAGTACTATGACGACGGACTTGGCGATGATGCCGAGTATACCGAAAATGATGGGTATTATGAGGAAGACGGCTATTACACCGAGGACGGTGGTGAGTATTACGAGGATGATCTCTATACGGATGAGGCGTCCGACGAAAACAGGGAGCAGTAACGAGTAAATGCAGTTTGTGACACAGGCCATAAATTACCTTAAAAATATGGGTATATATATGACTACGGTACAGTGGCGGGATGTAATCGAAATCCTGATCATTGCTTTTTTGCTGTACTATATTTTGGCCTGGATGAAGAATACCAGGGCATGGTCGCTTCTCAAAGGTATTATCGTTATCGCACTTTTTTTGGTAGTCGCATCCATTATGCAACTCGATACGATTATATGGATCGCAAAAAATGTTGTTAATTATGCGATTATAGCTCTTTTGCTGGTGCTTCAGCCCGAGCTTCGTAAAGGACTTGAAAATCTCGGAAGAAAGAATATTCTCGGAGAGTTCTTGGCTACTACAGCCATGCATCAGACTGATATAGAGAGTGTATCCACCGATACCATCTCTGAGATTGTTAAGGCTTGTACCGAAATGGGAAAAGCCAGAACCGGAGCTTTGATAGTTATTCAGAGAGCCGAATTTTTGTCCGAATATGAGACTACGGGTATATCCATAGACGGTAAAGTAACCAGTGGTCTTTTAATAAATATTTTTGAAAAGAATACTCCTCTTCACGACGGAGCGGTAATTATTGTGGGCAATCGGGTTACTGCAGCGACATGCTATCTTCCTTTGTCAGACAATATGGGACTTTCAAAGGATCTTGGAACAAGGCACAGAGCGGCTGTAGGTGTTTCCGAAAAAACCGATGCAATCACAATTATCGTATCCGAAGAGACGGGGCGTATTTCTATTGCCATCGACGGCAAGATTGAGTCGATTTCTGACGGAGAGCAGTTAAAGAGCAGGCTTATCAGACTTATCTACAAGGATGGGGATAAAAACAGAATAAGTCGCAGAAACAAAAGACACGAAAAGAAAAACAACGAAATAAAGTCGGACAATGTATCCGGGGAAGGAGCAACCGGTGAAAAAAGTTAAAGATTGGCTCCTCAAAGATATATGGCTAAAGGTTGTATCGGTTCTGCTTGCTATAGTAATCTGGTTTGTGTGGATACAGATTGAAAACCCTACTATTTCAAAAGATTTTACCGGAGTAAAGGTGCAGATTACAAATGAAGAAGCGCTTGATCCGGAGAGAAAAGTCTGGGAAGTTTTAGATAATACAGATACCTTAAGAGTAACTGTTACTGCACCTAAAACCGTTATAAACGGATTGTCTTCCGATGATATTATTGCAGAGGCTGATGCCACTAAACTTTCGGATGGTACAATTCCAATTTCACTCAGATTATTCGGAGATCTTACGTATGATTCACTTACCGCCAACAGGGAGAATATTACAATATCTCTCGAGGATAGAGTGAGAAGATATGTGAGAATAATAAAGAACACTACCGGTGAAGTGGCAGAAGGCTGCAAGTTTGGCGGCGTTACCATGGACCTTAACATGATAGAGATAACAGGACCTAAGTCTGATGTAGAGAGCGTTAGCTATGGTCAGGTCAATATCGATATCGACGGTGTTAGCGAATCGCTTTCCGCCAATATAGAGATTGAACTTTGCGATTCAAGCAACAATGTACTTAACTTATCATCTGTTACAAAACAGTCTGATTATGTGCATGTTGATGTAAATATTCTTGAGACGAAGAATATTCCTGTATATGCCTCAAAGACAGGAGAACCTGCTGAGGGATATCTCTATGCGGGAGATATAGAAATCACTCCCGAGCTTGTCTCGGTTGCCGGAAGCCATGCTAATCTTTCTACCATCAGCAGGATCAGCATAACCGAGCCTGTGGATATTACAGGTGCAACCGGAGACGTTGAAAAGACTGTGGATATTTCACAGTACTTACCGGATGGAGTTCAGTTTACGGACGATGACTTTGATAAGAATGTGGTTGTAAAGATACTGGTGGAACCCGAGGAAGAGAAGAACTTGTCCTTTAGTTCACAGTCCGTAACATTTACCAATGTTCCGTCCGATTGCAGTCTTGAAACTGCAGCATCAACGATTCATGTTGTGTTAAAGGGACTTAGTTCCGATCTTGAAAATATAACGGAAGATACTCTCGGAAGGACTATAGATGTTGCCGAGTTTATGGATAATAACGATATTGCCGAGTTAGAGGAGGGCGAATATGAGATGCCTGTAACTCTGGGCGTAAGCAGCTCGGTAACCGTTGAAACGATACCTATAGTAAAGGTAATCGTAAAAAAATAAATCAAAGGACTAGAATTAAAATGAGTAGAATGTTTGGAACGGACGGTGTCCGCGGCGTGGCAAACGAGGAACTTACTCCTATGCTTGCTATGGAACTTGGACAGGCAGGAGCTTATGTTCTAACCAAATCCAAAAATCACAAGCCTACAATCATGGTAGGATGTGACACGCGAATTTCAGGCGATATGTTGGCAAATGCCCTTATGGCCGGTGCATGCAGCGTTGGAGCCAACTGTGTATACGTAGGAGTGGTTCCCACACCTGCGGTTGCATATCTTACAAAAAAATACATGGTTGATGCAGGTGTAGTTATTTCTGCAAGCCATAACCCTGTGGAGTTTAACGGAATCAAGTTTTTTGACGGTGACGGTTATAAGCTCCCCGACGCTCTTGAGGATGAAATTGAGGCTGAGATCAAGAGCAATATGAAGGATATAAAATTCCCCATAGGCCCCGGTGTAGGAAAGATTAAAAGCCGTACAGATGCTAGGGAAGAGTATATAAACCATGCGGTAAGAAGTGTTAATGTAAATCTTTCGGGAATGAAGATAGTGGTTGACTGTGCCGAAGGTGCATCACATTATACTTCTGTTGAGGCTCTTACTTCCGCAGGAGCAGAGGTTGTGGCAATACACAATCATCCGGACGGAACAAACATCAATGCGAACTGTGGCTCAACACATATGGAAGAGCTTATGGCCAGAGTTGTTTACGAAAAAGCAGCTGTCGGACTTGCTTTTGACGGAGATGCGGACAGACTTCTTGCAGTAGACGAGAATGGCAAGATGGTAGACGGTGACCAGATTATGGCTATCATCGGAAATTATATGAAAGAGCACGGAAAGCTTAACGGAGATACTATCGTAGCTACCGTAATGAGCAATCTCGGTTTTTCGCTCTCATGTGAAAAGCATGGAATAAAGCTTGAGAGAACAGCTGTCGGAGACAGATATGTTCTTGAAAGAATGAAGGAAATAGGTGGATCTTTGGGCGGAGAACAGAGTGGACATATTATTTTCCTTGATGAAAATACTACGGGAGACGGACTTTTAAGTGCGCTCCACCTGTTACAGGTTATGGTAGATACAGGGAAACCTCTTTCGGAACTTGCCACGATCATGGATGTGCTTCCTCAGGCACTTGTTGGTGCTAAGGTTGCCAACCATAAAAAGGAGAAATACCTCGAATATCCGGAAATTAAGGCTGCTATAGATGAGCTTGAAAAGAAATTTGAGGGTGAGGGAAGAGTACTTATCAGACCTTCCGGAACTGAGCCCCTTGTCAGAGTAATGATAGAGGGCAAAGATCAGAAATTGATACAGCAGGAAGCTGAGAAACTTGCAGCACTTATTCAGGATATAATGTTTTAAGTCATTTTGGAGGAATTAAAGATGGTTAGTCAGAAGGTAGTTATAAAGAATCCTACCGGACTTCATTTGAGACCGGCCGGCATATTATGCAAAGAGGCTATGCAATATAAATCTCTTATTACTTTTAAAGTAAAGGAAACAACCGCAAACGCAAAGAGTGTACTCTCTGTTTTGGGAGCATGCGTTAAATGCGGCGACGAAATAGAACTTGTTTGTGAGGGCGAAGATGAAAACGAAGCCTTGAATGCACTTGTAAGTGCAATTGAAAAGGGACTCGGAGAATAAGATAAAAGCGTGCCCGTGGGCGCGCTTTTTAATTTGTTTACGCGCATAGGCGCACTCTAACAGGTGATTATGGAAAGAGATTATTCAGAGACCGTAAGTGTTATAATTCCGGTCTATCAGCTTGAAAAGTATATAGAGCAAACTCTTGATTGTGTAGTGGCACAGACATATACAGATTGGGAAGTGGTATGTGTCGAGGACGGAAGCAAGGACAGGTCGGCAGAGATTATCGAAGAATATATCACTAAAAACGGCCTTGAAGACAAGATTAGACTGATAAGACAAACCGACGATTACGGTGCTGCGGCAGCCAGAAACCGCGGAGTAAACGAATCTAAGGGAAGATATATAGCATATTTGGACGGTGATGATGTCTGGTCGTGCGATAAACTAAAAAAAGAGCTTGAGTTCATGAAAAAAAACGACGCATCATTTGTTTTTACGGGTTATGAGTTTGCTGATGAAAATGCTGTAGGAAACGGTAAAGTTGTAAAGGTACCCGGCACTTTGAATTATAAACAGGCTTTGAAAAACACTACTATTTTCACAAGTACTGTTATGTTTGATACAGAAAAAATCTCAAGAGAAAAGCTTCAAATGCCTAAAATAAAAAGCGAAGATACAGCTCTTTGGTGGAGAATCTTAAGAGAGGGAACATTGGCTTACGGGCTTAATGAAAACCTTGTTTTGTACAGGAGACCTAAAAAGAGTCTTTCATCGAATAAGCTTGAAGCAATAAGAAGAATATGGATGCTCTACAGAAAGGCAGAGCATTTAAATATATTTGTCAGTGCGTACAATTTTGTCTTTTGGGCTGTCAGAGCCGTAGGAAGACGAGTGTAAAAATTACAAGCAGAAAATTATATATCCTTTATCATAGGCTGATTTAACTTCTATAAATTCACCTGAAATTCCGAGGACTTCCTCGATGTGAGATATAGCGGTTAAGTCAGTCTTTTCATTTACGGTAAATACGATCACTTTTACGCCGAGTTCCGCGGCTTTATTGACAAAAGTAATACCGCCGAAAGGATTGTCGCTTGCATCTAAAGCATCATAGTTCCAATCGGTGTAATTAAATGTACTTACATCACCGTATTCTTTTAAATAAACAGCGCCATAGCTGTCTTCGTAAAGCATCCATTTGTAGAGATCTTTTACCGTGTCGCTGTAAACCGTGTAATTGTATGGTGCAAGTCCGCCGTCCCACATATCCCTTCCATATAACGTTTTAAGATCTCCGCTGTAAAAATGTGCATACTCGGTAACGGCCGGAGAAGCCAGTATAATGAAGTCATCTTGTGAACTGCCGTTAAGCTCATTTAATCTGTCAAGTACAGGAATGACTTCTTCATAGGTAGTATCATATCCCTTGAGGTCAGGGAAATCTCTGTCGGCTTTAGTATATGTGCCCATGCTGCCACAAACAAAAAGTATAGCGGATACAAAAACGCAAACAACGATGGCAACACTTTTTTTCAGCTCTTTAAGGAAAGTGCTCATTGAAACAAGAACAAAAGAAATCATTGGGACAACAGGAACCAGTGCCCATAAATATTCATAGGGATAAAAAACTGTTTGAAACTGCCTGAAAATAAAGGCAGTAACAGGTATCAAGAGTAAAACGGAAAAAATGCCGCAATAAATAATAAAATATGAATGCTCTTTAAATCCGGCCTTCAGAGAGACAAGAGAGCGGTTTTCGGATCTAACCGGAATAAACGCTACTATAGCCGAAAAAACGATGCATAAAAGCAGAATAGCTAAATAGTGGTTGTCTGAAACAAAACCGAGGATGCTGTTGTATATATTATTCATTAGCGGCCTCCTTTTTATTTCGAGAAGTTATCTTGTATAAAATAAAGCAAACAAGTGTCATGACAAAGCATGCACCAACACCGAAGCGCGTGGAGGCACATAAAGGTTCCAAAACTATTGGTAAAATACAAGCAACAAAACGTTTCTTTAAAATCATCGAAGCACATACATTTACGATTATAAATATTAAAAACGCACCGCTTCTGTATCCGGTGTGAAAAATGTCAAACTCAATACTGCCGGTAGAGGTGCCTGCACAAAAGATCAAAAATACAGATACCAGATAGAACAGGACCTTTTTGTTTTTCTCTTTAAAAAGAGTGTCTCCAATGGTTACAAATATGGTATAACCCGCAAACAGATAATACACGGGTATGATCCGATATAAAAGAAGCATTGTGTCAACATCAAAGGTGTGGCATAAAACAGAATAAAAGAAAGGCAAAAACATATACTTAAGCCTTGCCGGAAAATCTCCGTCATAGGGAAGACCGGTAAGGGGATTTACTGAGTACATTTGGTTCGTGGATAAAAATGAATTAACCGTTTCAAGAGTCTGGTCACCGTTTATATATATTTTGCCAAAAACAGCAACTAAAATCGCTCCCACTGAAAAGAGGCACGAAAGCGAAATAAGTACAGTATAGATTTTTTTGTTAAAGGTTTCGGTTTTGACGGTTGAAACAGAAGACTTATCGTCTTTTCCGGCATTTTTACCGAGAACGTCAAAAAATCTCCATATGATAAAAAGGAAATAAAAGACGGTTAAAAAGATGATTAAAAATACTGCGAAAACGCGGATGGACTTGTCAAATGAGTACGATAAAAAGACGCTGACGGCATTTGAAAGTCCGGCAATCAAAAAAAATAATATAATGCCAAAAGAAAAATAGTCACAAAGCCGTACAAAAAGAGGCTTTTTTGGAGCGGGCTTTTTATCTTTTGACAGTAATAGAGCTATTTTATTGTATGTGGTAAGTGCTCCCAATCCGAGTATTAATGGACAAAGGATCAGAAAGCAGATCATAAGTGTGGTTTTCATAAATAGGATTATATCATAAAGAAAAGAGCAATTATATGATATTTACCTTTTTATTAATGAATCTTAAGAATGGGATTTATAGTATTAAGAGTGTAAATATGCTAAAATTGTACATGTATTTCTATATAATGATTTTGATGAGGATGCTTTATGACCACTCAAAATAAATTAAACCGAATGGAAGGCTTTAAGCGAATAATAAATCTGTCGCTTGTACTGCTGTGCCTGTTACTTGAAACGGCGGTATTTACCTACCATTGGTATTTCAATTTCAGAGTTTCTATCATTGCCGGACGTAACCAGCCCTTTTGGATAAAGGGACATATGCTTGAGGTTGCGGTCTATTTGGTAATTCTGATTTTATTCTCAAATATGTACGGCGGAATGAGACTTGGCTATATGAAAAACGCTGAGCTTATTTTCTCACAGATTTTTGCAACGGTTATGGCTGATATTCTTATATATGCCGAGATTTCGCTTATGGCACTCAGACTGTTCAATCCAAAGTTTTTTGCAGTGATGCTGGTTGAGCAGTGTATTTTGGTATTTATTTATATCAATATAGCCAATTTCTTTTATCGAAATATTTTCCCTCCGAGAAGGCTTCTTTTGGTCCATGGAGACAGAGACCCCAGGGAGCTTAGGAGAAAGTTTGAAACCAGGAGCGACAAATATCTTATCACGGAGCAGATTCATATCAGTGAGGGTACCAAAAAGGTATGTGATGCCATAAAAAAGTACTACACGGACGGAACCTGCAATGCCGTTGTGTTCGGTGATATAGCGGAAGTGGACAGAAAACCGCTTATAAAATATTGCTACGGCAATTCAATCAGATTTTATATATTGCCCAAGATTAATGACTGTATTTTAAAAGGTGCGGAAGAGTTACATGTATTTGACTCGCCGATGCTTCTTACACGTGAATATTCCATGACAATGGAACAGAGATTTTTAAAGAGGCTCATAGACATTGTATTTTCACTGATTCTGATTGTTATATCATCACCTTTTATGCTCATTACCGCTATAGCCGTAAAAGCATACGACGGGGGGCCTGTTCTATACAAACAGGTTCGCGTTACGAGAGGCGGCAAACGCTTTAATATAGTTAAGTTCCGCTCTATGAGAGTGGACGCCGAAAAAGATGGAGTAAGGCTCTATTATATAGGCGATAAAAGAGTTACACCTGTCGGAAAGTTCATTCGAAAGGTTCGATTGGATGAGCTCCCTCAGTTGTTTAACATATTAAAAGGTGATATGTCCTTTATAGGACCCAGACCCGAGCGACCCGAGATTATAGAGCAGTATCAGGCGCAGATGCCGGAATTTGCATACAGGCTTAAGGTAAAGGCCGGACTTGCGGGATTTGCTCAGGTTTACGGAAAGTACAATACCACTCCCTACGATAAACTCAAGCTTGATCTCATTTATATAGAGAATTACTCTGTTTTACTGGATTTAAAGCTCATGATGCTCACACTTAAGATTCTCTTTTGGCCCGATTCGACAGAAGGGGTGGACCCCGGGCAGACGACTGCCATGAAAGACTTGTATATGGCTATGGCCGAAAACAAGTATGAAGACAGTGAAAGCTATAACGAAGACAAAGCCGAAAAGGTAACGAATAAAGATGAAAATACTTTGGATGTGTAATCTTATACTCCCGGCTGTTGCAGAGGCTCTATCGCTTCCGACTATTCCTAAGGAAGGCTGGGTAAAGGGGCTTTATGACGCAATAATAGCCGGAAAAAAAGACGGTACCGATATACCTGAAATATGTTTTGCATTTCCGGTAAGCAGCGAGCTGCTTAAAGCTAACGGCGTATCAAAAGAGCCCGGAGTGATTACCGGATGTGTTAAAGGCGCAGATGGTGAAGATATAGAATACTATGGCTTTTATGAGGATACATCCAGGGAATACTTATATGACCCCGCACTTGAAGGTGAGATGCAATATATTTTTGATAATGCAAAGCCTGATTTAGTGCATGTTTTCGGAACGGAGTTTCCACATACCCTTGCTGCTGCAAAGGTTTGGAACAATCCCTCAAAAGTGTTTGTGGGGCTTCAGGGTATATGCAGGGACTATGCGGATATATATACCGCTCATTTACCGGGCGTGATTGTGACTCGTCATACATTCAGAGATCAGCTGAAAAAAGATTCCATTTTTGAACAAAAGAAAAAATACGACCTCCGTGCAGACAACGAAGAAGCAGCAATGAAGCTTATAGGCCATGTGGGAGGTAGAACGGAATTTGACAAAAACTTTGCCGCAAAGGTTAACCCCGGGGCGGTTTATCACCATGCCGGAGAGACGCTTCGAAGCATATTTTATAATGATGCCTGGAACAGAGAAAATTCCGAAAAATACAGAATTTTTGTAAGCCAGGCCGACTATCCTCTAAAAGGATTTCACTACTTACTGATGGCAGCAGGAATGCTCCTTTCGGAAAGAGAAGCTTCCGGCGAAGACATTCCCGACTTGCAAATCTATGTCGCAGGGCAGTCTATAGTGGAATACAAAACTTTAAAACAAAAGATCAAGATATCTTCGTATGGGAAATTCTTAAGAGAACTTATTGACAGGTATGGCCTTTCGGACAGAGTACATATCATGGGAAGGCTGTCGGCCGAGGAGATGAAGGAGCAATATCTTCTTTGCGATACATATGTATGCTGCTCTGCAATAGAGAATTCACCCAATTCCCTTGGGGAGGCGATGATGCTTCAGGTACCTATAGTCACGGCAGAAGTAGGCGGTATCGGAAGCATGTTTAAAGTGGGTGATGACGGCTTCTCATACTCCGTTGATATTGACGATGATATGGAAGCTGTTGCAGTTAAGCTAAAAAACAGCTTGACCGAGAGATGGACGACTGAAAAAAATAATCCCGGAGAGGTAGACAGAAGGCGTCATAATGCGGGATTTCACGCCAGAGAGAATCATAATCCCGAGAAAAATGTTTACGAAATGCTGGAGATATATAGAAACATAAGCAAACAGCAGGATAAGTGATAAGCGTGAACAGTAGGATGAGTAAACGGCATGATGCTTAAGCGGTAGGACAGTACAATATGAGAATTACCTTTGTTTCAAATTACATAAATCATCATCAGCTTCCTTTCTGTAAGGCCATGATAGAAAACCTCCCGGAAGGTGATGAGTTTACTTTTATCCAGACCGAGGAGATGGAAGCAGACAGAAAAAATATGGGCTGGAACGCGAAACTGCCCGTTTTTGTAAAGCTCGCATACAGCTCCGAAGAGGAAAACAAAAGGTGCAGAGAGTTGATATTTGACAGTGAAGTTGTTATATTCGGCGGATGCGAGGATGAAAGCTATATTTCCCCGAGGCTTGAGGCGCTAAGGGAAGGCAATGCAGGGGGAGAAAAATATTTGACTCTCAGATATTCTGAGAGAGTATATAAGGACGGACAATGGAAGTTTATTACGCCCAGGGGACTTAGAAAAAAATATCTGGACCATACAAGGTATAAAAAGCTTCCGGTATATTTATTGTGCTCCGGCGGATATGTGGCGTCGGATTTTTCACTTTTTGGGGCATACAAAGGTAAAAAGTACAGATGGGGCTATTTCCCTGAAATAAAAGACATAGATATAGATGAACTGATAAGAACTAAAGGTTATTATTTTTCTGATACAGAAAAAAAGTCTGATACTCCGTACATACTTTGGACCGGCAGGTTCCTTGACTGGAAGCATCCTGAGCTGGCTGTGAAAACAGCAAAATATCTTAGAGATAAAGGGCTTGATTTCCATATGGACATAGTGGGCGACGGACCGGAAAAGAACAATGTACTTTTACTGATCGCAGCGTATGGATTGGAAGACAAGGTATGCGTTTCAGGATTTAAAAAGCCCGAAGAAGTAAGAGCTATGATGGAAAAAGCTGATATCTATCTGTTTACGAGCGACAGGAGAGAGGGCTGGGGAGCTGTAGCCAATGAGTCGATGAACAGCGGATGCGCGATAGTGGCCGACAGTATGATTGGCGCAGTGCCGTACTTAATCAAAAACGGTGAGAATGGATTTGTATACCTTGACGGCAAAAAAGAGGATCTGTTTGAAAAGACAAGGCTGCTTGCGGAGGATAAAGAGCTTAGGCATAATCTCGGAAAAGAAGCCTATAATACCGTAAAAAACATATGGAATCCCGAAGTGGCCGCGAGCAGAATGATGCAGTTTATAAGTACGTTTATGGCGGGAGATGAGTTTCCGAAATTTGAATCGGGACCGCTTAGCATTGAAAATAGTCTTAGCGAGAATAAAATCAGCAAAAAAGCCGCAGAGTAAAAATGATTAGTGTAATAGTACCTGTATATAACATTCAAAAAGAATATTTGACAAGGTGTATTGATTCGATCCTTGCCCAAACCCATAAAGATTTTGAACTTTTACTTGTGGATGACGGGAGCAGTGACGGTAGCGCCGGAATATGTGACGAGTATGCTAAAAAAGATCCCAGAGTAAGGGCTTTTCACAAGGAAAACGGAGGATCATCCAGCGCCAGAAATTTGGGTATAATTAACGCAAAAGGCGATTATATCAGCTTTATCGACAGCGATGATTATATAGAAAAAGATATGCTCGAAGTACTGTACAATGCAGTTACGGAATTTGGCGTTAAATGCGCACAGGTCGGAAGAAATGAGATTGATGAGGCGGGAAACATCCTGCCGGATATATGTATTCCTCCGAAGGATAAAGAAATCATTACAGACAGAGATTTTTTGAAAGAACTTTTGATGCACAGGGGGGATTGTTCTTTTTGCACCAAGCTTATTGCAAGGGATGTTTTCGGCGCTACGGGAGATGGCTACGAATTCTTCCCTAAAGGCGTCTTAAACGAGGACTTTCACATATTAATAAAAAAACTGAGAACCATTGGTGATATCGTATCACTACCCGGATATAAATATCACGTGTTTTACCGCGTAGGAAGCAATTCCCGCAAAGAGACAAAGGAAGAGTTCTCGAGAGTATTTAAAGATTCGGTGGACAATGCGGATATGGCGGCACAAATCGTTAGAAACGATTACCCGGGCGATGAAGAGCTAAAAAAAATAGCATTCAGGTTTGGTATATTCCAGCGCCTCGAATATATGCTCCATATACCGGTATCGCAGATGAAAAAGGGCTCAGAGTGCTATGAATATTACAGAAGCGTTGTTTCTTACTTAAGAAAGAACTATTTTAAAGCTCTTGGAAATAAATACCTGAGCGGCAAAAACAAACTGTACATGACTTTGTTTGTAACATTCCCCGCTGCGGTCAGAAAGCTTCATAAGAAAATAAAGAGATTATAATTAATTGATTGGATAAAACTGATGCTTTTTAATTCGTTTATTTTTATATTGGCGTTTTTGCCGATAACGATAATCGGATATTTTGGACTCAACAGACTAAAAAAGCCGGAAGCGGCCAAAGTGTTTTTGATAGGTATGTCGTTGTGGTTTTACGGATATTTCAGACCGTCCTACCTCATCATACTGGTGCTCAGCATTTTGGTAAATTACGGCTTCTATTTGCTGTTTACAAAAAAGAATGTACAAGGAGGGGGGCGAAAGGCTCTCATGATCATCGGAGTCGTTTTAAACCTTGGTACATTGGGATATTTCAAATACCTTGAGTATTTGCTTTCAAGCTTTAACGTCCTAACGGGAGCCGAACTTCCTGTGCCCGAGATCCTTCTTCCTTTAGGAATCAGTTTTTTTACATTCCAGCAGGTAGGCTTTGTAATAGATGCATATAAAGGACAGACCGGAAATTATAGGATTCATGACTATGCGCTGTTTGTTTCTTTTTTTCCACAGCTTGTAGCGGGACCTATCGTTACGCATGATGAACTTATCCCGCAGTTTAACGATTCTATGAAAAAAAGGCTGAGGGCAGAGAGTTTTACTGCCGGTATTACTTTTTTTGTGCTCGGACTTTCAAAGAAAATTCTTATAGCGGATGTATTTGCAAAGGCGGTAGATTACGCCTGGCAAACCACAGAGCTGTTATCTCCGATAGATACCGCCATTGCGATGTTTGCATACTATGTTCAGATTTATTTTGATTTCAGCGGATATTCGGATATGGCAATAGGCCTTGGAAAGATGCTGAATTTTGATATTCCGACCAATTTTGACTCTCCCTATAAAGCGCTTACCATTAGGGATTACTGGAAACGATGGCACATTACCC
Organism: Lachnospiraceae bacterium; assembly: GCA_024684215.1. Taxonomy (GTDB): domain Bacteria; phylum Bacillota; class Clostridia; order Lachnospirales; family Lachnospiraceae; genus AC2028. Next base: position 29,940 of record JAIKXH010000142.1, read on the forward strand.
TTACGAGGTTTTTGACTAAGTATCTGTACATTCCCCTTGGCGGTAGCCGAAAAGGGAAATTCAGGACCTATTTAAACACGCTGATAGTTTTCATTGTCAGCGGAATATGGCACGGTGCCGGAGGCGGCTATGTCGTGTGGGGACTTTCCGGCGGTATCGGCATTGTAATCTGCAGGATGCTTGAAAAACCCATCGAAAAAATGAAAAAAAGCAAGCTTATATCTGCACTAATGTGGATATTCAACACGATTTATTTATGCATTTTCTGGACTTTTTTCAGAGGAGAAACAATCGGAAAAAGCATAACATTTTTAAAGCATTTGATTCCTTCCGAGGGACATGCAAATTTTGCGCTTACAAAAAGCTATTTGCTACAGGTGTTCAGGACCGCGGAATTTGACTATGCTCTAAAGATTTTCCATGTTTACAGTGAGGACGCAAGGGCACTGATTCTTACAGTCTGCTATATTTTACTGGCACTGATTATAATTGTACTGATGCCAAACTGCAAAAAGATAGTTTCGGACTTTAAGCCCAAAGCATACAAAGCAGTCCTTTTGGCAGTTTTATTTATTTGGTGTTTTGTGTGCCTTTCCGGAGTTTCGACTTATATTTATTACAATTTTTAACGGTTAGATATGAATAGTGAGATAGAAAAGGATATTAACGTTAAAACTGAATATAAGAGTAAAAATGTGTACAGACGTTTTGTGGGCATTTTCTTTACTGTGGTCGGAGTGCTTATTGCGGCTGTGATTGCAGTTGTTGTGTACGTGGATCCTTTTTTCCACTATCACGGACCGATTGAGGGATTTCCGTATATTATCGACGATCAGCTTTCTCAAAATCCGGGACTTGCAAAAAATACCGATTATGATGCGGTATCCGTTGGTTCGTCAATCAGCGTCAACATGAAGGTATCTGCATTTAAAGAATATTTTGATGTAGATGCTGTGAAACTCCCATATAATGCAGCTTGCAGCAAAGATATTTATAATGCTCTGAGCATGGCATTTGCCTCTGACAATACAGTAGAAAAAGTGTTTTGGTCGGTCGATATAAGGAATATGACAAAGGACACGGAAACGGCGTATCCGCTTCCCGAGTATTTATATGATGATAATCCTTTAAATGATGTATATTATATTTTTAACAGGGATGTTTTATTAAATTATATATTAAAGCCGTTTTTATATAAGCATAACGCGACGAATCCGGATGAATACTACTGTACATACCATCTTTTTACTTATGGATGGGACAGAGTCCTCTATGGCTTTAGAAGTATTGAAAAGCAGCAAGGCATCGATTATTCGGAAGAGCTTGCCGAAGCGATTGCAGGGGTTAATAGAAATTTTGATACTTATCTCAAGGATATTATAGAGGATAACCCTGATACAGAGTTTTATATTTATTTTGCTCCGAGAAGCGTAGCGTACTGGTATGAGTACAGGCAAAACGGGGAGACTGAAGTGATATTCGAGGCGGAAAAAGCGCTTATAGACAGACTCCTTTGTTATGATAACGTTAAAGTATTTTATTTTGAAGACGATCAAGATATAATCACAGACTTTAACAATTATTTTGACAGTGTACATTTTGGAGCGGACACATCTGACGAGATAATTAAACGTATGAGCGCTGGAGAAAGTACGCTTGATAATGAGAATTATCAAGAGATAATTGAAGGATTCTGTGAGTATTTAGATAATTACGATTACAGTATATATATTTGGGAATAAAAAATGACTAATAAGATAATGGGTCTGGCGACCTGCTTTAACAGAAAAGAAAAAACGATTACCGCACTGAAAAGTCTGTGTGAAAAAAATCCCGAGGTGGATTTTTCATTTGTAATCTGCGATGACAACAGCAGTGACGGAACTGCGCAGGCTCTGAGTGAGTTTCCTAATACGTGTGTTGTGATGGGCGATGGCAATTCATTTTATTCAGGCGGAATGAGACTTGCAATGGCGAGGGCTCTTGAAATCTTAGATGGTGATAGTGGCTCCATTGGTTATCCGGACTATATCCTTCTTTTTAATGACGATGTAGATTTTTACGACGGTGCAATACAGGGGCTTATAGAAAGAAGCAAAAATAAACATAACGAAAATGCAATTTTTGTCGGGCCCACATGTGAGGATGATTTAAAGTCTTTATCATACGGAGGAATCGAGAGAAAATCCAATTTTGCACCGAAATTCAGAATAGTTAAAGCTGATGGCCCGGAGGGCAGGAAGGTCAATACCTTTAATGCCAATTGCGTTTTGGTTCCGACACATTTATTTGTCAAAACCGGAATAATGGACGAGGTTTACAATCACTCCTTAGGAGATTTTGATTACGGATATATGCTCGTTAGAAAAGGTGGAGAGATATTTGTATCCGATGAGTATGTAGGCGTTTGCCCCAACAATTCTGAGGAAGGCACATGGAACGATCCCAAGCTAAAAAGAAGCATTAGATTCAAGAAAAAAGAGAGCATAAAGGGAGTTCCCTTCGGAGAATTTTTCCATTATCTGTTAAAGAACTACAATTTTTTAACCGCTGTGATCTTTAGCCTGACACCTTATGCGAGAATTCTGATAGGAAAGTAGGAAAGCAGGTAAGCGGGAAAGTAGTAGAGTAGAAAAGTAGGGAACAGGGGATTAGGGAAAGATAAATCGATATGAAGACGATTAACAAAAAAGATTTACCGATAAAAATAATATTCTATGTTTTGACTGCAGTGTACGGAGGCTTGTGCTTTTATCTATTTTACAACCAGTCTTTGCAGCAAACATACAGTGATTCACTTTTGTTTGAATCGGATCTGCCATACCATATAAGCATGGTGGTTGATGACGGATGGTACTATAGCCTTACTGCCCTCATATATGCCGGATTATACAGGCTGGCAAACGGTACGGTGTTTATCGCAGCATTCCTTGCAATATGCAGCGCAGCTACCGTAATCGCTACAAAAAAGTTCCTTGATGAGCTTATGGAAGACGGCGGCGCGGTTAACTATGCAGGTGCGCTCTGCCTTAATTTTGTGATGCCCTTTTTTATCAGATGGGCAGGGATGTATCGGTATGTAAGCTATCAGTCACCAAATGTGTGGCACAATTCCACTTATATCTGCATGAGGCTTTGTGCGGTTATATTTATGTACTTTTTTGTAAAGTATGAGAAGGACTATAAAAAAGAAAACTTAAATCTAAAAAAATGGCTTATGCTGACGATTCTTTTGGCGCTCACCACCTTTGTAAAGCCCAGTTTTTTGACGGTTTTTGCGCCGGCTCTTGCTTTAAAGCTTTTGTGGGATTTGATAAAGAACAAGATAAAATTTATAAGAGTTTTTTTGATGGGGCTAACGGTTATCCCGTCACTTGCCATAATACTATGGCAAAACAGCGTGCTTTTCGGGGACGATAGCAGCGGATACAAGATTTCCTTTATGGAGACCTTCAGCTTTCATGCGGATCATCCAAAGGTTACCGTATTGTTGTCACTGTCATTTCCAATCATAGTATTTTTATGTATTGCGGTGGGCGTGATCATGGATGCTGCCGGAAATAAAACAAACAAGAAAACATTAAAAGAATCCGTAAAAGAAATCTGCGGAAACAAGGATTATATTTTTACGATCATAATGGCGGCAGTCGGCTTTGCTGAAGCTATTTTGCTTATTGAAACAGGAAAGCGCTCTAGGGACGGCAATTTCCTGTGGGGATATTCCGCAGCAATGTTTTTCCTCTACATTACAAGCTTTAAAATGTGGTATAGCTTTTTAAAGCAAAAAAGATGGATAGCCTTTGTGCTTTGCGCAGCTGTGCTGGTATACCAGATTGTTTGCGGAGCCATATTCTTTACAAGGCTTATCTCCGGCGAAACGTATTTTATGATTGGATAAAACTCAAAATGTCTGAAATACTATTCAAACTCTGAGAGTTTTTCTATCAGGTATTTAGTGACAATAATACAACCGTCTTCATTAAAGTGAACACCATCGTTTAGGTATGAATCAAAATTCTCCGGTGTTATGCCGGGGAGGTCTGTCAGGCACAAAAGCCCTAAATCAAGTTCCTCGGAAAGAGCGGTACAGGCATTTCCATAATCATCAAGTATTGAAGAATCCGGAGTAACCTTTGCAGTTCCTTTATCCATTACATTTATATAGCCGGGAGACAGAATGAGTATTTTTGAATCCGGATATATGTCCCGTATATTATTAACGGCTGTTCTTACAGCTCCGCAAAATGCAGAAACCGAGTTTGGGTCATCGGAAGAGGATACCGGAATGCCTCTAAAATAATCGTTGATACCAAACTCTATAATAAATACCAAACTATCTGTGTCTTTATGGACTTCATCAACTTCCTTTTTTAGGCCGGCTATATCGTCGAGCTGTCCCCCAAAATAGTTTTTTGAGTAATTTCCATCTGAGTATGGACAAGCACCTGCTCCGCTCTGCGCTTTACATATAACGTCAGCACCTGTAAAGTTTTTGAGGATATAATGGATTGCAGTATCATTTTGACGATAGGCAAAAATGCTGTCTCCGAAAATAACAATATCCAAATCAGAAAGGTTGTGTGGCGTGTAATTGTAATTATCTATGGTGTACATTAACGATGATGCTTTCTCTGAGATCTCATCATTATTGCATTTAAAATCATCAGCCAAAATGTGTCCGATTATAGCGTCTGAATCGGGCTGCTTAATAGTTTCAAAATCGCCTTCATAAAGGCCTGGATTTTCATATATCCAAGAAGAATTTCCGGGGAAATCCCACTCTACGTTTTCGTATGGAGAAAGCGCATCTGCAAAGGAGGCATAAGCCCCCTCAAGTAAAGACAAATCTTCTTTTTCCAAAGAAGAATAGTAGGCAATACTATGAGCCGGAAGAAGTATTCTGAAGGTTATTTCCGGATGATCTGAGACCTCTTTTACTATATGATCTTTAACGAATGAATCAAACGAGGAGTCGCTTCCTTCTGTGATCCTTATTATCAAGGGATCGATACCCCAAAAAACCCGTTCGGTATAATCAAAATTCAGTATAACCGAGTTTATTTCATCAAATACAAACTCATCGGAAAGATTGGGGTAATCCTCTGAAAAAACAAAGGTGTTCCAATTCATCAAAACCTTTATATATTCTGAGTCAAATACAAATTTATCGTAAAGGGATACAAAATAAGTATCATAGGAAATCTCGGAAGTTGAAATAAGATTCAGGGTGTCCGACAATGTTTCCTTTTCTATGGCTGCAATGTCTTCAATAACCTCGATTGAATCAGCGCTTTCGGGTTGGTTTTGATTCACCATGTGGCGAATAAATATAGTGAAAGCTACGATTAGTGCAAGGAAAGCTGTGATAATTATTATTTTAAAAATAGGTTTATTAAAAATAGGGTTTCTCATGTCTCTATGTTATGAGTTTTTTATAATGTTTTCAACATTAATTTTTGAGCTTTTTTTAGCGCGATATATTAGCTAATATGTGGTAGGAGGGAAGAATTTATGGTAAAATGAAACAGATTATGTGACTATGATAAGTTGCATATAATATTCCTTTGGAGGGAACGGATAATTGAAAAAAAACAGACTGGGTGCCATGGCAGTAATATGTTTGGCCGTGGGATTTATATTTATAGCAATCGGGGCAGGAATGCAAATCGGAGAAAACTCCGCTACAAATACTGAAAGCGTAACGGCTAACGTCTCCTGCAGAGAGATGTTTATCGGAGATACACCCATTTCGGAGTATACTATCAAAGCTTTTGGACAGGCCGGGACTTCGGCTAAAAGGCTTGCAGGATATATAGAAGAGGTCTCCGGTGAAAAGATTAAAGTTTCCTCATTTGCAAATACCGATAAATACATCGAAATAAAAAAAGTTGATTCGTTGCCTGAAGGTGACGGAACAATAGAAATCCGTGACGGGATTATCTCTATAAAGGCGCGCAACAGTATAGAACTTGAAAAACAGGTTGATATATTTGCAAACACTTATCTTGGAATAGCGTTTGCGGGAGAGAGCAGAGAACATATATTAAAAGGCGCTGCTAATATAGTTATTCCGGAGAACGAAATCAGTGATACCGATGCATGGATGCAGGAGAGAGAGCCAATCATCTGTCTGTGGAAGACAAATGCCACAAGAGGCGTCTTTTATAATTCTGATACTTCTTTAAAAAGCGAAATACTGTCGTATTCCGATGACCAACTTTACAATTACGTGAGAATGATGAAATCGCTTGGATACACAGGTATCCAGGTGACGGATATGTGCTCTGCGTGGGCATATTACGGAAATTACGAGTTTGCACACGACCGTATCAGGCTTATGGCGGATGCTGCACACAGCCTCGGTATGAATTTTACATTATGGGTTTGGGGAGCGGAATTTAACGGATACGGATGGGTTGATGACAGCGTAGTTTACAATTCGAACGGAGTTGATAAAGCGTTTGACAGCCCTGAGGCCATAGCAAGCTTTGAAAAATACTATTCCATTTATGCTGAACTTGCAGACTGCGCGGACAGAGTCATAGCTCATTATAATGATCCCGGCAAATTAAAAACCACAGAGGAAATTGCTTACTTTGCATCCATACTTAGAGAAAAGTGCAGAGCGGTTAATCCTGATGTTAACTTTGGCGTGAGCTGTTATACCAATGAAATTGACGCCAGAGAGTTAAATGAGAGAATGGGCGGAGATGTAACGGTATATTTCGGTGCAAGAAAGACCGCGGATGAAACATGGAAGCATCCGAGGGATGTATGCGCTGTTGACAGGATTGATTTTGGCATATGGTCATGGTGTCTCACCGAGATGGAGATAGATCAGATAGCTGAAATGAACGTTAATGCCACCTATATCCAAAACACCTACAACCTCACAAGGGAAGAGGACAGTATCAACAAGCCCACATATTGGAGCGAGATGGATTCTTATCATATTCTCAACATATTCTCACACTATGTTGCTGCAAGACTTTTGATAGATCCTGAAATTTCGGCTGATGCTCTTTTGCTGGAAGTGTCGGAAAAGATTTTTGGTTCTGAATATGCTTCCGATATGTATGAAATGCTGAAGCTCGTGGAAGAGGCCAGAACGGGCGATTCTCTCGACACATTTTACTGGAGCGGAGAAAACTACGTTATAAAAAGTGAATCTTACGACTCCCGGGGCATATTTGAAAAGAGCAAAAGGAGCTTGGAACACATCGATAGTATTTTAGAAGCTATAGATAACGGGGAGGAAATAAGCTCTGAGATTCCTATGCCCGTCAGCGTTGCCGAACTTTTAATGCTTATAAAACCTCATATCAAGCAAATTAATGAATATGCCGATTTTAGATTAAAGATGGATGAATTAAAAGCGGCAGCAGAGGCAGGAACCGGTAAGGACAAGCTGCAGGCTCTGCTTAATGAGTATTATGTTCCTGTGTCTGAATATAATGTAATCACAGGCGTATGGGGAATACCTGAAGCAAGAGCGCAGTATGAAATCATTGGTGAATTCTGCGAAAAGTATGGTCTCGAAGTTCCTCAGGATCCGACATTTATTCATTATAGAAAAATGAGGATATATGACCAGTTCATCACTTACCAGAAAAACAGTAAGGAAAAAGTATTATTTAATAAAGATTATTTCCAGTGGGGCTATGCCTTTGGAAAAGAAGAAACCATCAGATTGACAAACCTTTTGGTGGATGACGGACTGTTGACGGAAACAGATGACGGACTTGTATATATAACAGACTGGGAAAGATACAAATTTGATTTCTAGGGGTATAGAATCATGCTATTTAACTCAATTCCATTTTTAATATTTTTTCCGATAGTTGTCACGCTTTATATGGTGCTGCCGAAAAAAGTTAAGCCCGTATGGCTGCTTATCTCAAGTTACTACTTTTACATGAGCTGGAATTATAAGTATGCCGGTTTAATTCTGTTTACAACTGTCGTCACTTATGTTTTGGGAATTGTGATCAGCAGGCAAAAAGAAAAATCGCGCAAGAAGTTATTCTTGATATTAGGGCTCGTGCTCAATTTTGCGGTGTTGTTTTTATTCAAGTATTTTGATTTCTTTTTGGATAATCTAAATGCCGTGCTCGGAACAGTTGGAGTGAGTGCTGTAAGTAACCCCTTTGACTTGCTTTTGCCGGTTGGTATATCTTTTTATACTTTCCAGGCTGTGGGCTATTGCATCGATGTCTACAGAGAGGATGTGGAGCCGGAAAAGAATTTCATAAAGTATGCTTTATTTGTCAGTTTCTTCCCCCAGCTTGTGGCAGGCCCCATTGAGAGAAGTAAAAATCTTATCGCTCAGATAAATGATGTTACAAAGAAAAATATGTGTTCCTACGAAAAGGCTGTTTCAGGCTTTGGTATGATGCTGTGGGGCCTTTTTATGAAGATGGTTATCGCAGACAGGGTGGCTATATTCGTAGATGAGATATATGACAACCTGTATCGTATAGGAACTGTGGAGGGAATAGTAGGAGCTGCAGGATTTTCGCTCCAGATATATGCAGATTTTGCGGGATATTCCGCCATAGCCATAGGCGCGGCGAGGGTGATGGGCTTTGAACTTATGGAGAATTTCAATACTCCCTATTTTGCAACAAGCGTTTCGGATTTTTGGCACAGATGGCATATTTCACTTTCCACATGGTTTAGAGACTATGTATATATTCCGCTTGGAGGAAACAGAAAGGGAAAAGCCAGAAAGTATTTAAACCTAATAATTACATTTTTGGTGAGCGGACTTTGGCATGGCGCTGCATGGGGATATGTAATATGGGGAGCAATCCATGGAGTATACCAGGTTCTCGGAGATTTGTTAAAACCGGTAAGAGCAAAGATATGTAATGTATTAAACTTAAGAAAAGAAACCACCGGTTATAAAATCGGTCAAATTCTTATTACCGATATTTTAGTTGGATTTGCATGGATATTCTTTAGATCAAAGACCTTAAGGACTGCCGGATACTATCTGTACAAGATGTTTACCAATTTCAACCCGTGGGTAATCAGCGATGAATCGCTGATGAGTTGGGGACTTGATTACAGAGAGATTTTTATATTGCTGACAGCGGTGCTTGTTCTTTTAGCGGTATCCTTTATCAGATATAAAAAAGGTATTGACGTCGGTACATTTTTATACAGGCAGGATATGATTTTCAGATGGGCAGTCTTTATATTCCTGATAGTCTCCATAATAGTATTTGGAGAGTATGGAATAAATTTTGACTCAAATAAGTTTATTTATTTTGATTTCTAAGAGGGCAGAAATGGAACAAAATGTTAGGCCTGTTAAAAAAATAGTTAAACATACCGTTTCAATAGTAGTATTTGCTTTAATTGTTTTTTTTGTTATCGGTGTTACTTACAATGTATTAAGGTGGAAGGATACCAACGGTGATTATGTTTCCTCCGTAGAACAGTTAAAAGCTACGGATGATAATTTGATTGATGTGGTTTTTGCGGGGACCAGCCATGTGTACTGCGGTGTTAATCCTGCTGTTTTTTGGGAGCAAAAAGGATGGGCCTGCTTTGACATGTCCACATCCGGACAAGATGTGAAATCAACTTATTATCATTTAAAAAATCTGTTAAAGAACCAGTCACCCAAAGTGGTTTATGTTGATTTATACGGTATTCTCAGTGAAAAGCATGGTGTAGAAGGAAATATTTACAGAAATTATCTTTCAATGCCTTTTTCAAAAAATTCAATTGAGCATATAAACTCATATTTTCCCAAAGGAGAAAGAGAAGACTATTATTTTAGATTTCCGATAATTCACACCAGATACAGAGAACTTAAAAAATACGATTATTACGAATATAAACCGAACAGATATTTAAGAGGCGAACACATCTCATGGAATATTGGAGAATCTTATGAACCGGAAATAACAGAAGGAGTATTAAATCCCGGAGAGCTTGAGGAGTGGCAAATAAACTGGCTTAACGATATGCAAAGTCTTGCACGTGAAAAAGAGTTTGAGCTTGTTTTTATCGTTTTGCCAAGCTTCACAACTTTCGAACATCAAAAAGTATATGATGCTGTAGCAGTTTACTGTGAGGAAAACGGAATAGGGTTCATGGACTTAAACAGAGTCAGAACTGAGATTGGAATCGTAAAAAGTACAGATTTTGAAGATGCCGGTCATTTAAATGCATACGGAGCCGAAAAAGTTGGAATGTATATGATGGGGCAAATGGAAGAATATGGGCTTGCGGATCACAGGGGAGATAAAGACTATTATCAGTGGGACCTTGACCTTGATGAATACAATGCCGGATACGAATACAGCTTTATCGAAAAAGATGCCGATTTAAGCGGACTTGTCGGAAGTATCTCGCGCAATGAGGATTATATTTCCGTAGTAAGTCTCGAAGGAGATTATGTGGCAGTAGGACAGCCTTTTTATGAGCCGCTAAGTTATTTAAATATGACTTATGATGATTATGAAAAAGGCGGTAAGTGGATATATGAGGATGGCTGCCTTACAAAGGTGCTCGAAAATGATTTAGAGGCAGAAGAATATGTAAAAGATTTGAACAGATTCGACTCTTTGAGGATTAAATACCGGGGAGATTACTTATTTCCGGATAATATAATGATAAATGGCGACACATATTATAACAATGGATGTCATTTATGCATATTGGTGTATGACAAAAAGCGGGGAGAGGTAGTGGCTTACAGAAGGTTCTAAAGATGTAAAGCATAAATAAACACAGTTTATTACTAAGTTGGGGAAATGATATGAATAAGACGTTACTGTTTATACCTATGTACAATTGCCAAAACCAGATAGTAAGAGTTTTGGGAAAAATTGACGAGGAAGTGCTAAAGTTTATAGATGAGATCATAGTCGTTAACAACAGAAGTACCGACGACGGAGAAAAGAAGGTTTTGGAATTTAAGGAAAGCCATCCGGAAATGCCAATAAAGCTTCTTAGAAACAATGACAACTACGGACTCGGCGGTTCTCATAAGGTGGCCTTTAATTATGCTTTAAAAAACGGCTTTACGCATGTGATTGTTCTTCACGGAGACGACCAGGGTGATATACATGATTTGCTTCCTTATCTTGAAAATGGCGAAGCGTATGGTTATGATTCATTTTTAGGCTCAAGATTTGCCAAGGGTTCTAAGCTTGTAAACTATTCGAAGTTCAGAATTTTTGGAAATCATGTATTTAACGCGTTTATGACCGTTATGCTTTTCAGACGCATAACGGATCTTGGTTCCGGACTGAACATGTACAGCACAGAGTATTTAAAGAGCGGATTTTACAAGTATTTTATCAACTCTCTGACATTTAATGTATATATGCTTATTTACGGAGTGTATTCCAAATCGAATTTTAGATTTTTCCCTCTTACCTGGAGAGAAGAAGATCAGATAAGCAATGCCAAATTTGTAAAACAGGCGAAGGAGATATTTAAGATTACATTTAAGTACCGTTTCGCTCCCCAAAAGACTTTTGCACTTACGGAAAATGAGTACTCTGCAGTTAATTACGGATCTGAAGAGATAAATTAAGCACCATACCCGATGCAAAAAGTTAGAATAAGCCCTATATCCGCAGTAATCGCAAATACATTTTTATATAAAAAACTTAAGTTTTGTTAAGGAGACGCACAATGGACAAAATTCATCTTATAATGCCTATGGGCGGTGGAGGAACCAGGTTTGGAAATCACGGCTTTAACCTTCCCAAGCCTCTTATACCGCTTCAGGGAAAGCCTTTCTTTTACTGGGCTACCAAGTGTGTCAGCGACAATATAGATGTATGCGATATAACTTTTGCGGTTTTAAAGGAGCATATAGAGAGATTCGCAATAGACGAGGAGATAAATAAATATTTTCCCGAAGCCAAAATATGCGTTATAGATCATGTGCTTAAGGGTGCAGTCCTTACTTGCCTCGAGGGCATAAAAGGGATAAATGACGACCTTCCTTTGCTGTTTAATGATTGCGATCATGCTTTTAAGAGCTTGGAGTTTGATGAATTTGCTAAAAAAGCAGACTTTGCATCTCCTGACGGAGCACTTCTTACCTTTAAATCCGACAATCCGGCATACAGCTATGCAAAGTTTGAAAACGGTAAAGTAGTCGGAACCATCGAGAAGGTGGTAGTTAGCGATGAGGCAATCTGCGGAGCGTATTATTTTAAGAACAGAAAAACCTTTGAAAAGGCATCGGATATATATTTGGAAAAATGCAGCTACAAGGAATTTTTTGTAAGCGGTGTGTATAACGAGCTTATTGGACTCGGAGGATGCGTAGAGACATTTAATGTGGATACACATGTATCCTTTGGTACGCCCGATGAATACGAAATTGCTGTAAGTGACAACAGATTAGAGGGACTTGTTAAATGAAAGAGCTAGCCCTATTTGCTGCCATCGTTTTGATGTGCCTGGCCCATATGGTCAGAATATTCAGATGGGAGCTTTTTGTAGGAGTCTATGAAAAACCGAATATCAAAAGACTGATGTCATCACTATCCATCGGTTATATTATCAATTATTTCATTCCCTTTAAGCTTGGCGATATATTTAAAGGCTTTTTTGCCGGAAGTAAGATGAAAAACGGTAAAGCTCTCGGTATGTCCACGGTTATCGTTGACAGATATCTTGATATTTTTTCGGTTGGAATTATATTCCTGGCTTTGGCACTTGTAAAAAGGGAAGATGTATTTTGGCAGACATCTAAGTTTTACATTATATTTCTGGGAGTGCTTGTAGCTGCAACCATACTTATTTATGTTTTAAGAGGACTGCTTAAAAAGTTAATAAGACTCATCGCTTCTCTTTTTAACAAAAGACTTGAAATATCCGTTATGTCCTTTTCCTGGGCTCTTATCTGGAATTTTAAGGATATCTTTTTAAAGATAAATAAGTTAAAACTGATTTTATATACTGTACTAATGTGGGGAGTATATATAGCTTCTTATATGCTGTTTGGATATGCATATTCTACCGCGCAGGAAGCTGTAGGATGGATAGACGTATTTTCGAATCTTTTCAGCGAAAAAGGTGTAAAAGCTTCTACGCTGATGCTCTCACTTTTCAGTGGCAGTATTGAGCGCAGAAGCCTGTATATGGTCATATATATGATGGCGCCTCTTGCGATACTTTTGATCATTGCAATATGCCTGAAAGAAAAAAGTGACACAGCCTCGGATGAAGGATATTTAAAGCTTTTGCCCCAGCTTAATTCCGAGGAAAAACTTGTATTTTTGGATAAGTATTTTTCAAACGAAGACAGGGAGTACATCAAAAACTATTTAAAGATCAATCACAACATTTCTATCGTGAGAGATTACTCCGCCGGTTCAAATGCAACCACTATGCTGTGCATTTCGGAAAAAGGTATGTTTTTCAGAAAGTATGCTTTTGGAGAAGCGGGAGATAAGCTCTATGAACAGATAAAGTGGATTAAGGACAATTCCGATATTCTTCCCCTCCCGGAGGTAATCTCAGAGGAAAAGGATAAGATGTACTGCTATTACGATATGCCCTATTCGCCAAATGCGATGGGTATGTTTGAGTTTGTACATTCGATGCCCGGAGATAGGAGCTGGGCTTTGCTTGAAAAGGTATTAAACAAATTATCCGAAACCATATACCTGAAAAATGCCGGAAAAAGCAGCCCCGAGATAATCTCAGAATATATAAACAAAAAAGTAGACAAAAATCTCAAAAAAATCAAAGAATGCAAAAAGTTTAAAAGCTTTTTGGACTACGATGAGATCTATATAAACGGGACAAAATACAGGAATTTAAAGTACTACGAAAAGTGGTTAAACGAAGATTTTCTGGCAGGAGTTTTTGGAAATGACACAACAAGCGTGGTCCATGGAGACCTTACGATAGAGAATATCGTGGCAACGAGTGACGAGAACGGTGATACGGACTATTACATAATTGACCCCAATACCGGAAATGTGCTTGATTCACCGCTTCTTGATTACGGAAAACTGCTCCAGTCAATCCACGGCGGCTACGAGTTTTTGATGGCTGTGAAAAATGTAGATGTGGTCAAAAATCATATTAATTTTGTATTTACCAGATCCGCTGCCTACGATTATCTGCATAAAAGATTTTATGAGTATTTGAATTCAAAATACAGACGTGACGAGGTCAGAAGCGTATACTTCCACGAGATAATCCATTATCTGAGGCTTATGCCTTACAAGATAGAAAAAAACGCAGACACTGCACCTATTTTCTATGCAGGAATGATAATGGTATTAGATGATGTGTGGAAAATGTTCATGGATTAAAAAATGCTTTAGAAATCGAAAAAGCTTTAGAAAATCAAAAAAGCAGGGATAGATAACATGATTAACAAAGAAAAGAAGCTTGCGATATTTGATTTTGACGGTACGCTTTTTAATACCGAGGAAGTCAATTATTACGCATATAAAGAGGCTGTAGAGCCTTTTGGCGGAGTTATCACCAAAGAGTATTTCTTGGAAAAATGCTACGGAAGGCATTATAAAACCTTTGTCCCTGAGATATTAGGCGGCATCGAGCATTTAGAGGAAGTGCACGAAGCAAAAAAGAAGCTCTACGCAAAATACATGGACAAGGTAATCATAAACAGACATTTGTTTGATGTGATAGAGGGAATCAGAGATAAATACAACATTGTCATGGTCACTACCGCCACGAGGAAAAATGTATTTGATATGCTGACGTATTTTGGACTTGAAGAAACCTTTGACCTTATATTGTCACAGGAGGATATAGTAAATCCCAAGCCTGACCCGGAAGGATTTTTAAAAGCGATGGAAATATGCGAGGCTAAGCCACAGGATACGGTCATATACGAGGATTCGGATGTCGGACTTGCCGCGGCCGGGGCTACCGGCGCAAATGTCATAAAGGTTGAATTTATAGCATAAAGCGTGGGTATATGTTACAATAAAAGTTAAGTCAATAACAAGAGAGGGACGGTATTAAAGAGTAAGATGGATAAGATAGCGGTGCTCATTCCCTGTTACAATGAAGAACAGACTATTAAAAAGGTTATAGAGGATGCAAAGACTGCTTTGCCTGAGGCGGTTATTTACGTATACAACAATAATTCCAAGGATAAAACCGAGGAAATCGCTAAAGAGTGCGGAGCGGTTGTCAGAAACGAATACAAGCAGGGCAAAGGAAACGTTATAAGAAGGATGTTTCGAGAAGTAGACGCCCTTTGTTATCTGATGATAGACGGCGACGATACTTACGATCTCGGAAATGCGGCAGAGATGGTTGACCTTGTACTAAATCATAACGCAGACATGGTTGTGGGAGACAGGCTTTCATCGACCTATTTTACAGAAAATAAAAGACCTTTCCACAATTTTGGAAACAGCCTTATGCGCTGGAGCATCAATTCGCTTTTTAAATCAGATATCAGAGATATAATGACCGGATACAGGGCGTT
Organism: Lachnospiraceae bacterium; assembly: GCA_024684215.1. Lineage (GTDB taxonomy): Bacteria > Bacillota > Clostridia > Lachnospirales > Lachnospiraceae > AC2028. Next base: position 45,400 of record JAIKXH010000142.1, read on the forward strand.
TTCTTTTGAGTTTGTAAAGACCTTCCCTGTTTTTTCAAAGGGATTTGAGATAGAGACGGAGATGACAATTCACGCCGTAAATTACAATATGCAGGTGGAAAATGTGATCACCACTTACAGGGACAGACCTGCCGGAAGTGTATCCAAATTAAACACTTTCTCTGACGGCTTTAAGGTTATCAGAAAAATGTTTGCTCTGTATAAGAATTATCGCCCTTTCAACTTTTTCGGGATGATAGCTTTGGTGCTTGCACTGATAGCTATAGGACTTATGGTGCCTATCATAATAGAGTATTTTGAGACCGGACTGGTGCCCAGGTTCCCTACGCTTATAGCCAGCGGATTTATCGGCATTGCCGGAGTCCAGTCGTTTTTCACAGGCTTTATGCTAAGTGTTATCAATTCCAAGGATATCAAGGATTTTGAGTATAGATTTACAAGGGTTCATGACCATAAAAAAAGTATCATGAAAGAGAAGGAATTATAAATGAAAATCAGTTTTATAATACCATGCTACAGATCGGAGCTTACAATCGGGAAGGTTGTATCCGAGGTGGAAGAAACCATGAAAACTCTTCCTCAGTATGAATATGATCTCTTTTTGATCAATGATTGTTCGCCGGACGGTGTCGCAGGCGTGATAAAGGGAATGTGCGAGGAAAAACCTTATATACACGGGATTTCGTTTGCGAAAAATTTCGGACAGCATGCGGCTCTTATGGCAGGTTTCAGAGCAGCTGACGGAGATGTGTGCGTATGTCTTGACGATGATGGTCAGACACCCGCAAATGAAGTGGGAAAGCTTCTTGAAAAAATCGAAGAGGGATATGACGCGGTATATGCAAAATACGAGCATAAACAGCACTCGGGATTTAGAAATTTCGGCAGCAAAGTAAATGACATTATGACAAGGGTTATGCTCGGAAAGCCAAAGGATTTATATGTATCGAGCTATTTTGCTGTCAGAAGATTTGTGGTAGAGGATATGATCAGATATGAGAACTCATACCCTTATGTAATAGGACTTGTGCTTCGTTCCACAAAGAATATAGCTAATGTAAATGTAAATCACAGGGAGAGAGAAATAGGAACCAGCGGTTATACGCTAAGCAAGCTTTTCGGACTGTGGTTTAACGGTTTTACCGCATTTTCGATAAAGCCTTTAAGGATTGCCACCATAATAGGAGTTGTATCCGCTATAGGCGGATTCCTATACGGAATATATACAATTATTAAAAAGTTTGTACTTCCAGATGTTCAGGCCGGATTTTCGGCACTTATGAGTGCCATTGTATTTTTCTTTGGACTGGTACTTTTGATGCTTGGACTTATAGGGGAATATGTCGGACGTATTTACATCAGTATGAATAACGCACCTCAGTATATTATTAAAGAGAAATGGAATTGAAAAAAAACAAAACAATCCGAATAATTATTATAGTGCTTATAGCAATAGCCGCAATTGTGGTTATTGCTTTTGTTAAAATAAAGATGGATAAGTCACAGGGACCGAAAGTGGGCGAAGCATCGTATTCCGAGCCGGAGCCTGTAAAAAACAGAGAGTTTAACAAGCTTTATATAGGCGATAAGTCCGTGGCAGAATATTACATTTTAAACGAGTCCGCAGGGACCGAAAATGCCGAAACGCTTAAGGATTATATCTATAAGCTCACGGGAGAAAAGCTTATTATATCTTCTCAAAAGCAGGGAGATAAAAGCACTATAAAGCTTGAAATAGTTAAAAAAGACGATGTACCTTTTTCGGATATATCCATAGAAAACGGAAATATCACCATAAGAGCTTTATCTGCGACCGATATGGGAGAAAAGATAAAGGTATTTGCCAATACATATATGGGTTATGCTTTTGCCGGAAGCGACAAGGAAAGAATACTTATAAAAAACGGCGAAGCTGTCTATATGCCCGAAAATATCCTGGATACCGGCGGAGAGGACTGGATAGCAAACAGAGAGCCCATTATCTGTCTGTGGAAGACGACTACTGCGAGAGGGGCATATTATAAAGCAAATACAAATCTTGGCAGCGAGATCATGTCATATTCGGACGATGAACTATATTCGTATGTAAAGATGATGAAGCAGCTGGGATATAACGGAATCCAGGTCACTGAAATGTGCTCGGCATGGGCCTCGTACGGCGGTTATGAATATGTTCATGACAGAATAAGATATATGGCCGATGCGGCTCACTCTATGGGAATGTACTTTACGCTCTGGGTATGGGGCGCGGAATTTAACGGATACGGTTGGGACGATAAAACGGTAGACTACTATGACAACTGGAAATACGCTCATGCGTATGACAATCCCAAAGCTCTTGCGACCTTTGAAAAGTATTATACGATCTATGCCGAGCTTGCGGATTGTACTGATAGAGTCATTGCTCATTTCGACGATCCCGGTAAGCTTATAAATACAGAAGATATCGCTTATTTCAGCAAAGAGCTAAAGGCGAAATTCAGGGAGAAAAACCCGAGTGTTGATTTCGGAATAAGCTGTTATACCAAAAAACAGGAGCCGGAAAGCCTTAATCTCCTTATGGAGGGAGATACCACTTACTACTCAGGTGCGGTCAGATATGAAGAAGAGGACTGGAGAAGCTTCAGACAGGTTTGTGCCGGTAACGGCCTGCCCTTCGGAGTGTGGTCATGGAATCTAACCGAGATGGAAATTGACCAGCTTGCCGAGATGAATGTCAATGCAAATCTCATAAAGAATGTCTATAACATGTCTTCAAGAGATGATGATATTGCAAAGCCTTCCTACTGGAGCGAGATGGACTCATATCATGTGCTTAATGTATTTTCGCATTACTGCGCAGCTTCGCTTTTAAGAGACCCCGGGCTTGATGCGGATGAGCTTCTTTTAGCCTCGGCAAAGGCTGTTGCAGGTGATGAATATGCCGAAAAATTATATTATTGCCTCAAGCTTATAGAAGAGGCCAGAACGGGCGATAGCTGGGAAGAGTTTAGATTTGGCTACGATGATTATATTTTAAAAAGTGATAACTATCCTGCAGAGGATATTTATGAAAAATCAAAAGTTGCCATTGGTTATATGGACGAGATGATAGCTGCCGATAATTGCCATTGCACGCTTTCTCTTCCTGTGAGCACTGCTGAGCTTTTAAAAATGATGAAGCCTCACCTGTTGCAGATATCTGAGTTTTCAAAATTCAGGGCAGATTTAAACAGCTTAAAAGATATTTCGGGCGGTCTTACCACGGATGAATTACAGGCAAAGGTAAATGAGATATACACTCCTGTTTCGGAGTATGATGTGATAGTCGGACTTTGGGGACAGCCGGAAGCCAGAGCTCAGTTTGAACTTTTGAGCGAATTTTGCAGTGAAAAAGGACTTAACGTACCCAGAGACCCGGATTTCACACTGCTTAGAAAACAGAGACTTTATTCGGAATATGTCGTATTTCAGAGACTTTCGGAAGAGCCTGTTTACAGAGAAAAAGAAAACGGATTTCAGCTGGGACTTGCTTTCGGAAACGATGAGACCGCGTATATCACAGGACTCCTTATAGACGAAGGCGTGTTATCTGAAACCGAAGACGGAAAAGTTTATTTAACGGATTATAAGAGCTATTAATTATGTCATTTGTACACCTCCATACCCACACCGAGTATTCACTTCTCGACGGGTCCAACAAAATAAAAGAATATGTGGCCAGGGTTAAAGAACTCGGTATGACGGCGGCTGCCATCACGGATCATGGTGTAATGTACGGTGCCATTGATTTTTACAGAGCCTGCAACGAAGCGGGGATCAATCCCGTTATAGGCTGCGAAGTCTATGTGGCTCCGGGCTCGAGATTTGACAAAGAGCCGGGACACGGTGATGACAGATATCATCACCTTATTTTGCTTGCGGAAAACAATACGGGGTACGCTAATCTGTGCAAGATCGTTAGCCGCGGATTCACCGAAGGTTATTACTACAAGCCCCGTGTGGACAAAGAGGTTTTAAGACAGTTCCATGAAGGAATCATATGTCTTTCGGCCTGCCTTGCCGGAGAGATTCCAAGACTTATCACAGCCGGAAAGCCGGATAAAGCAAGAGAAGCGGCACTTGAATATTTGGATATTTTCGGAGAGGGAAATTATTTCCTCGAGCTACAGGACCATGGTATCAGCGCACAGCAGACCGTAAATATGGAACTGATGGTGATAAGCAGGGAGCTTAATATTCCCCTTGTCTGCACCAACGATTGCCATTATACCTATGCAGGCGATGCGGATGCCCACGATATATTGCTCTGTCTTCAGACAGGAAAAAAGCTTTCCGATGAGGACAGAATGCGCTACGAAGGCGGTCAGTATTATGTCAAATCCGAGGATGAGATGAGACTTCTTTTCCCCTACGCTTCGGATGCGATAGACAGGACCCAGGAGATAGCGGACAGATGCCATGTGGAGATAGAATTCGGTGTTACAAAGCTCCCTGCGTTTGATGTGCCGGAAGGGTATGATGCGTGGACTTATCTTAATTATCTGTGTACAAAGGGACTTCACGAAAGATACGGAGACGACGAGAACGCACCTGCCGGAGACACCGGACTTACTCTTCGCGAGAGGCTTGATTATGAGCTTGGCGTAATCAAAAAAATGGGTTATGTCGAGTATTTCCTCATCGTTTGGGATTTTATCAATTACGCAAAGGAAAACGATATACCTGTCGGACCCGGAAGAGGTTCGGCCGCAGGATCAATAGTTTCCTATGCACTAAAGATCACAAATATAGACCCTATCAAATTCAATCTGCTCTTTGAGAGATTCCTTAACCCCGAGCGTGTATCCATGCCTGATATTGACGTAGACTTTTGCTACAACAGGCGCCAGGAAGTCATCGATTACGTTACGAGAAAATACGGCAAGGAAAAGGTCGTACAGATAGTAACCTTTGGTACGCTTGCCGCAAAAGGCGTGGTTAGGGACGTGTCGAGAGTAATGGACCTTCCATACACCTTTGGCGACAGGATTGCAAAGCTTATTCCGAATGAGCTTAATATCACGCTTGATAAAGCGCTTGAGATGAACCCGGAGCTCAGGGAATTATATGAGACTGACGCTCAGGTAAAAACGGTCTACGATATGAGCAGGCGCCTTGAAGGGCTCCCCAGACATACATCCATGCATGCTGCCGGCGTAGTTATATGCCAAAAGGCTGCCGATGAGTTTGTACCTTTATCGAGAGGCTCGGACGGAAGCATCGTAACTCAGTTTACCATGACCACACTGGAGGAACTGGGCCTGTTAAAGATGGACTTTTTGGGACTCAGGACCCTCACCGTGTTGCATGATGCGGTAAGATTTGTAAAAGAGGCTGAGGGAGTTTCAATTGATTTAGACAATCTTCCGATGGATGATATAAATGTATATGACGCATTATCTAGCGGTCATACCGAGGGCGTATTCCAGCTTGAGTCTGCCGGAATGAAAAATTTCATGAAAGAATTAAGGCCCAGAAATATAGAGGACGTAATAGCGGGAATATCGCTTTACCGCCCGGGCCCTATGGATTTTATACCAAAGTATATTGCGGGAAAAAATAACGAGAGCAGTATCACTTATTCCACGGAAAAGCTTCGCCCGATATTAACTCCTACCTACGGCTGTATCGTATACCAGGAGCAGGTTATGCAGATAGTGCAGGACCTTGCGGGATATACCTTAGGACATGCGGACCTTGTGCGCCGTGCCATGAGTAAAAAGAAGCAGCACGTGATGGAAGTGGAGAGGGAGAACTTCGTAAAGGGCTCCTCCGAAAACGGAATAGACGTAAGCGTATCCAACCATATCTACGATGAGATGATGGATTTCGCAAAATATGCATTTAACAAATCTCATGCAGCCTGCTATGCGGTGGTTGCTTACCAGACGGCATATTTAAAATATTATTATCCCGAGGAGTTTATGGCGGCTCTTATGACATCAGTCATAGACAACTCAAAAAAGGTCTCAGAATATATACTTGTCTGCAGACAGATGGGAATAGAGCTTTTGCCGCCGGATATCAACTACGGACAAAGCGGATTTTCAGTAGTATGGTCGGAGTCTTCCGATCAAGATGATACAGTGGGTAATCCTCAAACAAAAGCAGCAGCTGATTTAGCGCAAAAAGGAACTTCTCGTCATAAGGCGATCAGATATGCTCTCACCGCATTAAAGAGCGTGGGACGGCCTATTATAGACAGGATTGTAGAGGAGAGAAACGAAAGAGGTCTGTTTAAAAACATCAAGGATTTCCTCGAGAGAATACAGGGAACCGATGTAAATAAAAGAGCTATAGAATCCTTTATAAAAGCAGGTGCCATGGACTCCCTCGGAGCAAACAGAAAGCAGCTTATGGCGGTGTACGGAGAGATACTCGACAATTTAAGCCGCGATAAAAAGAACCAGATGGCCGGTCAGATATCACTTTTTGATGTTGTATCGGATGATGCAAAAGAATTTTTCGAGGTTAAGCTGCCTAATGTCGATGAGTATGAGCCTGAGATAAAGCTGGCCATGGAAAAGGAAGTACTCGGCATATACGTAAGCGGGCATCCCCTTGAAAAATACCTGCAGGTAATGGATAAAAACGTCACGGCAAGGACAAGCGATTTTGCTATAGACGATGAGACCGGCGAGGTGTCTGTAACCGACGGTTCTAAAGTAACTGTGGGTGGCATGGTCACCGGAAAAGTGGTAAAATACACCAAAAACGGAGATCCCATGTGCTTTGTAACCATAGAAGACCTTGTGGGAACCGTTGAAGTAATAGTATTTCCCAAAAGCTATCTTAAATACAATCCTATTTTTACAGAGGATGCAAAGGTATTTGTAAGAGGTCGCGTGAGCGCCGAGGAGGACAAAGACGCAAAGCTTATATGTGAGGATGCGGCTTCATTTGAGGAAGCGGAGAATCGCGGAGGAAGAGCTTTTTCGTCTGCTCCTAAGTTTTCAAACGGCTACTCAGGCCGGGATAGAAATTATAATTACGGAAGCGGAGCAAGCAGCGCGGGCTCTGTAAGTACAGAAAACAAACCTGTAACAATACCAAAGACCGGCCTGTTTTTACAGTTTGCGACGAAGAGCGACTATGAGAGTCTTGAGGAAAAGGTACTCTCTGAAATGTCCGGCTCTGACGGAAACGATGACGTTATCATATTTATAAAAGAGACAAAGGCGGTAAAAGTTCTTCCCGCCAATAAGCGCGTAAGCGCTGATGAAAAGCTAAAATCCGGGCTTGAGAAGATACTCGGCGAAGGAAATGTAGTTATTAAAAAGTGAGGTACTAACATGGAAAAGCTTGCAATCATGGGCGGCGAGCCCGTCAGAAAAGAGAAGATATATTACGGCAAACAGTGGATAGGAGAGGATGATATAGAAGCGGTTGCCAATGTCCTCAGAGGTCCGCTTATCACCTGCGGCCCTAAAGTAACCGAGGCTGAAAGGCTCCTTGAAAAATACACCGGAGCAAAGCATGCAGTGGTTGTAAGCAACGGTACGGCAGCTCTTCACTGCGCATGTATCGCAGCAGGTGTAGGCCCCGGTGATGAAGTAATAACGACTCCCATCACCTTTGTAGCCAGCGCAAACTGTGCTCTTTACTGCGGCGCGGATGTGGTATTTGCTGATATCAATCCCGAGACATATAATATCGACCCCGCAAGCATCGAGGCTCATATAACAGATAAGACCAAGGCCGTTGTGGCTGTAGATTTTACAGGCCAGGCTGTAGAACTTGGCAGGATCAAGGCAATCTGTGAAAAGCACGGACTCATCCTTATAGAGGATGCGGCACATTCCATAGGAACCGCGTATGATGGAAAGATGGTGGGCTCAATTGCCGACATCACCACATTCAGCTTCCACCCTGTAAAGACTGTAACTGCCGGTGAGGGCGGAGCGGTACTTACAAACGACGATGAGCTTTATAAAAAGATCGTCCTTGCTCACGCTCACGGAATCACTCATGATGATGATATGATGGAGGAAGCCCCTCATGAAGGCGGCTGGTATTACGAGCAGATCTCACTCGGATATAACTACCGCATGACCGATTTCCAGGCAGCGCTTCTTATCAGCCAGATGAGCAAGATCGAAAAGTTCAAGGCCAGAAGAAAAGAAATCGTAGAAAAATATAACGAAGCATTTAAGAACTTACCCGGAATCATAGTACAAAAAGAGATTCCTGAGTCCGACACATGCAGACATTTATATATTATAAGACTTGACCTTGATAAGCTTAGCTGCACCAGAAGAGAGTTTTTTGATGCGATGAGCGCGGAGAATGTACAGTGCCAGGTTCACTATGTCCCGGTATATTTCTTCCCTCATTACAAGAGACTTGGATTCAAGGAAGGCATCTGTCCCAACGCTGAGGAGGTTTATAAGGGAATCATGAGTATACCTCTTTATCCGAGACTCAGCGATGATGAAGTGAACGATGTCATAAAGGCTGTTAAAAAGGTTGCCGGCGCGTACGCAAAGTGAAAGAAATAAAAGGCAACAAATAGCAATATAGTAATAAATAGAAGTCACATGCCATAATTAATGCCGATAAGCAAACAATAAATAATCTCAATAAAATGGCTCACTGTATATTGACAATGAGCCATTTTATGTTACAATACATTTGAACGGTTATTCAAATGTTCAGACTTGCAAAAGGAGATTTTGCTATGAAAAAGACATATAATATTGAAGTTGATTGCGCTAACTGTGCGCAGAAGATGGAGAATGCGGCAAACACCGTTGAGGGAATCGTTAAAGCTACCGTAAGCTTTATGACTCAGAAAATGAATGTGGAGTTTGCCGAAGGAGCAAATGAAAAGAACGTAATGAAGGAAGTACTTAAAGCTTGCAAAAAGGTAGAGGACGATTGCGAGATCGAATTCTGATGTAAGTTTAATATTGACTATAGGGGCTTATTATGACTAAGAAGCAAAAAAAGGTATTAAAAAGAATAATCATTTCCGCCGCTCTGACGTTTTTTATCGCGCTGTTTGAACACATCATTTTGGGAAAGGCAGGAGATGATTACAGATTCCCGGTTCTCGGAGAATTTTTCCATAAATACCATTTTTTGCTTCTTTTGTTATATCTGGTGCCCTATTTTATCATAGGCCATGATATCTTAAAAAAGGCTCTTAAAGGCATAAAAAACAAGCAGGTATTTGATGAAAATTTCCTTATGGCCATCGCCACCGTGGGAGCTTTGATACTCGGAGCCGTAACTTGCGGCGAGGAGGGCGGATATTTAGAGGGCGTAGCGGTTATGCTCTTTTACCAGATTGGTGAGCTTTTCCAGGCTGTTGCCATAGGAAAGAGCAGGAAAAATATCAGCGCTTTAATGGACATCAGACCCGACTATGCAAATATCGAAGATGAAAACGGCAATCTCGTGCAGGTCTCACCCGATGAGGTTGGTATCGGAGATATCATAGTGGTTAAGCCCGGTGAAAAGATTCCGATAGACGGATGCATTGTAAGCGGCAGTGCAAGCCTTGATACAAAGGCCCTTACCGGCGAGAGCATGCCTAGGGAAGCGGTTGAGGGCGATGACGTACTGAGCGGCTGCGTAAACTTAAGCGGCCTTATAAAGATAAAGACTACAAAGCCTTTCGGCGAATCCACGGTGTCAAAGATTTTGAATCTTGTGGAAAATTCCAGCATGAAAAAGTCGCGCTCGGAGAACTTTATCGCAAAATTCGCGCATTATTACACACCAGCGGTTTGCTACGGAGCGCTGGCACTCGCCGTTTTGCCTCCTGTGATAATACTTATAGCCCGAGGAGGAATGCCTTTTTCAGAATGGGCCGTAACGGTGCTCAGCAGCTGGGTTATAAGGGCGCTTACATTTCTGGTAATAAGCTGCCCGTGCGCGCTTGTGATATCGATACCGCTTAGCTTTTTCGGAGGAATAGGAGCCGCAAGCTCGAGAGGAATACTTGTAAAGGGTTCAAATTATCTTGAAGCTTTATCCGAAACCGGTATCATCGTATTTGACAAAACCGGTACTCTTACAAAAGGAGTATTTGAGGTAACGGGCATTTATCCTGCAAAAGGCGAAGGCACGTACAGTGATAGGGCCGGAAATCTCGGAGAAGATGAGCTTTTAAAGTATGCTGCGCTGGCTGAAAATTATTCAGACCATCCTATCAGCAAGTCCCTAAAGGAAGCTTATGCAAAGAGGCTCTCGGAAAATGCAGATAATGAGAGCATTTCGGAAGCTGCAGAGAAAAAGGATAACTCAGATTCAATAGATAAAAAGACGGTCATAGAAGTGACTGATATCGAGGAGATCGGCGGACACGGTCTTACCGCAAGTGTAGACGGTAAAAAGGTAGCCGTTGGAAATATCAAGCTGATGAATAAGCTTATGCTGAAGGCAGATGCAGACAATCTCCCAATAGGAACCATCATATATGTGGCTATAGACGGCATGTATGCGGGCTATATCGTGATATCCGATGTGGTAAAGGAAAACAGTAAGCGCGCTATTTCAGAGCTTAAAAAATCCGGAATCAGAAAGACTGTTATGCTCACCGGAGATTTAAAGACTGTTGCTGACAGCGTCGGAAAGGAGCTTATGCTCGATGAGGTTAAATCAGAGCTCCTTCCGGGAGATAAGGTTGACTGCGTGGAAGCACTTTTATCTGAAAAGAGAAAGAAAGAAAAGCTTGCTTTTGTAGGCGACGGTATAAACGATGCCCCGGTGCTTTCAAGAGCAGATATCGGAATAGCCATGGGAGCTATGGGCAGCGATGCTGCGATCGAGGCTGCGGATGTGGTACTTATGGATGATGACCCGGCAAAGATTTCCCTCGCTATGAGAATCTCCAGAAAGTGCCTCAGGATCGTCTATGAAAACATCATATTTGCCCTTGCCGTAAAGTTTATTTGCCTGGTGCTCGGAGCGCTCGGAATTGCAAATATGTGGATCGCAATATTTGCGGATGTCGGAGTAATGGTCATCGCTGTGCTGAACGCCATCAGATGCCTCAATGTGAAGGACTGACACGGAAAAGTAAAGATTAATGCAATAAATGTAAGTATAAAAGTACTAACCTCAAGCTTTCATTGACAAATATAAAAACCATGTTATAAGATTTACAAGGTAAGTCAACAATTCTAAAAAAGACGCAAACTATGATAAACACTGACAAATACTTTGTAAAAAATATATACGGAAAAACAAATACTTCGGGATATGGGGAAGGAAAAAAAGTCCTTACCGCCCATGCTCCCGGCTCAAAGAGCATCACCAACAGAGCGCTCCTTATTGCCATGCTGGCAAAGGGGGACACCGCTTTATCGGGGGTGCTTTTTTCCGATGATTCGAGAAATTTCCTGAAATGTGTGCAAAACCTCGGGATAGAAGCTAACGTGGATGAGGATAAAAAAGAGGTTATAGTGCACGGATGTGACGGACGGCTGCCTAAAAATGAAGCCGAGATATATGTCGGAAGTGCCGGTACCGCTGCGAGATTTTTAGCCGCAACCCTTGGTATTTCACAGGGTGAATACAGGCTTACATCATCCGCACAGATGAAAAAGCGTCCCATGGCGCCTTTGCTTAATGCCTTAAGAGAGATTGGCTGTGAAGTAAATTGCGACGACGGTGATGAGAGTTTTCCTTTTGTGTTAAAGTCACACGGCGTGTGCAAGGAAGAGGTCACCGTAAATATTGATTCAAGCTCACAGTTTTTAAGTGCGCTTTTAATCGCCTCCGTATTATCAGACAAAGATTTTGTCATAAATGTAGAGGGCAGTCACGGTATGGCTTACATAGATATGACTGTAAAGATGATGGAAAGCTTTGGCGTCTCACTTAAAAAAGACGGAAATAAATACATCGTTTCAGGCTCACAAAGATATAATGCTCCGGATAGGGGCTGTAATGATAATAAAGAGACCGTCAATAACAAAGAAACCGACGATAAAAACGAGACCGGTAAAAACGAGACTGTCAATAAAAATTATGCAGGCGGCGGAAAATACGATATCGAGCCCGATGCCTCGGCCGCTGCGTATTTTTACGCAATGTGCCCTATATTAAATATTCCGGTATGTGTACCGGGGATAAAATTTGATTCATTACAGGGAGATGTGGAATTTATACATGTCCTTGAAAAGATGGGCTGCAGGGCTTTTGTTTACGGCAAAGATAAAGAAGCGGACGAGTATGATTACGGAGACAGTAAGGTAAATACCGGTGATGTACTATTGCTTCCGCCGCCTGATGGCAGCTTTAGCGGCGCGGATATAGATATGTCGGCTTTTTCCGACCAGGCTATAACACTTGCAGCAATAGCGCCCTTTGCGACTTCGCCCACGACGATTCGCGGTATCGGCCATATAAGGCTTCAGGAAAGTGACAGACTGTCCGCAATCGTTACCGAACTTGGAAAGATGGGAATTAAGACCGAAAACGGTGAAGACCGGATAAAGATATATCCGGGAAGTCCCGTGGGTACTACGGTTGATACCTACGACGATCACAGAATGGCTATGGGCTTTTCGCTGATCGGACTGCGGGCAGAGGGAATTGTTATCGATAATCCCGCATGCTGCAGCAAAACCTTTGCGGAGTATTTTGATGAGCTCGATAAGATATGTGAAGAGCTTGCTTAGCGGAAGTCAGATAATATATTTCGCACTTTAGAAAAAAATTCTCTGTGCTATACAAAGAAACTTGCTATCGACAAAAAATAGTAATATAATTATTTAGATAAAATTGTGATTTTTTTAACGGACAAACAGTTCGGAGGTTTATTATGTCAGATAAAATGGAAACCATAGCGGTCCTTACCAGCGGCGGCGATGCACCCGGAATGAACGCGGCAATCCGTGCGGTTGTACGTACTGGACTTGCCAGAGGACTTAAAGTAAAAGGCATCAAAAAGGGATATGCGGGACTTCTCGCTGAGGAAATCTTTGATATGAGAGCCAGAGATGTATCCGACACCATCCAGCGAGGCGGTACTATTTTAGGTACAGCTCGTTGCCTCGAGTTCAAACAGCCCGAGGTTCAGAAGCGCGGAGCGGATATTTGCCGTAAGCACGGTATCGACGGTATCGTAGTTATCGGCGGTGACGGTTCCTACAGAGGAGCACAGGCTCTTTCCAGAAACGGAATCAATACCATCGGCCTTCCCGGAACCATCGACCTTGATATTTCATGTACCGATTACACCATCGGATTCGATACCGCAGTAAATACTGCAATGCAGGCTATCGATAAGGTTAAGGATACATCATCTTCACACGAGAGATGCTCCATCATCGAGGTTATGGGCAGAAACGCCGGATATATCGCTCTTTGGTGCGGTATTGCCAACGGTGCGGAGGATATCCTTCTCCCCGAGAAGTATGACTATAACGAGCAGAATATTATCAATAACATTATTGAGAACCGTAAAAAGGGAAAGACCCACCACATCATCATCAATGCAGAGGGTGTAGGACATTCACAGTCAATGGCTAAGCGTATCGAGGCTGCTACCGGTATCGAGACCAGAGCTACCATCCTCGGATACATGCAGCGTGGAGGTAACCCTACAGCTATCGACCGTTACTATGCTTCCATCATGGGTGCAAAGGCCGTTGATATCCTTATCGCGGGCAAGACCAACCGCGTCGTAGGTCACCAGCACGGCGAGTTTGTAGATTTTGATATAGAGGAAGCTCTCAATATGAAGAAGGACATCGATCCTTACGAGTTTGAGGTTGCAGGTCTTTTGTAATCAGATACGGCCTGTGTTTAGGTGGTTTTTTATAATATATTAAGAGTTCTTAAAAGTACCTAAAATACTTATAAAAACTTCTCACCGGCTATGTAAATATGGTATACTTATAACCGTCAATGTCGACACATTGGCGGTTTGTTTTTTTATCTCAGAAGGATAAGCGACGCTTCTTTAAGCGAGACCCTGATTCAGCGAGAGAAAACTTGGAGGATGCTTTGGAATTACTTAGTGCCGGAAACAAAAAAATAAAGAGAATTCAAGCACTTGTGCGCTCAGCCAAGGATAGGCGCGAGGAAGGCGTCTATATCGCAGAAGGCGTTAGGATGTATAAAGAGGCTCCTAAAAAGTATTTAAAGGAAGTCTATCTTACACCGGAAATGCTTAAAGAGGTTGGAGAACCAAAGGTTCCATACTACGCAGTAAGCGACGAAGTTTTTTCAAAGATTTCTGACACCAAGACCCCACAGGGAGTTCTATGCGTCTTAGAGAGAAGGAAGATGGGACTGACTGAGGTTATTGAAGTACCATCGGATAAAAGCACTGAAGAAAGCTTAGATAAAAACTCCGGTAAAAATACTGATAAAAATGCAGGCAAGGCACCGCTCATACTTCTCCTTGAAAATATACAGGACCCCGGTAATCTCGGGACAATCCTCAGAGTAGGAGAGGCTGCAGGAGTTACCGGCATCGTTATGAGCAGGGGATGCGTTGATATATACAATCCAAAGGTTATCCGCTCAACCATGGGCTCCGTGTATAGGATGAAATTCACCGTATGTGATGATATTTTGGAAGCCGTAAAAAGGATCAAGGAAAAAGGGATAATAACCTATGCGGCGCATCTTCACGGATCACTTGGATTTACCGAGTACGATTACACAAAGCCGACATGCTTTTTTATCGGCAATGAAGGAAACGGCCTGAGCGAAGAAATCACGGCAATGGCTGACAAAAGACTTCTTATTCCCATGGAGGGAAGCGTGGAATCACTGAATGCCGGAATAGCGGCTGCGGTTTTAAGCTATGAGGCACACAGACAGAGATTTTAAATCCTTTGATGAAGGACGAATTTGAATAAATAGATTTAATCTTAGATTAAAAACAGAAAGGGAACAATCATGAAAATAGGTTTTATCGGACTTGGAAACATGGCAAAGGCCATTATCGGCGGTATTTTAAAGGACAAGATCATACCCGCAAAGGATATCATCGGCTCCGATAAGTCGGAAGCATGCCGCAAAGCGGTGGCAAAGGATTTAAAGATCACCGTATATGATTCGAATGTAAAGGTAGTGAAAGAGAGCGATATTCTCTTTTTCGCTGTTAAGCCCCAGTTTTTACCCGAGGTTTTGGAGGAAATCAAATCTTCCGTTAAAAAGACCACGGTTATTGTAAGCATTGTTGCAGGCAAAACCATCGGTTATCTGGAGGACGGCCTTGCCGTCAAAGGAAAGAAGCTTAAAATCGTTCGTTGCATGCCCAACACTCCTGCACTTGTAGGAGAGGGATGCACCGGAGTATCACCCAATGCAAATGTTACGGATAAGGAGCTTTCAAAGGTTCTCGATATCCTTTCATCCTTCGGAAAGGCACATGTAGTGTCCGAAAAGCTGATGGATGCGGTAGGTGCTGTAAGCGGAAGTTCTCCCGCGTTTGTATTTATGTTTATCGAAGCAATGGCAGACGGTGCCGTTGCGGGAGGAATGCCGAGAGCACAGGCATATGAATTTGCCGCTCAGGCAGTCCTCGGAAGTGCAAAGCTTGTACTCGAGACAGGCAAACACCCCGGCGAGCTCAAGGATATGGTATGCTCACCCGGCGGAACCACTATTGAGGGAGTAAAAGTCCTCGAGGAGTGCGGTATGCGCGGAGCTATCATGGATGCTATGGAAGCTGTGATCGAGCGAACCAAGCAACTGTAAATAACCACCCACAATTAAGGAAGTAAGATGAGTAACAACGATTTCAAAGAAGTAGATGATATAAACGCAGAGCCAAAATCACCTGATAATTCTGAGAAGGAAGAAAGTAAAGGCGAAGGCTTTGTAATGAGTGATGTTAATAAAAATACTGATATAGTGGAAGGCTCTGATGACAACGCTTGGTCTTCAGAAGGCGGGCCGGACGGAGATTCGCAGGATCAGGGCGGAAATGAGTCCGACTACGAGGACGTGTGCTTTGTGTGCCGCAGGCCCGAGAGCAAGGCAGGCAAGATGTTTCATCTGCCCAATCACATCTCCGTATGTGAAGACTGCATGAGAAAGACCATGGAGACCGTCAGCCAGTTTGACTACCAGGGCATGTTCCCGCCCGATATGGAAGAGGCTCCCAAATTCAGCTTTATAAATCTGGCTAATCTGCAGGGCGACGGCGGTATACCCAACAAGCAAAAGCTTAAGAAAAAGAAAAAAGAATCTCAGCCTATCATAGATATCAAGAATATCCCGGCACCTCATAAAATCAGGGCCAGCCTTGATGAATATGTTATAGGTCAGGACTATGCGAAAAAAGTAATATCCGTGGCGGTGTATAACCACTACAAGCGCGTGGCGACCAACACCATGGACAATATCGAGATAGAGAAGTCAAATATGCTTATGATCGGACCTACGGGATCCGGTAAAACATATCTGGTAAAGACTTTGGCGAGACTTCTCGATGTGCCTCTTGCAATAGCAGATGCGACATCTCTTACCGAGGCGGGATATATCGGTGACGATATAGAGAGCGTTATCTCAAAGCTTCTTGCCGCAGCGGACAATGATGTTGAGAGAGCGGAAAAGGGCATCGTATTTATCGACGAGATAGACAAGATTGCTAAAAAAGCCAATGCCAACTCCAGAGACGTATCCGGCGAGAGCGTTCAGCAGGGAATGCTTAAGCTGCTCGAGGGCGCGGATGTCGAAGTACCCGTCGGTGCGTCAAGCAAGGGAGCAATGGTTCCTCTTGCGACGATAAATACCAGAAATATTCTCTTTATATGTGGCGGCGCATTTCCCGATCTGGAGGATATCATAAAAGAGAGACTGACCAAGAATTCTCTTATCGGATTCGGCTCAACACTTAAAAATGCTTTCGACAAGGAAGATGTACTCTCAAAGGTTAAAGTCGAGGATATCAGAAAGTTTGGAATGATCCCCGAATTTATCGGAAGATTACCCATCATCTTTACCCTTCAGAGTTTGACAAAGGATATGATGATTCGTATACTGAAAGAGCCGAAAAACGCGATTTTAAAGCAATATCAGAAGCTTTTGGAGCTTGACGAGGTTAAGCTTGATTTTTCCGATGATGCATTGGAAGCCATCGCAGATAAGGCTATGGAACAGGATACCGGTGCGAGAGCTCTTCGCTCGATCATTGAGGAGTTTATGCTCGATATCATGTATGAGATTCCAAAGGATGATAACATCGGAACAGTCACTATAACCGGTGATTACATAAGAGGCACCGGCGGCCCCGTTATCGGACTCCGCGGAAGTGAGGCACTTATCGAGGAAAAGCCTAAGGAAATAAAAGAGTCCGAAGGCACCGAAGAATAGATTATAAAACTGCAGGTGAAGTTATAAACTGTAGAAACAGAGGGATTGATATGAGTAAACAAAAAATGGTAGTTTCGCTTGGACATGAAGCACTCGGAAGCACTACAAATGCACAGCTTGATGCGGTTAAAGTAACCGCGAAAGCTTTGGCTGACCTTGTAGAGGACGGAAATCAGCTTACGATTACCCATTCAAACGGACATCAGGTGAGCATGATCCACAAGGCTATGACCGAGCTCAGACGAGTTTATATCGACTATACTCCCGCGCCTATGTGCGTGTGCTCCGCAATGAGCCAGGGATATGTCGGATATGATATTCAAAACTCGCTTCGCGCCGAACTTATAGACAGAGGAATCTCCAAAACAGTCAGCACCATCCTTACACAGGTGAGCGTTGACCCTTATGATGAGGCCTTTTATGAGCCCACCAAGGAAATCGGAAGATACATGTCTGCCGAGGATGCGGAGATAGAGGTTAAAAAAGGCAATTACGTTAAAGAATACCCCGGTAAAGGATTCAGAAGAGTGGTTGCGGCACCTAAGCCTATTGATATCGTAGAGATCGATGCCATAAAGGCACTTTGCGCAGCAGACCAGGTGGTTATAGCCTGCGGCGGTGGCGGAATTCCCGTTATCGAGCAAAAACACGCGCTTAAGGGTGCGTCTGCGGTTATTGAAAAGGATGCCATCGCAGGTAAGCTTGCTTCAGACCTCCTCGCCGATGTGCTTTTGATCCTTACAGGTGTGGAGTATGTATGCACAGGCTTTGGAACCGAGAGTCAAAAGCCCATCACTCAAATGACTGTAGCTGAGGCTAAAAAATATATCGAGGCCGGTGAGTTCGGCGAGGGAACCATGCTTCCCAAAATCGAAGCGGCTATCGAATTTTTAGCGGCTAATCCGAGCGGAAAAGTTATAATCACCTCGATAGAGAAAGCATTGGACGGAGCAAAAGGCAAGACCGGAACGGTTATACAGGCAGAGTAAATCTATGAGAGAGATAGATTGGAAAAATGAATATTCGGACGAGGAAGGCATAATATATCTGCGTCCGATGACATATGATGATGCAGAAACCTACGTGAATTGGCGAAACAGTGAGTCTGTAAATAAATATTTTATATACAGAGGCAAATTCACCGTTGAAGGCCAGAAAAACTGGATCAGAGATAATCTCGAGACCGGAAAGGCGGCATCCATGATGGTGTGCCTCACCGGGAAAAGATTTGAGGACGCAGCAGAGGGCGCTGATGAGAATGAAGGCGCAGAACTTCAAAGTACAGCGGACCGTGCCATAGGAAATGTATATCTCCTAAACATTGATAACATAAACAAAAAGGCTGAATACGGCGTGATGATAGGAGACGAGAGCATCAGGGGAAAAGGCCTCGGCACAAAGATAGCTAAGCTCATGCTTAAGTATGCATTTGACGGGTTAGGACTCCACAGAGTATACTTAAGGGCGCTTGAAGGCAATGACAGAGCGGTTAAAAGCTATATGAATGCCGGATTTAAAAAAGAGGGCTTTCTGGTGGACGATGTCTGCATAGACGGAGAGTTTAAAAGCGTAACCTGGATGGCTGCGGTTAGTGGGAGATAAAATGTCTGAGATAGATAACAAATACAAATTATTGCAGTTTCCGGACCTTGGCGATGAGAGAGGAAATCTCGTTGTCGTAGAGGGAGGAATGCAGATACCTTTTGATATAAAGAGAATCTTTTATATATACGGTTCCGATGACAGCGTGGTTCGCGGTCAGCACGCAAACCTTAAGTCTGAATTTGTACTTATAAATGTTGCGGGGACCAGCAAAGTAAAGGTCGATGACGGAAAAGAAACCGGTGTTATCGAGCTTAACCAGCCGAGAATGGGAGTGTATCTTCCAAAGATGCTTTGGAAGGAAATGTATGATTTTTCACCGGACTCGGTGCTCCTGGTACTTTCAAACGAGCACTATGACGGAAACGAATATATCCGCGACTATAACGAATATTTAAAAATAATCGGAAAAAAATAAAGGTACTATATATCTTAAGCGGATAAAGGCTATAAAGAAACGCAGGAAGACGGAGATTTATGAGCAAAATATCAATAGTAGTACCTGTGTACTACAACGAAGATACCATCGAGCTTTTATATGAGGATATGAAAAATAAAATACTTGACGAGCTCGGAGATTATGAGATCGTATTTGTGGATGACGGCTCGGGAGACTCCTCATGGGAAGTGATGAACCGTATCCGCGAGATGGATGAAAACGTCAAGTGCGTAAAGCTTTCCAAAAACTACGGTGAGCATGCTGCGCTTTTGGCCGGACTTTCAGAGTGCACCGGTGACTGCGCGGTAACAAAGCAGGCGGATCTCCAGGAGGATTCGGCTATCATACTTGAGATGTATGAGAGCTGGAAAAAGGGAAATAAGGTTGTGCTCGCTGTCAGACAGGAGCGCAAGGAAAACCCTGTAAAAGTATTTTTTGCAAATATGTATTATGCAATCGTCCGCAGAATGGTAAACAAAAATATGCCAAAGGGCGGATGCGATTGCTATCTCGTAGACCGCAAGGTTATAGAGGTGCTTGAGAGACTTGATGAAAAGAATTCATCTCTTACTTTGCAGGTAATGTGGGTAGGCTTCAAGACCGATATGATCTATTTTGTCAGACAGGACAGAGAGGTCGGAAGATCGCGCTGGACATTGTCAAAAAAGATAAAGCTTGTAGTTGACTCTGTAATGAGCTTTAGTTACGCTCCCATGAGAATCATGATCGGAGTGGGCGTGGTGTTTGATATTGCTGCCCTTGGGTTACTTATATCCGTATTTGTTGAGAAATTCAAATACGGTATAAGCATGAAGGGATGGGCATCACTTATGTGCGTAATCCTATTTGGATTCGGAGTGGTAATATCCATGCTCGGAGTGCTTGGCGAGTATATCTGGAGAACGCTTGATGCATCCAGAAATCGTCCTCCTTTTATCATCGACGAGGTAAA
>JAIKXH010000155.1 GCA_024684215.1 Lachnospiraceae bacterium
CGTAAAGGTTTCTGAGGTTCACGGAATGAGCCAGAGAGGCGGAAGCGTTGTAACTTATGTACGCTACGGCGATAAGGTTTATTCTCCCGTGATTGATAAAGGTGAGGCTGATTACATTGTTTCCTTTGAAATACTTGAGGCTGCAAGATGGCTTTCTTACCTTAAAAAGGACGGTCAGATCGTTACAAATACTCAGCAGATCGATCCTATGCCAGTTATAACGGGTGCGGCACAGTATCCCGAGGATTTGGCTGAAAAAATAAAAGCCTCGGGAGCTAAGATCGATGCAATTGATTGTCTTGCTCTTGCAAAGGAAGCCGGAAGCGCCAAAGCCGTAAATATCGTTCTCTTGGGAAGGCTTTCTCATTATTTCGATCTTCCCGAAGATGCCTGGATGGCTTCTTTGGAAGCAAACGTCCCTCCTAAGTTTTTGGAGATGAACAAAAAGGCTTTCGAGCTTGGAAAACACTCAGTGTAATTTATCAAATAGAGAGAGTATTTCGTTTTATAAAAACTTATAACTTTGAAAGGAGCTTTTGGCAGCATGGAAAGGTACTATCAGAAAGAAATCGAATGCGCGCCTTATGAGAAGATCCGCGAGATTCAGTCGGAAAAGCTTGTAAAGCAGGTTCAGCACGTATGGGACAATGTCCCTTATTACCGTAAAAAGATGGAAGAGAAGGGACTTACTCCCGGGGATATCAAGTCAGTTGACGATCTTCATAAGCTTCCTTTCCTGTCAAAAGCGGATTTGAGAGATGCATATCCTTACGGACTCCTCGGAATGCCGTTAAAGGATTGCGTGCGTATCCACTCTACATCCGGAACCACCGGAAAGAGAGTTGTCGCATATTACACACAGCATGATGTAGACCTCTGGGAGGATTGCTGTGCGAGAGCGCTTATGGCAGCAGGTGCCACAGATGAAGATGTGGTTCAGGTAGCATACGGATACGGACTGTTTACAGGCGGCGCCGGACTCCACGGCGGATCGCATAAAGTCGGCGCATTGACTATTCCCATCAGCTCCGGTAATACCGACAGACAGATTATGTTTGCGATGGACCTTTCAGCGACAGTTCTTTGTTGTACCCCAAGCTATGCCGCTTACCTCGGAGAGAGAATGAAAGAACTCGGCTACGGCCCCGATGATATTCCTCTCAAGGCCGGAATTTTCGGAGCAGAGGCATGGAGTGAGGAGATGAGAAAGGATATCGAAAAGACCCTCGGAATAAAGGCTTTTGATATCTACGGACTCACAGAGCTTTCAGGTCCCGGAGTTGCATTCGAGTGCTCAGCACAGAGCGGAATGCATATCAATGAGGACCACTTTATCGCAGAGATAATAGATCCCGATACAGAGGAAGTACTTCCCGAAGGTTCAACCGGTGAGCTGGTTTTCACCGCCATCGACAAGGAAGCATTCCCTATGATCCGTTATAGGACCAAGGATATCTGCAAACTTACCAGAGAAAAATGTTCCTGCGGCAGAACACATATCAAGATGGCTAAGCCCATGGGCAGAAGCGACGATATGCTTATCATCCGCGGCGTAAATGTATTCCCCAGCCAGATAGAGACCGTTCTTATGAACAATGGATATGCGGCGAACTATCAGATTATCGTTGACCGTGTAAACAATACCGACACATTTGATGTACAGGTAGAGATGACTCCCGAGATGTTCACCGACAACATCGGTGAGATTGAGGCCCGTCAGAGAAAGCTCTCTGACGACTTAAAGGCTATGCTCGGCATCAAGGCTAAAGTATCACTGATGGCACCCAAGTCCATCGCCAGAAGCGAAGGAAAGGCTGTCAGAGTTGTTGATAAGAGAAAGATTTAGTTGTAAGCTATAGACAGAAGGTATTTAGCTAAAAGCTATAGACAAAAGTTATTTAGCTATAAGCTATAGGTAGAATGTGTTTTTGCTTTAAGCTATAAGTAAAATGTGTTTTGGCTATTAGTTTAGAAAGTGAGGGATATATATGTCAGTTAAACAGATTTCGGTTTTCCTTGAGAACAAACCCGGAGCACTTAAAAAAATGACCGGAGTTCTCGCTGAACATGAAATAGATATGAGAGCAATCTCAATGGTTGAGACCAGGGATTTCGGAATTGCAAGAATCGTTGTGGACGACCCGATTTCTGCGGTAAATGTACTTAAGGAAGCGGATTTCGTATCAAACCTCAATTCGGTTTTGGTAGTTGAAATTCCCGACGAGCCCGGCGGACTGGATAAGCTCATAAATATCTTTTCCGAGGCCGAGGTTAATATTGAGTATATGTACGCGGTTTCCGGACATAAGACTACAAAGAGCGCTTGCATGATTTTCCGCGTAGCCGACACTAAGGCTGCAGAGGCAAGACTTACCGCAAAGGGATTAAAGATTTTGACTCAGGATGATGTAATGAAGATTTAATTGCAAAACCGTACCCGTTTCAATATTATTGTTGAAGCGGGTATATTTTTTTTATCAGATATCACAAATGTGTTAAATTATGTACGACAGATATGTAAAAAAACAGAAGTATAAAAGAAACATTGAAGTATAAATAAACATATAAAAGAGAAGTAGAAGTATAAAAGAAAAGAAGGATAAGCATGGACAGTAAAGAGATAGATGATATTGTAAAAATGATTGACGGAAAAATGGAGGACGGAGTGAGTCGTTTAGGCGTATCCTTTTCCGATAAAAAACAAAAAGGTGAAATGTCCGAAACTCATTATCACGGCAAGAAAGATTCATGGAACGCGGGAGTATGGGGCGAAAGGCACGGCGAAAGGTAATTACTTTGAATATTAATTATCAATAAAGAATTTTATATTGATATCAGATCTATTATGATTTATGGTAAGCTATATTAATGCCGGGCATTTATAGTTTATAGTAAGTTAAACGCCGGATATTTATGATTCAAAAGTATGGCAAAATGCCGGCTAATAAAAGTCTCACAGAAAGGAAGTACATAATTTGGGTAAATTTGATAACAGCGA
>JAIKXH010000103.1 GCA_024684215.1 Lachnospiraceae bacterium
TTGTCACGGCAGGACTCAAAGAATCCTGCCTATTTGTTGTAGGTCTGCCTATTTGCAGGCTTTCCTTGCCTCCGCAGCCTTTTTAATCTCTTCCTCTATTTTTGAGTCTATCCGCTGAACCACTTCAAAGGTAGGTCTTGCAGTATAGTAGCCCTGGATAAGGTCAACTCCGAATTCTATAACGGTCCTTAACTCTTCTGAAGTTTCTACCCCTTCAGCCAAAACCTTTATATGTTCTCCGGATGCAAACTCTATAAGATTCTTGACAAACAGCTGTTTATTCCTGTCGTTTTGAATATTACTGATTAAATATCTGTCTATTTTAACGACCTGAGGTCTGTATTCTAAGAGGTTAACTATATTGGAGTGCCCCATACCGTAGTCATCAACAGCTATATCATTGGCTTTGTCAGGTGAGGACAGATGTCTTATCGCATCTATTTCCTCATGCGTGACGCTTCTTGACTCTGTAAGTTCTATCGTAGCTATATCCAGCAAATCTCCGTAGTTGTTCCTCAAAATGCCAACCTCACACTCTGAGAGGAAATGCCCCGGAACAGTATTGATAAATACCTTTTTTCCTTCAAAATCCGAAAGCTGATTCTTTACTCTTCTGAAAATATGGTAAAAAGTGGCAGACTCTAAATCGGCATATTTGTCAAACATTTCCGTAGCCTGAAGTACCTCGGTCGGGCTCATTCCTATGGACTCGTCCGTCCTCATAAGAGCTTCATACGCCACAATTTCTCCTGTTTTTGCGCTGACAATGGGCTGAAAATGATATATAAACAAATCATTTTCTATAAGTCTTACTACTTTTCTTCTGTACTCTAAAAGTGCAGGGCCGTCGTTGCTGTTGCTTTCAAGGACCTTGGGAGCATTTTCATGTATAGCCGCCCTGTTCCGATACATAGTAGCAATCGCAGCATTTATATAGCCCTCAAGCGAATCGCATTCCTGATGCTCGTCGGATATGTATCCACACGAAACTTCAAGCTTGTCCCAGCTTTCGCTTTCTAAACGTTTTGTCTCTATTGCAGTAAAGAAATTGTTGATGGTAACCTCTATCTCTTTTGAGGAATTGTGTTCATCTTCAAACACATAGCCCACCATAAAGCTGGCAGAAGATATTCTGGCGATAACCCTGCAGTCGGGGTTCATCTCCTTAAGTGTTCCGGACACAAATTTTATGCAATCCTCCAGAAAATCCGTTCCGTATTCTTTCAAAAGCTCGGCATAGCTGATAATGGTATACGTTCCTATAAGCATGTACGTATGCCTGGCTTCTTCATCATTTATATAATTCTTGTAAAATCTGCTGGCCCCGTCCGCATTAAGCATTCCCGAAAGAGAATCTATGTATCTGCTTTTATTTATCTTATCTGCGAGATAGAGCTGTCTCTCACCGCTTATGGCAAGAGAAAGTCCTCTGTCTAAGGTTAGGGCAAATCTGTTTAACCTTCCGCCCTCATTAAAAGGATCCGAAGAATGGTCCACCGCTATTCCGAAAACTACATTGTGCATCGATATGGCGGATATATATGTAGCCTCATCCGCCTTACACTCTCTGATACTATCTTTTATAATATTGTCAAGCTCGCACTCGCCCTTGATAAGGGCCCCTTCATCATTGTATTTATAATATATGAGCCTCTCCGGAAGTCTGTATGCGCCTTCCCCGTCGCTGAATTTCCAAAAACTCTCAGGTCTGGCATAGATATATCTTTGCTTTGTCAAAATATTTGGCAAAACATTTTTATATCCAAACAGATCTTGAGAGGTCATAATGGAATCGATCCAAATGTTGCTGGCCTCTTCATCTGCCTCATC
Organism: Lachnospiraceae bacterium; assembly: GCA_024684215.1. Taxonomy (GTDB): domain Bacteria; phylum Bacillota; class Clostridia; order Lachnospirales; family Lachnospiraceae; genus AC2028. The sequence goes on from JAIKXH010000103.1 coordinate 1,831, forward strand.
AGACCTGAAACGTCTGAATATTTCAAGTGAAGCTTTCCCGCCTGTTTTGTCGCTAACCTCATCATATCCGGCAGATGCCGCATACGCCGGTGAGAAATCGTATTTATACACCTCAGCTGTCACATCGCCTTTTATAGCTTTTTTAATGACATCTATAGCCAAAACCGAAATATTTTCCATGTTCTCGCAGCATGTAGTAAGTGACGGTTCGGAATACTTGGCGCTCTCAGATCCGTCAAATCCGACAACAACGGTATCCTCCGGGACCTTGTATCCGTTCTCCTCAAGCCTCTCAATAACGGCAAGCGCCATTATGTCATTTGCGCAAAAAATACCGCGCGGAGGCTTTTTACCGCCTTCGGTAAGTGAATCGATAATTCTGTAGGTAGGCACTTCATAGTATTGGCCGTAACCGATTTTTGAATCATCAAAGTCTATATTTTTATCACTGCATACTTTTCGGAAAACTTCAATTCGGCGTTTTGAATCAACTCCCGAATTTTGGCGACCGCCGATGTAATAAACATCCTTTAAGTTATTCTTATCGATTACATCACTGATAAGCTTATAGTAAACATCATCAAAAGATCCGACCAGGGAAATGCAGCCCGGGTATATATCTCTGGCCATGATTACAGGGATTCCGGCACTGTTTGCGCCATCTACGATTCGATCCTTGATAGCTTTGTCATAGATAGTATCATGCAATATAATAACGGCACAAAGCTCAGAAAACGGTATGGAATCAAATATATAACCCGCTCCTGACTCATCCTGTTCGTCAAAATCGTAAACGCTTTGAAAGACACAGATTTTAAAGCCTGCTTTTTTCGCATTTTTAAGCAAGCTTCCAAGAAATGTCCTACACATTTCCCCCTGTACTCTTGTAACACAGACCCCAATTACGTTACTCATACGGTTATTATAGATAAAAGGCAACTTGTAGTCAATGCAACAGCTATACATATTTTACAAAAAAAAATCTCCTATTTAACAAAATAAATTCATTTTACACAAAGAATGCCACCCCTGTTTGATTCAGGGCGGCATTCTACACTATTTCAATATTTCTCTATCTGGAAAAATACTGTGCAAGCCACAAAGGTCCGTACCAGGGAATTGTCTCATCGTATAATTCAGCCATTCTCTTTCCGGTTATCAATACATC
>JAIKXH010000162.1 GCA_024684215.1 Lachnospiraceae bacterium
TCCGGAAGAAAGACTTATGCGGAAGAAATTGCTGAGTGCACTTGTAAGCTGTATTACTTCGTCCTTCTCGCCTGCTTCAGCCTTCCACACAATAGCGTCAAGAGTATTGTACAAAAAATGGGGATTTATCTGAGCCTGAAGTGTCCTAAGTTCAGCTTTTCTAAGTTTTCTCTGGTCACTGTTGCTTTTCTCCATCATTGTCTTTAGCTTGTCGGCCATGATATTAACCTGAAGCGTAAGATTTCTAAGCTCCGATACGTCCGTATCCGCCAGTCTGTCATCAAGACTTCCCTCTGCAATCCTCGCAGCCGCCTCCTCGAGACGCTCAATAGGCTCCCTTATTGAAAGAGCTGTCTTTTTAACATACCTGTTTCTGAAAATCCATGCCGCTATAACAATAAGCACCTCAAATGCAGCAGTACATATAACGGTTATCTTCATACTGACACTCATTCGTGCGGTGGAGTTTATTTCCTGTGCTATATAATCGCCCAGCATGCTGTCCACCAGTGCCGCCACATCCCTAACTTCGCTTACCTGTTCCTCGTTTTGAACCACGGGCACCTCTGCAATTATGTTGTCGCGTATTTTATCTATATAATTTTCCAAAGTCTGCATAGTCCTTTGCGCGACTATAAGAGAGAGGCGGTTTTCCTCCCCTGTTTTTTCCGTAATATCTTCAATGGTATCTTCAACCTCGTGAATAGACACATAGATTCCGCTCTTTTCGAATGTCTCGCGGCCGCTAACTATATTCCAGGCAGTCCCCGGGATATCGTTTGATACGATTGTCTTGAGGTTTGTAATGGTTTCCATTCTGACAATGGAGCTATGATATCTTAAGGCATAGATAAGCATGAGCACAAGGCTGATGATAATTGGAATCACCAGCACCAAAACAAGTCTGTGGCTAAGGTCACTTATCTGCCCAAGGATGCTTTTTTCCTTTTTTATTTTCCCCATTTTTTTGCTTTCCGATCGGCGTAATAACCTATGGTTATTCATTTCCAAGAATTGCTCTTCTCAAAATATACAGGTCCTAATATCCCCTCGGACCTATCAGTGAAGTGTCCTGCTCATCGGAAAATACCTGTTCTTCCGGATGAATCACCCTGTCCACTTCTTCCCCGTTTTTAAGTTTAAGTGCTGTCTCCATCAGCGCTTTTCCAAGTTTGGGTGTACATTCAACGACGCAATTTATCTTGCCATCTTTTAGGACATTGATGGCCTCCTGACCGCCATCAATAGAAATAATGATCATATCGCTTCCGGGCGTATAGCCTGCCTCTTCTATTTCCGGAAGTGCTCCGATCGTCATTTCATCATTATGAGAAAATACCACATCGATCTCATCTCCGTAGGTATCAAGAAGATGCCGCATGCACTCGGCGCCGCGGCTTTTTAGAAAGTCCCCGTCAATACTTTCAAGCACAGTCATACGTTCATCGCCTTTTATAGCATCCAAAAATCCCGCCTGTCTTTGCATCATCGGCGTAGAATTTTCCGTACCTGTTATTTCCACTATATTTATATGATCAAGCCCCAGACTGTCGGCTTTTCTTACCAGATATTCCCCGGCCATAACGCCTTCTTTATAAAAGTCGGCGCCAATAAGGCAGGTGGTTAAGTCGGACTTTTCGGTATTGATATCCCTGTCCACCAAAATAACGGGTATCCCCGCTTCCTTGGCCTCTGAAAGGACATTGTCCCAGCCGTCCTCTACTATGGGAGAAAAAGCTATTACATCTACCTTGTATGCGATAAATCTCCTGATGGCATCAATCTGGTTTTCCTGTTTTTGATTGGCATTTTCAAGCATAAGACCAACCCCATAATTTTCGGCCTGCTGCTCGATATCCAAAGTATTGCCTATTCTCCAGGCACTCTCCGTACCTATCTGGCTAAATCCCAAAAGGAGCTCGGGATCCGCCGGCTCCGAAGCATCACTCTTACAACCTGCCGTCCCCACAGCAAGCATTGCGATGCTTAAAAGCGCCAAAATTTTTTTCCTTAACATAGTAACCCCCGTATGTCTGAAAAAATATATATGAAATTTAAAATACCTTACCTGATTCGTTTTCTAACTATCTATAATAACGAAATTTTTCGTTAAAAACAATCCCCTAAACAAAAGCCTGAATTAACATATATAAAACGGTTCCCACCAAAATACTTATAACGGCGTTTTTCCTCCATATCTGCATCCCAATCACACCGATTACGGCAATAAGTTCAGGGATTCCATACGGCCTTGCTATTATATTTACGTCTTTAAGACAATATATAACAAGCATTCCTATTATCGCAGGAGGTAAAACCTTTCCCAGATATGATATGAGTCTCGGCGGCTCTTTTCTTATGACCAGAAAGGGAAGGAAACGCAGCAGTATCGTTCCGATTGACATTATACCTACAAGCAGCGCAGTCCTCATCTTGCTTCCTCCTTTAATTCTTCTATTTTAGTATCATAGGCCGGTTCGCCCGGCTTATCGCTTGTTTTACCCACCTCTTTATTTCCATCTTTTTTATCTCTGATTTTACCTATGATAATCAGAGCTGCGGTAATCATCAGCATTGCCGGTATCAAAAACTTCCCGGGGCCAAATATAAGTAACGAAACAAGAGAACACAAAAGTCCTGTAAGCGCGGGGAGATGATCCTTTGAATTCATCCACTGCTCGGTAAAGGCAGCCACAAAAAGTGCCGTCATTGAAAACTCTATACCTGCGGTAGAAAAGGGTAAATGCTCTCCTATCAAGCTTCCCATAATACTTCCCGCTACCCAGTATGAATGGTTAAACAAAGACACCATAAACCTGTATGCATTTGGATCTCCACCCTCCGGAGCTTTACCGTCACAGAGAAGGGAATAAGTCTCATCTGTAAGCGCAAAGATCATATACGGCTTATATTTGCCGGCCCCTTTGTATTTATCAAGCATGGATATACTGTAAAACAGATGCCTTGCATTAACCATAATTGTTGTAATTACAGTCATCACTACAGACGCCCCTCCGCTGATAAGAGTCACCCCGACATACTGAAGAGATCCTGCATAAATAAAAAGGCTCATGGCTGCTGCCCACAACACACCGTATCCTGCATTTCTAAGTATTATTCCAAATCCCATGCCAAGCACTATATATCCGGCCATAACAGGCAGCGACCTTAAAAATGCCTGTTTGACAATATTTTTATTCACAAAAAAATCCTCCCTGTGACATTTTCAAAATATTTTATCACAGGAAGGATCAGTTTTATATAATTATCTTACGGCTTTATCTAAAAAATGATTTAATAAAGCCAATCAGTTATCAAACAGTTCAGCAAGCACATCCGCATTTTCTTCAAATACTTCAAGCAGGTACTTGTTCCAATGACGCGCATCCGCCGAGGCACTACCGAATACGTAATCCTCCTGGCCGTAGTCGATTACGTCAAATCCGGGCACTGCCTTACTTGCACCCTTTGTACGGTATGCGGCTATATCAGCCAGGCTAAATGAAGCGCCGTTTTCAATATCATAGCTAACCCAGCTTGAAATATCGGTTCCGGTTGCCTCGGTAGCATCACCGTTTTCGGTCTGTGCGGTTTCAGAGTTCTTTTCGACCTTTACCGCTCCGTCAACATACTGTCCGTACATTTTATCTACATAGAGTGCCAGGGAATCTCCAAAGATTTCCGAAGGAACATGTCCTCCGTTCCACTGCCAGATTATCTCGGTGTCGGTTCCGGCATTCTCCCACGCTATCATGATATTTAATGAGTTAAGCATTGAAATATCACCTTCGGAAGCACCCATTAGTATTCTGCTCCAAGTAGGATTGGATGTACCTTCGGCACCTATGTAATTCAAAGGATTATAAAGCTCTACGATATTGTTTCCGTATTCATCTCCTGCTTCAACCTCAGCTATATCAGCCTGATATGCTGCAAGCATCTCGCTAAAGCTTGAATAGTTCTTGGAATTGGTAGAACTGCTTGCCGACTGGGTCGTGCCGGCATCGGGAGTTCCAACCTCATCACCCATTCCGGATGTTACTGTCTCTCCGGTATCTACTGCTTCACCTGTCATATCAGAAGGCGCTTCTCCGCTCATATCCGAGGGCGCTTCTCCGCTCATATCTGAAGGTGCTTCACCGTTCATGTCGGGAGGTCCTCCTGCGCTGTCCCCGTCAGTTCCGCCGAAGCTGCCCATATCTCCGCCGGGGCCGCCGCTAAAGTCTCCCATTCCGCCTCCGGGGCCGCCCATTCCGCCCGAGCTGCTGCTACCTTTTGCGTAGCGGCCTTCAATAAAAGCAACTGCTTTATCTTCGGTGGTCATGGCTGCCACTTCCTCATCAGAAAGAGCATTACCGTCTTCATCAAACCATGTCCATCCATCGGCGTAATTCAGTCCCGCAAGATAGTAATCAAGGCTCTCACAGAATTTTGCAAGATAGAGATCAACATATGTTCCGTGATAACCGTTGGTTTCTTCATATCCTGTTTCGTCGTATTCGATTGTCAGCTCAACGGTATCGTCGGTATCTCCGTCACCGTTTATATCAAGGCCGACCAGGGATTCATCAAGTGAAAGATTCTGTTCATTGATGTACTCCATGTATTTTGCCGCAAGAAGTTTTGCGGTTTCCTTCTGGAACTCTGTATTAAAGCTGTAAGTGGTATCAAGATAGTACTCAAATGCCATTGCCATATCAGCCTCGGCAAGAGAGGTTATAGCACTGTATGCCACACAACCCCACATTCCGTCCGATAAAGAAACCTCTTCACCGTTTATAGTAACTGTGGTTACATAGTTCCCGTCAGAATCTTTGTAAACTCCCACCGCCCCGGCTTCAATTTCATAATCATAATAATCGGAATTGTCACCTGTCGCCGCAAGCATTGTTGCGTGGGCACCGCCTCCGGATCCACCTGTTGAAACAAAGTAATCAACATTTCCGGGAAGGTTTCCGAGCAAAATATTGTATTTTACAAAACGAACTGCATTCTTTTGGTCAACAAGGCAGCTGGGAGCATCTCCTGTGTAGGTTCCGTCCTCCAAAGTGCTTTGCTTACCTCTGTTTCCGCATGATACATTGATATATCCTTCGGAAGCATAAGTGGTTGAGGCGTTCTGGTTTTGCTGCTCACTGTATCCCGCAGCTCCTGTATTTACGATTACCGGTGCAGTTGACGCAGTGTAAACCTGACCGTTTGAACTTGTAACGGAAGCATCGTAATCTATAACAAGATTACCGTTAGCCGTTCCGCTTGTAGCATCAGCTTCTCCGTCACCATCGGTATCGATTCCCTTTACGTACGCTCCGGGCACACATACAGAAACGCCCTGCTCATCTTCAATTTCAGGGTTAGTAACCGCTGTTACGCTAGTCATTACCCAAGCATCCGACGCCTCGTTATAGGTCCACTCGGCGCTCATGTTTGCGAGGTTTAAAGCCTCCTCTGTCTCGGTTTTTCCTGCAACATCGCTTGCAGTTGTAGTATTATCTGCAGTGTCATCACTGTCTGAAGCATTCGTGTTTTCTGTGGATTCCTCCACAGTGCTTTCGGAAGCATTATTACTTCCCCCGGCGCATCCTGTGAGTGAAGCACCGATCATAGCACCTGTCAAAAGCATTGTTATTATTTTTTTATACTTCATAAAATAAAGCTCCTTTCTTTATTGTTTTAGATTATGCTTTAAATTTATGAATATTTTGTGTTTAAAAAAATAATAATCTGTGTTTT
>JAIKXH010000167.1 GCA_024684215.1 Lachnospiraceae bacterium
CAACCTCCGCACGGGTGATATTGTTATCGCCCTTGAAAGTGCCGTCCGCATAACCGTTGAGCCGGCCGATTTATCTTTCAGAGTTACGGTAATGTCCGGCTTTGCTACACCACTTCCGTTTGTAACGGTGATAGTGTAGTAGTCCTTTTAAGACAAACTCATCAAAGATTTTCGGGCATAGAAAAATCCCACAAACCGTTTGGTTGTGGGATTTTTGAGCATTTGTAACTGTAATTTTATCTCTTTGAGAACTGGGGAGCGCGACGTGCAGCCTTTAAGCCGTACTTCTTTCTCTCCTTCATACGAGGGTCTCTTGTAAGGAAGCCTTCCTTCTTGAGAACAGGTCTGAAATCTTCATCTACCTGAAGGAGTGCTCTTGAAAGACCGTGGCGAATAGCGCCGGCCTGACCTGTGGTTCCGCCACCCTTAACAGTTACGGTTACATCGAACTTTCCGTCGTTCTCAGTAGCAACAAGGGGCTGACGAACTACCATCTTAAGGGTCTCAAGACCAAAATACTCGTCGATATCTCTCTTATTGATAGTAATCTTTCCTTTTCCGGGAGTAACATAAACTCTTGCAACAGAGCTCTTTCTTCTACCGGTTCCATAATATCTTTCTGACTTAGCCATTTATTTAACCTCCCTTAGAATGTAAGCTCTTCAGGCTTCTGAGCAGCATGAGGATGCTCAGCTCCTGCGTATACGTGAAGCTTTGTGTACATCTGTCTTCCAAGGGGTCCCTTGGGAAGCATACCCTTTACTGCAAGCTCGATAACTTCAGCAGGGCTGTTTGCAAGCTTATCTCTAAGTGACTCTTCCTTCATTCCTCCAACATAATCAGAGTGATGATAGTAAATCTTCTGGTCAAGCTTCTTACCGGTAACCTTAACCTTCTCAGCATTAACTACGATTACATAGTCTCCGCAATCAAGGAAAGGAGTGTAAGTAGGCTTGTTCTTACCTCTTAAAACTTTAGCGACCTCAGCAGCAAGACGGCCAAGAGTCTTATTAGTAGCGTCTACTACATACCATTTTCTCTCAATGGTAGTAGCGCTAGGCATATAAGTCTTCATCGTGTTTCCTCCAAATTGATTAGCTACATTTCGCGAACCGCTCCGCAAATGTATTTAGTTCTTTTAATATTACAGGAAAACCTGTCTCACATCATTTTTTCGATAAGAACGGATGTCCGGGCCGTAAATATCATGATGAGAGGCACTCTGATTATCGGAGGCTCGGGTTGGGAGACCCTCACTTATCCTAAATCGTCGCACATTCACAGATTTTACAATAATGCAAATGTAATGTCAAGCATTATACACGAAATTTACGTCACTTTTTTGTATAGATTACCTGACCGATCTCATTTAACAGTACTTTTACTTTTTATACAGAATGCCCGACCTGTTTTACAGACTTTTACTGTTCCTATAAATCCGGCTTTTACTGTTTCTACAGATCCAGGTCGTCAAAAAAATCCCCCGCGGAAGTGCTCTCGCCCTTGTATCTTATAAGATATCCCTTCATCTGGGTGTATCTGTCACCCATACTGTCTATAAGACCGGTTACATTATCCTTATTGATACATCCCGCGTCTATAAGCAGGTCGAAATATTCCTGCTCCTCACCGTGTTCCTCCAAAACAAGAGGCCAAACGACACTATTCATGTTTTCTGTAAGGTATGCCTTGAACGTATTTTCGTTTTCTGTCGAAAGTCCGCATTTGTGCATTAACCTCGTGAGTAATATTCTTACCTTTTCCTTCTTGCGGAGAAGTATGTATGTGTCTAAATTGCTGTCATCTCCAACGTAATCCTCCTCGCCGCAAAGAAGCATTTTGGAAAATCCGTCAGTATCATCTTTTGCCAGTATCTGTATAATCAGCGAATCAAAATGTTCTATCCAGTCTTCGCTTCCGGCCTTTTCAAGATCAAATAAAAAGGGAGCATCCATCTTAGTTACCGCAAGTGCCAATAAACAGGAAATGTCCTCACCAATATCATTTGCCGTGATTTTCTCAAGCTTAACACAATCCTTAAAAAGTCCGCTTCCAAGTATAAGCTTTCTTTTTGGAAGCACTATTTCTTTTAGAACGGAGCATGAAGCAAACGCCCAGTCACCTATGGAAGACACTTTAGACGGCAGTTCAATCCTGGTGACCGTCTTAGCCCCAAGAAAAGCTTTTTTACCTATCTCTGTGACCGCAGCTCCGTCAATACATTCAGGGACAGTGATATTGATATCTTTGCCTCGATAATATTCTATTTTAACAGTGTTTTCGACTGCTTTATTTTCAACCGATAAGTCATTTACAGAGCTTATTCCCAAAACACCGCTGCCGATATCAATTTCTTTGACCATCATTATTTATCTCTATATATGTCTTTTTTGTTTCTACCGCAATCTGTTTTTTTCAAGTTTATGATTTACAGGTTTAAGTTTTACGGCTTTATGTTTTACAGCTTTATGTTTTAAGGCTTTATGTTTTACAGATTAAGCTTATCTATCTCTGAGAGGAGCTCACCGTTTCTCTCGCCCACTAACATTTCTGAACTGTATTTGTTATAGTCCTCGCTTCCGAACTCTGAGAGGAACTTTGTTCCAACCTCACTTACAGTTAATTCTGTCAGCAAGATCAACATTTCGTTGCCCTGTTCATAAGCTTTATTGGTAAATTCAAAAGCATTGTGAAGTCCGCTCTGAGTCTTCTCCACCTCTGCTTTCAGCTCGTCTTTTTCCTTATTAAAGCAGTCTCTTATGACCTCAAATACCTCTGCGTCATTTAAAGCACCCTCTGCCTTATCTTTTGCCTTGCCGATATCTTTTTTACATCTGTCATAAAATTTAAGAGTAAGCTTTGAGGCCTTCTTTTCACCGTCTGACAATGATCCTGCTGCCTTAAGCGAGTCGGTCTTTTTGCGTCTTGCATCAATGAGGCTTTCCAAAATATCTTCAGATGAGCGCTTATCCGTGCTGCTTACTCCGTCAGCGCCCGCACCGGGCACATTCTCCGAGCCTGTCTTAATCGCTTTTAATGCGGGCAGCACACCTTTAAGCATATCAGCCTTTAGATTAACCGCACTCATATCGCCCAATACTTCCGATACCAAAAGTCCCATGAGAGATATCTTCTCGTCAAATGGTGCAGCTTTAGCCTTTGATACCATTGCATCCGAATACTCTCCGGCCATAATAACCTTGGCATCATAATCGTTTTTATATTTGTTATAGAGATCGTAATATGCGGTAAACTCTCTGACTATGCGGTCGTTTCTAAGGTACTGGCCTACCAGTTCCTCCGATACTCTGATTCCTTCCTCCTCATAGAGCTGCAAAATCTGAGACAGATCCTCCCAGCCTCTTGCAGTCACATAGCTTTTTCCCGATGCAACCGTCTCTATCACATAAAAATCCTTTTTGTTCAATTCCAGATATGTTGTGATGGCGCCGTGTATTCCGCGGGTTCTCGCATATTTTTTCCACGCATCGTAATCCGCATCGACATTTAATATCTTTAATCTGTCCAGGGTTACAACGTCAAATTCTCTGACGGATTTGTTGTACTCCGGAGGGTTTCCGGCCGTAACAATAACCCATCCTTCCGGGACCTGATGGCGTCCGAAGGTTTTGTACTGTAAAAACTGAAGCATTGAAGGAGCAAGCGTCTCCGACACGCAATTGATCTCGTCAAGGAAAAGTATACCCTCACGAATTCCGCTCTTTTCCATGGTCTCATACACGGATGCTATGATTTCACTCATGGTATATTCCGAAACTGCGAACTCTTCGCCGCCGTAATTTTTGTGCTCTATAAAAGGAAGTCCGAGTGCGGACTGGCGGGTATGATGAGTCATGGAATATGTAACCAGCGCTATTCCCAGCTCTCCGGCTATCTGTTCCATAATTGCGGTTTTACCGATACCGGGCGCTCCAAGCAAAAACACGGGGCGCTGGCGCACCACGGGAATTCTGTATTCGCCGAATCCGTCCTTTTTTAAATAAAGTCTGACTGTATCTTCAATGTACTTTTTCGCATCTCTTATGTTCATACTTTAACCCCTATCTGCCTGTTCTCTTTCCGGCACTAAAAAATTATACGATCACCAATCTAAAGATAATCCCGGCTTTATCACAAATTCTCATCCAGCACTACCTTAGCAGCCCAGGCCGGCACTTCGGGTGCTTTATCGTCCTCGCTTAAAAATACAAAAGCCACATCAAAATCAGGCATATTTGCGGGATAAATTCCATAACCGTCGGTGAAATATATAAGACCTTTTATTTTCTTAAGTTCTCCGTCTTTCTTGAGCTTTTCTACATAATCAAAAACCGGGCGAAAATCAGTAGAGCCAAAACCGGTCAGTTTTCCGTTCTTTAAAAAATCATCAAATTCCTCATCACAGGTAATCTTGGTATCGCTCTGAACCTGATTGTCGCACTGAACTATGTGAACGTTCATTTTCTTAAAGAAAGTCTCTTCGCTCTTTAATATATTAACGGTCTTTTGAAGAAAATCCTTTACCACCTGTCCTTTGCATGATGCGGACGTGTCTATCGCTATGACAAACTCGTTTATCCTGTTTATATCTTTATATTCAAGAGGCTCTACAAGCGGCATATTTCCGTAGTTTTCCAGTCCGTATGTGTAATACACATAATCGAACTCGTCATCGTTAATATGCATTGCTTCGCCCTGCATCATAAACTGCTTTAGGAATTTACTGTAATCCGCCTTCTGTCTGGTGGCCTCGGCAAGCTCCAAATCGAGGCTCTCGCCGCCTGCCTTGTTTTTTGAAAAGCTCTTTAAATCGGCTTTTATCCTCTCAGTAATCTTTTTCCATTGTTCTAGCGATATCTCAAATTTTTCAGGCTCAATCCACAGTTCATGGACATCCGTGCAAAAAAGCCTTTTAAGCTGCGCTCCCTCATCGAAAGACGGAGGCTCAAGCAAAAACAGCCTGTAAAGTTTTTGCGCCGAAAGCTGTGGACAGCGTTTTCTCAAAGTCTTTAATTTGAGTCGTCTCTCAGCATCGGCATCGGAGAGATCTTTGTAGGTATCGAGCTCCATCGTAACGGTCCATACCGCTATGTCCGAGGCTAAATCCCACGCTTCTTTGTTTTTTTTGTCATATTCAAAATTGTGATGAAAGACAAGGTGAAAAATCTCATGAAGATAAAGGTTAACGACAAATTCCTGGTCTCTTTTAAAATCCTTTATAAGCTTTTCGGGATCAAAATAAATCTTTTCTCCGTCACAGGCGTACCTCGCGCTTCCAAATACCGGTGCCCATTCGAGGTTTCCCATGGCAATCTCAAGAAAGCGCAGGGAAAGAAGTATTTTTGCATGCGCCGCACTTATTATCTTATATGAAATTTCAAGAAGCTTTTCCCTGCTGTTTTCAGCTGTTTCCATATTTTCATCTCCGCACGGGTCACATCTTCACCATCAAGCGGTTAAATAATTTTTTAAACAATAAGCTTTGACCACTTTGAGCAGTCCCATACATCCGTGGCCAGCCCATCATAAAATTCGGGCTCGTGGCAAACCATAAGAATACTGCCCTTATACGCCTTAAGAGCTCTTTTTAATTCGTCCTTTGCATCTACATCGAGATGATTTGTCGGCTCGTCAAGGAGCAAAATATTTGTAGGTTTATTTATAAGCTTGCAAAGTCTTACCTTTGCCTGCTCTCCGCCCGATAAAACCCTAACCTGGCTCTCGATATGTTTTGTGGTAAGTCCGCACTTTGCAAGAGCACTTCTTACCTCATACTGAGTATATCCGGGGAATGCCTGCCATATTTCTTCTATGCAGGTAGTGGTCACGCTTCTGTCCATCTCCTGCTCGAAATAACCGATCTCCAAATAATCACCAAGCTCACATTTTCCGGAAATAGCGGGAATAAGTCCCAAAATACTCTTTAAAAGGGTTGTCTTTCCTATTCCGTTTGCGCCGGTGAGCACAATCTTACTTCCCCTTTCCATCTCGAGATTAAGCGGGCTTGAAAGCGGCTCATCATACCCTATAACCAGATCCTTAGTGTTAAATATATACCTTCCCGGAGTTCTGGCCTCTTTAAAATTAAACTCCGGCTTAGGCTTCTCTGCGGCAAGCTCTATCACATCCATCTTATCGAGCTTTTTCTGGCGTGACATTGCCATATTTCTGGTCGCTACTCTGGCCTTGTTTCTGGCTACGAAATCCTTTAAATCCTTAATCTCCTGCTGCTGTTTGTTGTAAGCGGCCTCGAGCTGGGACTGTTTCATCTCATAGACCTCTCTAAACTTATCGTAGTCACCTACATATCTTTCAAGCTTGCGATTGTCCATGTGATATATAAGATTGACCACGCTGTTCAGGAAGGGTATATCATGCGAGATTAAAATAAAAGCGTTCTCGTAGTCGTTTAAATATCTCTTGAGCCATTCGATATGCTCTGCGTCAAGATAGTTGGTAGGCTCGTCAAGAAGCAGAATATCAGGCTTTTCAAGAAGCAGTTTTGCCATAAGTACCTTTGTCCTCTGGCCTCCGGAGAGCTCTGTTACATCCCTCTCAAGCCCAAGGTCAAGTATTCCGAGCGCTCTTGCAACCTCCTCCACTTTTGCATCAATCATATAAAAATCATGCATGGTAAGAAGGTCCGAAATCGTTCCGGCCTCCTCCATGAGCTCATCCATTTTTTCAGGATCCGCATCTTGGAGACTCTCATAGATCGCATTCATTTCCTTTTCCATATCGAAAAGAAAATCAAAGGCGCTCTTTAAAACAGTCTCTATACTCATGCCTTTTTCGAGAACGGTATGCTGGTCGAGGTAACCGACGCGGACATTTTTAGCCCACTCGATCTTACCCTCATCGGGCATAAGTTTGTTTGTGATAATATTCATAAAGGTTGACTTACCTTCACCGTTTGCTCCGATAAGTCCGATATGCTCCCCCTTTAAAAGTCTGAAGGAAACATCCTCAAAAATAGCTCTGTCACCGAAGCCGTGGCTCAAGTGTTCAACATTTAATATACTCATAAAAAATCCAATCTGTATTTTATTCGCTGACCCAGCGTCCCGAAGCTCCGCAGGGAAGTACCAGTCCGTTGGAAGAAACGTTTAATCCTATCTCCGAGCTTTCAACTCTTCCACCTCTGCTACTTTTTACGGCACTCTCAATCATATATGTAAGGACCGCGGGCTGGAGTCCCGTTGTATAGCTGTTAATAAGGAAAAATGACGCATCCTTTGACAAAAGCTGCGCTGCAAGCTGTACAAAGGGCCATATGCTCTCCTCAATCTTCCAGATTTCCCCCTTGGGTCCTCTTCCATAGGAAGGAGGGTCCATTATGATTCCGTCGTAAGTATTGCCTCTTCTGATCTCACGCTCTACAAATTTAGTGCAGTCATCCACAAGCCACCTTATAGGAGCATCAGAAAGTCCCGATGAGGCAGCATTTTCCTTTGCCCATGCAACCATGCCCTTTGCAGCGTCAACATGTGTAACCTGTGCGCCTGCTGCCGCAGCAGCTATAGTCGCTCCGCCGGTGTAAGCAAATAGATTAAGCACCTTAAAGCTTTTACCGCTCTCCACCTTCTTTTTAATAACAGAGCTTGTCCAGTCCCAGTTTACGGCCTGTTCCGGGAATACTCCTGTATGCTTAAAAGCAAAAGGCTTTAAGTGAAAGGTCAATTCCTTTGACACGGTTCCGTTAACCAATGGATATTTTATTTCCCATTCCTCCGGAAGATTGAAAAACTCCCACTCTCCGCCGCCTTTGCTTGAGCGATGGTAATGTCCGTTTTTCTTTTTCCAGCGCTTATCATCGTGTCCGGTGCTCCATATAACCTGAGGATCGGGGCGAACCAAAATATAATCCCCCCATCTCTCAAGCTTTTCTCCGTCAGAGGTATCTATTACCTCGTAATCTTTCCAATTATCGGCAGTCCACATATCTTTTTTCCTATCCGTTTCGTTCGTCACTTACTATTTGCCATAAATGGCTTACAGTTGCCTTTATCTATCTGCAAATTGCCATTATATGTAAATAATCATAATCTGTAAACCATCATTATCTGTAAAATATCATAATCTGTAAATTATCATCATCTGTAAAATATCATAATCTGTGAATTATCATCATAAGTAAAAACTCATAGCACCGATAGGGCGCTATGAGTCATTTTACCATAAAATGCGTCTGATTACGATAGTTAACCTTTCCTTGGGGATACTTTTACCTTATGCTTTCCCCCGGTTAATCCTTTCCTTTAAGTTTACTTTTATTTTCATACATGGCTTTGTCCGCGCGTTTAAAGACATCTTCGGCATATTTATCGCCATCGAATTTTGCCACTCCGCCGGCTACTACAATTTTTCCTTCCTTTTGGCTCTTAACATTAATCTCATAGAATTTCTCCATCAGAGAGTCAATATTCTCGTAATCCGAGCCATTGGCAATCACTGCAAACTCGTCTCCACCCACGCGGAATACAGGGCTGTGGGAAAAAATATCGCATATAATCTTGCAGCCGTCTTTTATCATTTGATCTCCCGCACAATGACCAAGACGATCGTTTACATCCTTCAAATTGTTGATGTCAAAGACACCTATGGCGAAATCAAGATTTTTCTGTTCTTTTATCTGTTCGTCCAGGGCCTTCTCGGATTCATTGTAGGCATTTTTATTTTTCACTCCTGTAAGAGAGTCCAGATTTACCCTATTTCTCGCTACCGCCAAATTATATGCGTATTCCTGATCCTGTCTGACTCTGGCATCGACATCGTTTACTCCAAACAAAAGAACGTTTCTTCCGTTTTCAAAAACGCTCGCAGCCTTTAAGCGCACATACTTTTGTGTTCCGCCGATCATAAGTCTGTAGGTTATAGTATACATTCCATCCTTTTGTATGGAGTTTAATATATTCTCCTTGGTAAAGGACTCTTTAAACATCTCCAAGTCCTCGCTGTAAATCGCCTTTTGGGCTTCCTTTACGGAATCCCTAAAAAAGCTTTTACCGGACTTCGATACATTCAGGCTGGCAAAATCACTGTTTGCATCATACTGATTGTAATCATTTGTAACAGGATCCACCATATAGAAAGCAATGTAATCTCCGGACAGCGCACTGATTCTGGAAAAAGCTTTCTTTTCCTCCTTTAGCCGTTCAAGTGCCTCTCTTTCGCGCATCTGCGCATCCACATTGTTAACACCTATTATGATGTGCTTACCGTTTTTACCTATATCCATGGCCTTCATATTTACGTATACATACGAATTGTCTATCAAAAGTCTGTACGTATATGTGAAGCTTCCGTATTTTTCGATATAGTCCAGAACAATTTCTTTACTGAAGGTATTTATAAATCCTTCCCTGTCGTCCTTGTGAAGTAAATTATAAGCATCAATTCTGCTGTTTTCAAAAAAGTCCGTACCGTTCCTCTCCACAACCAATTCGTTGGTTATGGGATCGGTCCTGTATTCTACAAATTTTTCTGTCTCCGTGTTGACATAGTATAGTGACAGATAATCCGAGGACAAGGCTAACGCTATGCTTCCGTAAGTGAGGGTGTTAAAATCTTTGTTTTCATCCCTTATTTCAAGCATGATAACCGCTATGGCTTTTCGTCCTGTTACGGGATTGACAGCGAGTCTTCTGAAAAGAGTATGAATCGCTTTTCCGTCGGGGCTTCTCTTATCCTCTATGGCCTGAACTCCGCTTTGTCCGCAGCGGATAAGAGATTTTTTAAAGGAACGGCTTATTTCGTCATCTTTAAAAACCATGTATTTTCCGTCGTCTATCTCCTTGGCTTTAAAGCTCTTTTTCAGAACGGACTTACACGCTTTATTCAATCTGATAGACCATGCGCTGTCATCATCTGCCTCAAAAATAGCCATTGGAAGCGAATTATAATAAACACCTTCCTCCAATCCCTCTCCGGTATTCAGAGAGATATCGTAGAGATTGACTCTGCCTATAGCCTCGTAATATCCACATTCCTCAGGATTTTCGAATCCTATCTGCTTACCCGTCTCATATCTGTTGAGGACTGCGTCAAAACTGATCGGCTTACAGAAATAGTAACCCTGAAGTTTTGTGGCACCTACCTCACGTAAAAATTCAACCTGCTCAGCGGTTTCAACACCCTCTACGACTGTATCAAGTCCGAGGTTTAAAGCCATGTTTATAAGTTCACTTATAATAATTCTGCTCTTTTTTGTTTTGTCAAACTGCCTCATAAACTGCATATCGAGTTTAATGGTGCTGACCGGTATACTCTGAAGCATCTCCGGTGAGGAGTATCCGCTTCCGTAGTCATCCATCCACACTTTAAAGCCCATCCTATCCAGCAGTTCAATCTGACTGTTCATATATGCCATATCCGTGGCTATAGCACTTTCTGTGATTTCAATAGTAAATTTATCATGTGATATTCCTGCCCTGTCCACTCTTTTTCTGATTTCTTCCACGATATCGCACATTTCAAAATCAGATCTCGATACGTTGACTGAGCAGGGAACTATATGAATACCGCGTTCTTCAAAAACACTTATTCTTTCGATAACCTGATCCAACACACATAAATCAAGCTTATATATCTGTTTTGTATCCTCCAAAACCGGAATGAAATCAGCCGGAGACATAAAGCCCATGGTAGGATCCACCCACCTGGCAAGCGCTTCTTCATCACAAACTCTTCCGTTGGCAGAGCGCACTATGGGTTGATAATATACCTGTATCCATCTCTCTCTGATGGCCGTATCAAGATTTTCGAGGATATATTCTCTTATCCTTACAGCCTTTAACATCGTCTCATCATAGTAATTAAATGAGGATGCAAAGATATCCTTGTTCATATCGCAAGCCATCTTTGCCCTGTCACAAGCTACGGCAAAAGATGATTCACCGGAAGGATACTCATAGATTCCCACTCTCAAAGTAAGAGATTTTCCTTCATTAAGTCCCTTAACCTTCTCGAATATCTCTTTCAAAATTTTTTCAATATTTTCATTTGGGGTAAGTACCACAAAGCGATCGCTTCCGAATCTGCAGCAATTTATATTTGAAAAATAAGACACAAGAATACCCGACAGGCCGGCAAGCAGTCTGTCTCCTTCATTAAAACCGTATTTAATGTTGTAATTTCTCATGTCGTTGAAATCAAAGTATAATAGAACAGGCTTTCTTCCGCTTTCCACTATTTTATCGTGAGCGGAATCAGCCAAACTGAAAAAATAATTGGTTTCCGGGAGTCCCGTAACCGAATCATAATTATTACCCTGTTGCTTGCCCACTTCTCTGGCCACATTCTCAAGCGCCTGATCAAAAAGGCTCGCTTTATCATCCTTATAAAGGCCCTCATCGGCATACCAAATAATGGCCAATCTTTCACCATCGGCCGTATAAATATGTTTTCCCCTGGCATGAATGATCTTGTAGCCGTCTTTATAACGCGATCTGTAAAGAACATTATATTCTTTGTCATTCATGGCAAAATTAATCGCTGCCTCGCCAATTCTGGCCACATCCTCAGGATGATCAACATCATATATATGGTTATTTAACTGATCTAAAGCCGTTTCCCTGTCAACATTAAATAAATCACATAATCCGTCCGACACATAAAGCGCCTTTATTCTGCCATCAATCATCTTGAAAATGGCATAAGGAATGCAGCTTCTCTCAATCAGATTCTGACTCTCAGCATCATAATAAGCGTTAATAAGCGAGCCTCCTTAACTGTTGCATATGAGTCCTTAATATATCGTCAACCGGCTCTTCTTCAAGATAGTTAAGCAGGCTTTTTTCCAAAGCCGCTGCAGGAGCATTACCTTCCTGTGCCAGTTTTCTTAAAGGACTGGTGCAAACAACTACGTGACTGGGTCCTGCTTTACCGTCCATAAGCATGAACTCGTAAATGATTCCCAGATTATCATTGGATTCACAATTGTCTATTACAGTGACTATAGGTCTAAAACCAAGCCAATTAAGCATGCTCACTCGGCTTCTTTCAATTATCTCATACCACTGCGGAGTAGTAAAGTCCTCACACTTAAATTCTTTTAATGCGGGGTGATCCTTTGCTATAAGCGTACCAAGGGTTCCGACAGGAATGGGCTTTCCCATGGACTCGGATATGCTTTTAAACATAGGATAATTCCAAAAATCCGTGCAATAAGCTCCCGGAAGGCTTCTGTTCTCCGAAGGATTTAAATAAAAGAGTACGGATTTACCGCAGTCAACGGCAGCATCGGTCTCCACCATGTCCGTAGTTATGGCTACCTTTCCCGACTCTGTAACCTCGAAGCTGTGCTCGCTTCCGTCCTCTTCTTCCGCTACAAACACATCCGTTTTAACCTTGATGTTTTCAGCTTTATCGTAACCCCACAGCGTATAATGATTCTCTGCTATCAAATCTTTGTCCGAATAAACCTTCAGGTTTAAAACATATTTTTCAATATCTGCGCTTTTAGGGGTCTTTATGTCAAATGCACCGATTTCATAGAGTCCGCAGCCCTCCAAAGCCTTAGGTTTTGTTTCTTTTTCGTAAACAGGCTTTTCATCTTTGGTATTTATCAGAGTCACTTTTAGTTTTAGCGATTCCGGCATGCTTTTTTTATAATATGAGAGCTTTACATTCAACCTGAAATCATCGCCGTTTGAAAATACAAAATCACTGAATTCTCCAAGGACGACAACAGCGGAGCAAAATTCCCTCCAATCCATAGGACTTATAAGTCCCTTGTTTTTCATAAGCGCGTTAAGCGGTCCCACAAGCGCAGTTCCCTGTCCTGAATAATCCTGCAGATCAAGGATCTGGAAGCCTGCCATACACGAACTTCTAAGAGCTGCCTCCAATTCATTTTTATAGCATTCTATAGCCAATGCGCCTGAGGATCTAAAATAACCGTCGGCTCTTTTTGTGAGGCTCATGTCCTCTAATCTTTCCTGGAAAACTTCAAGATTTCTAGCCTGGCAAACACCGTTATATTGAGTTATTTCATTATAATCGGGATAAATAAAATACTGTCCGATTTCGTGAGAAACTACCGGAATTTCGGGCACAAGCTCTCCTTTTGCCTCACTCAGCTTAACTCTCTTTACGCCCGTGCCGTATTGAATCTCTATAGTTCCGTCGCTTTCTTTACCCGCTGCCGCGGACATTTCTTTATAAGATGGCTTTATCGCCTCATCATAATTCCAATCGGTAGAAGGCTTCGATTTTTGAATCCTTCCGAGTGGCGCATCACACATAGCATATGAGCCTCTTATCTGGCGCTCTTTTGTGAATCTTACACCCGAAAAGAAATCATCATTGGGTAAAATGTTTGGTACCCACTGAAAATTGTTTGACCCTTGAGTATACATTATGTCGGGACGAAGCTCTTTATATCCGCCCATGAGTTCGTTTATGGCATCCTTGTCTCCCCAGAGTTCGTTTCCCATGGACATCATTACAAATGAAGGGTGTCCGGCAAATTCATTTATAATATTAAAGCCTTCCTGCTTTAAGAATTCCTGCGCATCCTTAACATCACCATACTCGTCCTCATTCTCGCCGTGCCATGTTCCCCAGAAAGGAATCTCAGGCTGAAAATATATTCCGAGAAGGTCCGCAGCGATAAAAGCCGCCTCGGGAGGTGTAGCGGTGTGACATCTCTCATGATTGATGCCCCAGTCCTTTGCAATCTTAAAGTCCTTAAGCCATCCGGTTACATTCATTGGTGCGAAGCCGGAAAGCGGAAAAAGCATCCCCTGATGTCTGCCCCTTAAAAAAGTCTTGGTTCCGTTTATCTCAAATTTATCTCCCGCAGCCTTAAACTCTCTTAAACCGAACCAGAGGTATTTCTCAAATATTTCGGCTCCGTCCTCATCGGTTCCGGAAAATTTTATTCGATATACGTAAGGCTCTTCCTCGTCCCAGGTTTTTGCATTTTTCCCAAGTGGAAGCTCCAGTTCAATCTTGTTTTCACCGGGGTTTAAGCTCTTTGTATGAGAAGTTACGGGTACCGCACCCTTTTTTATATCAAGATATTTATCAAGAATATCAAAATCGGTGGCCAAAGCCTGTTCTTTATCGGCTCTTGTCTCCCATGCGGATATATCCGAATCCGCTGCCAAAAGCTTGCTTTTTAATATGCAAAGATCGGCGCCTATCTTAATCTCTATATTTTCTGTATCAAAGCTTTCGATATCGGCTTTAATAAGCGCCTTTTTAGCATTAAAATCGCAAAATGTCGTTGCACTCTGTAAACGCGCCCCCTCGCATATCTCTAGAGATATCTCGCCAAGGATACCGTTCCAGTTGGTCTGGGTATCGGGGCTTGTCATATGTCCGCCGTTTGCAACATAATCCGTATTTGAGACCATAATCGTAATCTCGGGATTTGCAGAATCGATAAATCCCGTAAGATCATATACATGCTTTGCAATAAAGCTATCCCTTTTTCCGACAAATTTTCCGTCCACCCATACATATGATTTTCTGGTTCTCTCAAGAGTCAGATAAAAATGCTTTGACGCTATGTCTTTTTTGCTCTTTAAGGGAAGCTTTACCGATTTTTTGTACCAGCTGTATCCCTCAAATTTATATACTTCTGTAAGGAAATATGTCTCTCTCGCTCTGTTGGCTTCACCCTTTTTTGCATATGCGGTGGAATTTGGAAGCACAATGGAATCTTCAAAAACAATGTTTTCGAAGTGCCCTTCCAATCCCTTTTTATCTTTGTCAAGACAAAAACTCCACTCTCCGGCAAGATTAAGCTTTGTACCCATTCCCAATAAGTCTCCTTACATTTTTGTAAAAAAATACTGTCCGAAATAACTTCGAACAGTAATATTTTATCATACTAAAGCATAATCAGCAAAGTGAAAAGCCCCTGCTTCTAAGGCTGTTTTCCACTTCCTTTGCCTCCTGGCAATGCATAACCATAATAGGGCAGCCGGACTCTCTGTTGTAAGAAAGATACAAGTAATTTACATTGATGTTTGAATTATTTAAAGCTTCAAGGAGCTTGTTGAGATTTCCGACCTCATCCTTTACTTCAACTCCGATTACATCGGTAAGCTTGCAGATAATCCCTGCTTCCTTAAGCTTTTCGCAAGCCTTTTGAGGTTCGCTCACAACCATTCTCACAATACCGTACTCAGCAGAATCGTTGGTTACGGAGCCCAGTATGTTTATATTTTCCTTGGCTAAAATGCTTGTGATCTCAAGCATCTTTCCCTTTGTATTTTCAGCATAAATAGAAACCTGTTTTAACATTTTATAACTCCCTTCGGGTAAACTATATCTCTTTAAAGCGTTACACTTTAACGTCCTAAATCGGTATTATAACAGATTCGCTTACAATATTCCACCTTTTTTATAAATACTTGCCATAAGTTTTCCTTTTACGAACAAATATCTTAAGTATTTTCGTCAAGGTCAGACATATTCATTTAAATAGTCAAAGATGTCCTTGCTCCGGCTTTTAGATTGATGCTAACGGTTTTACCATCAATCTCCACGCTTTCTTTTGTATCGGCATCAGCAGTAAGGAAAGCCGACGAAAGTTTTCCTTTTTCCCATGAAAGGTCTACTGTTATTCCGCCTTTTGCTCTAAGCCCTTTTACTTTTCCGCTCTCCCACTCATTTGGAAGCGCAGGAAGCAGATGGATCACTCCGTCTGTGCACTGAAGCACTGCTTCTGCGATTGCAGCGGTTCCGCCGAAGTTTCCGTCTATCTGGAAAGGCGGGTGATTGTCAAACATATTTGGATTTGTTGAATTTGCAAGGAGCATAACGAGGTTTTCATACACCTTTTCGCTGTCATAAAGCCTAGCCCACATATTTGTTATCCACGCCCTGCTCCAGCCGGTGTGCCCGCCTCCGTGAGAAAGTCTTCTTTCAAGCGTTGCCCTTGCTGCTTTTGCAAGCTCCGGTGTTTCACCGGGACTTATCATATCTTCGGGATAAAGGGCAAATAAATGAGAAATATGCCTGTGACCGATTTCAACCTCATTATAGTCCTCGGCCCATTCTTTAATCTGTCCATATTTACCGATCTCAGGTTTTGGCATTTTATCAAGTATAGCCTTCAATTCATCGGCAAAAGCCTTCTCTTTCGAAAGCTCATCATCGTTCTTAAAATAACCGCTTTCTTCCAAAATTCCAACAGCCTCAATAATGTCTTCGAAAAGAGCAGTGATTATTTGCGAATCCATAGAAGGGCCTATGCAAAGACATCCCCTTACACCTTTATCCGTCTCGTAGGTATTTTCGGGAGATACGGAGGGGCAAGTAACCAGTCTGCCCTTTGAATCCTCTATCAAAAACTCCGTGAAAAATTCCGCCGCACCCTTCATAAGGTGATACTTGTCTTTGAGGAAATCTATATCTTTTGTATATTCGTAATGTTCAAATACGTGAAGTGCAAGCCAGGCTCCGCTCATTGGCCATATTGTGGCAGGCATCCAGAGATCCTGCGGCGCAGTATCTCCCCATATATCCGTATTGTGATGGCACACATAACCTTTGGTTATTCCATACATTTCTTTGGCAGTGTTCCGACCGTTTATGGCCACCCTCTCCAACAAGTCAAAAAGAGGCAAATGAAACTCCGATAAATTGCAGCTCTCAGCAGGCCAATAATTCATTTCGGTATTGATGTTTACCGTAAATCTGCCGCCCCATGCGGGCCACATATCCTTGTTCCAGATACCCTGTAGATTAAGCGGCTGCGTCCCCGGTCTGCTTCCCGAGATCATAAGGTACCGTCCAAAATTAAAATAAAGCTCCATCAGCTTATTGTCTGATTTGGATGCAACCTTTAAGCTGCCATCGTCGGCATTATTACCTCGTTCGTTTAAGCCCTCTTTCATCCTGAGAAGTCTTTCATCAGTAGGAAGATTGCTTGCTCCGTCGCTGTTATCGTTTAGCTCAAAGCTCACTCTGTCAAAATATTTTTTGTAATCTTCAATATGAGCTTTTTTTACATCCTCATATTTCTTTGAAAGGACCGTCTCAGCTTCTGCGATTGCCTTTTTCGTGTACTCTTTTCCTTCGTAATAGTTTGTTCTCGCGGTAACGATTATCAAAGCTTCATCGGCATCTTTACATACCAGCTTTCCGCCGACGGTTTTAATGCTTCCGCCTATGCAAGCGCCGGCTAAAACAGCTGCGAAAAAGATTCCGTTTTCAGAGCCCGTACCGCCGTTATAAAGGATCATGTTATCCTTAACCGGCCTGTTATCATCGTAGTAATCGTCTCTGCCGTCAATATCCGCCTTAAAGCTGACTGCGCCTTTCTTTGAAGATTTTACATGCACTATCAAAGCGTTATCGGGTGCGGTTACAAAATACTCTCTTGTAAAAGTTACGCCGCCGGTTTCATATTTTACCTTTGCAACGGCCTCACCTATATCAAGAATTCGCTCATAAAAAGCATTTTTCTTTGATTCTTTATCGCTGTCTTTAGAATCATTTTCAGCGCCAAATCTTCCGTAGACTTCATTTTCTTTATCACTGTCAAATTCTATGTGTAAATCGCCAAGAGGCATATAGTGCCTGCAATTGGGGGTTACGCCCTGCATTTTTTCAAAAGCTACCTTTTCAGCAGCGGGGATATCTCCCTTGAGCAATAGGTCTCTTACTTCTTTTAAGCCTTCTTTTGCATCGGGATTTACGCGGTGTCTTAAGCCTCCTGACCAAACGGAATCCTCGTTCAGTCCCACAAGTTCCTTTGATATTCCGCCGTATACCATGCCCCCTATTCTGCCGTTTCCTATAGGCATGGCCTCGTTAAAATCATTCGCAGGTTTTGTATATTTAAGTATGTTTTGGCTCATATCTACTTTCCCCATTTGCTGAAATCCATACCGTCAAAAGGAAGTCCGTCCCCCGGCAGATCACCTATTTCCTTGCCATTATCCGGGCCTTTTAAATACTCCATTATCACCGGGTACATAATATCATAGCCGTCGAATCTGATGGCTCTCATACCAAAATCTCTTGCGGCATCAACATTTTTTTGTGAATCGTCTGTAAAAAGACACTCCTCTGGCTTTAACCCATATTTGTTGCAAATACATTCATATATTTCCCTGTTGGGCTTAATTATCTTCTCCTCATAGGAAAATACTCCGCCGTCCATGTAATCCTTGAATTCCAGTGCGTCCGGATTGCTCCTTACGATAAAATCGGAATAGTTTGAAAGGAAATATACATTGTATCCAAGGCTCTTTAGTTCCTTGACCCATGCAGTGGCATAATCCCTTTTTCCGATAAGCTCATGAAAGTTTTCCATCGCTATATCAAAGCTTTTTGCGTACTGCCCGGCACTTTCTCTTAAATGAGAAAACACCTCCTCTTCAGGGATAACATTTCTGTCAAGCTCAGTCCACCAGCCGCTCTGCCATACAGCATCGGAAACTGCCTTTCTTGTGGCTTCGTCTTCAAATAAAGACTCCATATATTCGTTCCATTCAAACTTTATAAGCACCTTGCCTATATCAAAGATCACATTTTTAATCATTTAAAATCACCTAATTCATCCGGCTCATGTATTTCACATTTGAAATCGCCCGGCTTATCCTGTTCATGTATTACACATTTGAAATAATAAGCTCCATTTTGCCCTTAAGCTCTACTTTAGCAGTACCGGCCGGAAGTATCAAATGATTTCCTTTATTAACCTTGTAGCCGTTAAGCTGCCCCTCTCCCGAAAGCACGCTCACGCATAGGAAGGGTACGTCTATTGCAAAGTTAAATTCTCCGTCTACGCTTACCTTTGAAACAGTGTAATACTTGCAGGAATACATCTCGGTAACCGCATTTGCTTCAGTATTTGCAAAGCTCTTTATACTGTCGCTTGCACTCTTTGCCGGCACGGTTATTACATCGATGCTCTTGTCGATATGTAGCTCACGGGGCTTTCCGTTCTGAAGTCTGTCATAGTCGTAAACCCTGTATGTGATATCACTGTTTTGCTGAGTTTCCAAAAGAAGGATTCCGCCTTTTATCGCGTGTACGGTACCGGGATCTATCTGTATAAAATCTCCTTTTTTAACAGGAATCTCTCTGATGAATTTATCCCATTTTCCGTTCTTTATCATATCGGAAAGCTCTGCCTTATCTTTGGCATTATGGCCTACAACAAGAGTTCCGTTTTCGGGGCAATCAAGCACGTACCAGCATTCTGTCTTACCAAAGGAGCCGTTCTCATTTACCTTTGCGTATTCATCATCGGGATGAACCTGTATGCTTAAGTCTGCCTTGGCATCGATGATTTTGGTAAGAAGCGGGAATCTGTCATAGGGAAGGACCCTGCTTCCGTCCGCAGCCTTGTTTCCAAACAGCTCCGGATGCGTGTTCCAAAGCTCACTGAGCTTTACTCCCTCGTATGCTCCGCATGCTACGATTCCCTCACCGTTTTTATGTGCGGAGATTCCCCAGCACTCTCCGATATCATCGCCGGGCTCATCATAGCCGTAGTCCTCGCGAAGTCTCGTTCCGCCCCAGATTGTATGGGCAAAAGCAGGCTTTAAAAACAAGGGCTTGGGATTGCCGGAGGCTATCACGCTAACCAGATAGAAAGGAAGCTCGCTCTTTTCAGGTGCATCTACAATCTCTATCTCCACGATATGCTCTCCGCCTTTTCCGTGGTCAAGGAGTGTATCAAGGCAAAGCTTATCTCCCCAGGTTTCATCGAAGTTTCCGTCAAGAGTGGCTGCCACCTTTCCGTCAACCTTTGCAACAGCAACAGGTGCGGGCAGCTTTATAGTTCTCCTGTACTGAACACCGATGCAGCTTCCGCTTACCTTAAAGGCAATCTTTGCTCCTTTTTTCGTAGCGGTCCATCCGTTCTTAAATATGTCGGTGATATGGTTTTGTGGCTCGGTATCTGCGGTCCATCCTTCGTTTGAAATGATATCCGCATTTTTGTTTCTGTATCTTACCGAATCCTCATAAGCATTGGCAGTAAGGGGGGCCGGGAGTTTATTGCAACTGCCCGAAGCATCGTTACAAATACTTGCAGAAGTGTCGTCGCCGGAGCTTGCCTGTGCGCCTTCTGCCTTGCTGTTTTCTGCCTTGCAGCATACCTCACATTTTCTGATTTTGTCGAGGCCGTATGTTATCACGCTTGCAACCATATCATGTCCGATATCGTTTGGATGAAGGTCATCGGGTGTAATCTCTCTGTTCTCAATCTCTCCGGATAAAAGAAGCGGATAGATAGTGCTCTGCATAGAAAATGCAGGGATATTGTAATGTCTTGCAATCCTTGAATGCATGAGCTCAGCGCTTGAACCATTGTCATAGCAGACATTATAGAATGTGTATACCGCAGGTTTATTGGGCGCCGATAAAAGCTTTCTCACCACTCCCTCATAGGTTTCCATATAATGGGGAGTGGACATATCGTTAACCGCATACTCAACGCTTATAACATCGGGATTGTAGCTAAGTACATCCTCTGCTGCTCTTGCGCATCCAAACTGGGAGTCGGTAGCACCGATTCCGGCATTTACAAATGTAAGCCTTGCCTTGGGAAAAGTTTTCTCCCACCATGCAAACACTCTTGCTGCGTAGCATTTGGAGGGCTCGGATGCAAGGCTTCCCTGAGTGATGGAACCGCCCAAAAAAGCGATCGTTAAGCTCTCTCCCTTTTCGGCACGCTCGAAGGCTGCCTTTAAAGCGGTCGTATCACCGATATTCTTTATTCCTGCTTCATAATTAATTGACATGATAGTTGGTCTCCTATATTCAAGGTTTCATATATGGGTTTTGATATTCACCATATTTATAATACGTTTTGGGAAAGTGCCTGTGATATATTCTTAGAACGATTTAGCGTAGCGATTAGTGAAAAGAATATATCACGGGTAATTGCCCTATCAGTTTTTTAATATGCTGTGAATGAATGCGGTCATCTCGGCTGCCATCTCGTTGTGCTCAGGGATACGTGGATGTCCCGGAGTTGCAGCTCCGTTTCGCTTGTACATGAAATGGTAGAGACCACCGTTTTGTGACGCACCGTCCTTCATCGAAGTTCCCGGCTCTGTAGCTTTACCATCCTCTTTGTTTATCTTGCTTACCACCTCTTCAATCGCCTTATCCCAGGCGGGATCGTGCATGAGAAGCGTGGTCGCACATACAATGGTTACACCCGGATAATATGCGCGGAGTTTTTTTATAAATGCCTCGTACTCGCGTCTCCACTCGCACGCTTTTTCGCCGTCATAATCTTCCTTCATGATATCAACCGGATTGGCATCATTTTGGCCGAAAGCCAGGATTATCACATCGGGAATCCACTTTGTATAATCCCAGTGATTCTCTCCTAAAGGCGGATTATATTTTAGCATATCATAACAGGATTTAACACCTCTGAAGTCCTCGGGTCCGTTAAACCAGCCGGTCTTATCAAGAAGAGATATTCCGCCCTGTGAAGTGTCATGAAGCTCCATATCAAGCGCTCTTGCAACCTGCCATGAATATGAATAATAACTGTTTGAAAACCTTCCCTCGTTGTTTTCGGGATCGGATTTTCCGACATAATCAAGGGCCTCGCATACCTCTCCGCAGGAAACGCTGTCGCCTATAACTTCAAGCTTTTTTGAAGGTAAGGATGCTAGCTTTGAAACGGCTTCATTCTCTCCTATTTCCATACCGTAAAAGGTCACATAGTGCTGGCCACCGTCCTGGCGTTTAAAGACCATAATTTCATGGTTGCCGGAAGACAAGTTTTTGAAATAATCATCCTCTGAAAATTCTTTTCCGTCTTCGCATCTTACCGCCTCGGAAATATCGTATGTGGTGATTCCTGAATCTTTTAATGTTATTTTTCCCTGCTTACCGTCTACGATTACTCCGATGGAGTTTTCGGCCCATGCTCTGTGGTTTTCAAAAGTAAGACGGAGCGTATTTCCGGTAAAACCTATCTTAAAAAAACTTGCGGCATAGATAAGCACAGGTGCTTTTTTATCTGTAAAATCAATTCTTCCGCTGTAGATAAATTCTGCGGCATCAGGTGATATTATTTTTAAGTTCATATTTTTCTCGTCCTCTCATACACACTGTTTTATACAGCAAAACCCCGAAGCGTAACTTCGGGGTTAATTAGTTCCTACTTTCCAAGCAATTCGAGATTTTTCTTAATAAGCTCGCATCTTTGAGCGACACATTCAACACTTCTGCCGGGATCTGCAGGTGTGTTAAATACATAGTCGGTAAGCTTCTCGATTGTGGTTGTGGCAACATGAAGTCTGGTATCCGAAGATGCATAGTAGATAAATACTTCATTTTTATCGTTTACGATAGCACCATTGGTGAATACTACATTAGATACATCGCCTACTCTCTCGCCGCCTCTTGGGCCTATAAGCATTCCCGAAGGCTCTGCGATAACCTTTGAAGGATCCTTTAAATCAGTGGCAAAAGCATATATTACGTAGCGAAGGCCGGCGGCGGTGTTTCTTACACCGTGAGCGATGTGTATCCAGCCTTTCTCCGTCTTTATGGGCACCGCACCGGCACCGTTTTTAGCCTCAGTAATAGTGTGATATTTTCTGAGTGAAGTCATTTTTTCCTCATCGATAACTGCGTGAGTTATATCATCACAAAGTCCGAAGCCTACTCCTCCGCCGCTTCCGGTCTCGATAAAATCGTCCATGGGGCGTGTATAAAAAGCGTACTTTCCGTTTACAAACTCCGGATGAAGTACCACATTTCTCTGCTGAGGAGAACGAAGAGTCTGTAAATTATCCAGTCTCTCCCAGTTCTTTAAATCCTTTGTGCGGACGATTCCGGCAGCTGCGGTTGCAGCGGACAGATCGTTTACAGTGGTATCCTTGCTTTCAGAGCAGAACACTCCGTAGATATAACCGTCCTCATGCTTAGTGAGTCTCATATCATAGACATTGGTCTCGTCCTTGCATGTATCGGGAAGAAGTATGGGGTAATCCCAAAACTTAAATCCGTCCACACCGTTATCGGACTCAGCTACCGCGAAAAATGATTTTCTGTCATTTCCTTCGACTCTCGCTACGAGATAGTATTTTCCGTTAAGATATATTGCTCCGGAGTTAAAGGTTGCATTGACTCCCAGTCTCTCCATGAAAAACGGATTTGTATCTTTACTTATATCGTACATCCATGTTACGGGAATCATCTCTCTGGTAAGTACAGGGTTCTCGTATCTGTCATATATTCCGTTATAAAAATCGGATTTTTTATTCTTTCTGGATGTAAGTTCATCTACCTTCTTTTGAAGCTCATAATATTTCTCGTGAATCATATCCATAATTCTCCTAAACTTCTATTCCTGCAGCTCTTTTCATTACTTCCATGCACATACGTCCATTGTGATAGGGACATTTCCAGGGCTCAACGATAGGCTTTTTAGTGTCGGGATTTCCATCCTTATCAACCTGTGAAAACCATTCGCTTCCTCCGCGCTTATCCATCACAAAATCTTTTATAAACTGCCATACGTTTCCTGCAGCTTCTAAGTATTCATTCTTTGATTTATCTGCCAGGTATCCGTTCAAAAATCCAAGCACAGTTTCAGCCTGTACCCACCAAACTCTCCATTCGTTTACCACACCCTTATCGCATTCGTTTGCAAGGCTTCTGCCGTCAAATGCGGTCTTATAGATGTTTTCTGTCAGATCCTTTGTGATCGGGTACATCTTATCTTCGTACTTTTTATTTCCGAGAATCTTTACTCCCCTGTCCATAAGCCAGGCGGTTTCAATATCGTGACCATAGGAATGGAGGTCGATGATCGAATTGTAAGAAGCATCAAAGAATACTTCCTGTCTGTGAAGAGAAGGATTATAAATCTTGTCCGCAAAGGTATCCATCATCCAGGCAAGTCTCTCGCCGATATAAGGATCCTTTGATACTCTGTAAAGCTCGCTGTACGCCTCAAAAACATGGAGAAGAGTGTTCATGGTCTTGTCCGCCATAACACCGTTTTCAGAGAGCTTTTCGTTTGATTCCGGCTTAAAATCAACGGTTTTTGCCTCAAGATATCCGATCTCATCGGTGAAATTATCTTCAATGATTCCTACAAGCCTCTTTGCAAGCTCCAAAGCCTGTCTGTCACCTATGGCATCATAATACGAAGCCAGTGCATAGATGCAAAAAGCCTGATTATAACAGTGCTTTGTGGTATCTGCGGGAGAGCCGTCATAGTTTAATGACCAGAATATACCGCCGTTTTTCTTGTCAATGCACTTTCCGACAAGGAAATTATAAGCATGCTTTGCTTCATCTTTTACATCAAGGGCAGTATAGCCATACTTAATAAAATCACCGTCGGTTATAAGCCCCTGCTTATACAAAAGTAAAACATTACTGAAAAACCAGGTGATACGGCTGTTTAATATGCATCCCTTTTCCGCCTTCATATTGAGTTCAAGATTATATGAAAGCCATCCGTAATATCCGCCATATTTATCATCGCGCAGTCCCTTCCAAAAAGGTATTATCGACTGAAGCAAATGAACTTTCATCTCGCTTGACATATTTTCAAGATTCATATTTTTCCCATCCCTTTCTGAAGATGAGAAGGATTAATCCGACATAAATACGTCACGCAGACATTTTATATCGGACTAACCCTTCAAAAATTATTAACACTTTCCAAGATCAGTGTCATTCCAATCTGTATCTGAATGATCCTTGATGTATTTAACAATCTCATCAAAGTAGCAGAATGCAACTCCTACATAGCTGTCAGCGCATCCGTAGTAAAGAGCGATCTTTCCGCTCTCGGGATCGTGAACCGTAGCGCAAGGGAAGCATACATTGGGAACGAAGCCTCTCTCCTCGTACCACTCTTCGGGGGTAAGAAGGAAATTCTCACATCTGTAAAGAACCTTTGAAGGCTCGTCAAGATCAAGGATGGCACCGCCGATTGAATATACATATCCGTTACAGGTTCCGCTTACGCCGTGATAGAATATAAGCCAACCTTCACTGGTCTCAATGGGGGCTGCTCCTCCGCCGATCTTGAGGGACTCCCACCACATTCCGTTACGTCCCATAACATGTCTGTGATGTCCCCAATACTCGAGGTCAGGGCTCTCTGAAATAAAGATATCACCGAAAGGAGTATGTCCGGAATCTGAAGGACGGCTGAGCATCTTGTACATTCCGTTAATCTTTCTGGGGAAAAGTACTGCATTTCTGTTGAAAGGAATGAAAGGGCACTCCATCTTTGTCCAGGTCTTGAAATCCTGTGTCTTTGCCATTCCGATGGATGCTCCGTAGAAATCCTGGCACCAGATTGCATAGTAGGTATCCTCTACCTTTACAAGGCGGGGATCGTATGCATACTTAGGCATAAAGTCGTTGCCGTTCTCATCCTTGAAACGGATCTTGTCCTTTTCAAAGTCCCAGTGAATACCATCCTTACTTCTTCCAAAATAGATGAAGGAAATACCGTTTGTCTGCTCACCGCGGAATACTCCGACGTATGCTCCTTCATAAGGAACTACGGCACTGTTGAAAATTCTTGCAACGCCTTCAATGGGGTTTCTGCCTATGATAGGGTTTTCGGAATATCTCCAAATAGGTGCGCCGGGCTTAAGATCAGCAGGCTTGTCCTGCCAAGGTACATTAGGTACTGCTGGTGCAATCATTTTAATTTCGCTCATTTTAATCTCCTTTGTAAGCTAAAAAAATAAAAAAACAAAAATTTGAATAAGGTTTACTGTAATTACTATAATATTCGACGTTTAAAATATAAACAATCGTAATATTGCTTAAAAATATTAGAATGTTTTAGCAATCATTACTTAAATTTAACTAGTATATAAGCTAAATTTACTTAATTTTTCTAACACTCTCCCTAATTACCATTTTTCCTTCAATTACGCTTACCGCTGCCCCGCCCTTTTGACCGGACATTTTCTTTATAAGATTGTCAACGCAAACGCTTGACATTTCATCAATATCCACCGCATAGGTTGTTATTCCGATATCGCATAATCCGGGATAAATAAAATCATCATATCCAACCACCGATATATCCTCAGGCACGGCATAACCGGCTTTGTGTAGCTTTTTTATCAGCATTCCGGCGGTAAGATCGCAGTTACAAAAGAAAGCTGTCGGCATTTCTTTCGGGAGGATCATCTTGTTTTCCTCATCGATATATTCTCCGGAGTCGTCTCTGTCATCGATTATCCATTCTTTTTTTAAAGGTATACCGTGCTCAAGCAGCGCCTTCATATATCCAAGATATCTGTCTGTTATGGATCCGGTGTTTCCTACAGTTCCGACATAAGCTATATTTTTATGCCCCATTCTGATCAGATAATCGGTCATGTAATATCCGCCGTAATAGCTGTCGGATATTACCACATCGGTTGCCTGCTTTTTATCCATAAAATCCATAAATACCAGCGGGATATTCAGCTGTCTTTGCAAAAAAGTTATATACGCATCTGAAAGCGCACCTATTACTATAAGGCCGTCGATTTTGCTCTCGGATACAATCATGGGAAGAATACTGTCTTTTTCCATTACCGAAGTCACAACCTCAAGCATGGAAAAGCTTCCTCTGTCAACGCAGCTTCTCGCAACCTGCTGATACATCTGCCAGTAAAACGAAGAGTATCCGCCAAGGTAGCCCTCTCTTATAAGGACACCTATGTTATAGCTGGTGATCTGGGCACGTTTTTTTGCCACGGAAGGCTGTACATATCCAAGCTTGTCCGCAAGCTTTATTATCTTTTCGCGCATTTGCTCGCTGACACCTTTTTGCCCCGAAAGCGCCTTGGATACGGTTACAACACTGACCCCCATCTCCTTTGCGATATCTGCAAGTTTTACACTCTTTGCCATCTTAATACCTCTGCTTTTACTAAACACTAAAAACAACCTGTATTTTGCATAGACTGCAGTTCTACTGCTGTCTCACAAAATGGATAAGCTTTGATTTATAGTCACCCCAAGGGTTTTGAACAAAAATTCCGGCTTCCATAATCGTTCTTCCCGACAATACCTCATTCTCTCCCTCGATTAAATATTTTGCATCGGGATCAAGGCCCGCAAATCTTATAAGTCTGCTGTGATAATTGGGTCTTCCGACAACCTGAACGAATGTAAACAAGGCTTCGGACTTATCCTTGCTGACCACGCCGTAGCAGTCGTAAAATCTGTTTTCTCTGTAGGAAGCTATGCGGTAATAATCGCCGCTTCTTACAAGGCTGTGATACTTGTGGTACATAGCGGTCTGCTCAGGGATCTGCTGCCTGTCGCTCTCGGGAATCTTTGTTATATCAAGTTCATAGCCAAATGTACCCGCAAGTGCTACATGACCTCTTGTCTCAAAAGGTGTCACCCTTCCAACAGTATGGTTAGGGCAATCCGAAACATGTGCGCCTATCGATGAAAGCGGGTAGATAAGTGCCGTTCCTTCCTGGATTCCGAGTCTTTCTATGGCATCAGTATCATCGGAGCACCAAATCTGAGGTCCGTAGTAAAGCATTCCGGGATCAAATCTCGCTCCTCCGCCGGAACAGTTTTCAAGGAGTAGATTAGGGAAGGTTTTTACAAGCCTCTCCTGGAGTTCATATACCGCAAGGGCAAATCTGTGGCACAGCTCTCCCTGATTGTCTTTTCCGAGATATGCGCTTCCTATGTCAGTTATCTGCCTGTTCATATCCCACTTGAGATATTCTATATTTGCGCTTTCAAGCACGGTTTTTATGCTGTTCCAGGTATGCTCAAGCACTTCAGGTCTGGTCAGATCAAGTACATACTGGTTTCTCGACCTTGTAGGTACTCTTCCGGGTATTGCAATTGCCCAGTCAGGATGAGCTCTGTATAGGTCAGAGTCCGGTGATATCATCTCAGGCTCCATCCATATACCGAACTTAAGCCCGATTTTATTTACCTCATCAACGAGGTATTTGAGGCCGCCTTTAAGCTTGTCCTCATTGACGTTCCAGTCACCGAGCGATGAGTTGTCATCGTTTCTTTTTCCAAACCATCCGTCATCCATAACAAGCATTTCAATGCCGGATTTTTTAGCCTCACGTGCAATATCCAAAAGCTTTTCGGTATTAAAATCGAAATAGGTAGCTTCCCAGTTATTAATAAGAATAGGTCTTTCCTTATCCTTATAGGGGCTTCTTATCAAATGATTCCTATAAAGGTCATGATAGGTGCGGCTCATTTTGCCAAGGCCTTCATTTGAATAAACCAAAGCTACCTCAGGTGCTTCAAAGGACTCACCCTTTTTAAGCTCCCATTTAAAGCCGCCGGGATTAATGCCCATAACGGCTCTTACCGAGTCAAACTGACTCTTTTCAACCTGCGCAAGGAAATTGCCGGAATAGATAAAGTTAAATCCGTATACTTTTCCTTTTTCCTGAGTAGCGCCCTTTTCCAAAAGCGCCATGAAAGGATGCTCCTGGTGTGAGGATTCCCCCTTTACGGAGCCTACACTCGTTTTTCCGTAGCCGATAGGCCTGACATCAATCTGACGCTCTCTTGCCCAGGATCCGTGAAGCGTGAGAAGCTCATAGTTTTCACTGTCCATATCAAAGGAAGCACTAAGGACCTTAGTCAGATATATACTGCTTTGCGAATCGTTTATGATCTTTACGCTTCGTATAAGCGCATCACTGTCCTCAAAGACCGTATATCTGAGAACTGCCTTTAAAGAAAGCGATTTGTCGGAGGCGTAAATCTCAAGACTTTTAGCCTTCGCACCCATTTTGCCGTCCAAAGATTTTTCGTTTTCAAAGGTCTGAGGCAATCCATTAATAACGGTTTTTCCGTCTATGATCTTATAATCATCGTAAGTAAAATTAACAGCGCTATGACCCTCGCAGTCTATTACCTCGACAGCACCCTCTCTGTAATCGCCCAGTCCGTTTCCGGGGAATTCGCAAGGGAACGTGTCCATAAACGAGCCCCTGTCGCGGTTATTTTTTGAAGGGACAAATGGATTCTCATCTATTCTTAAAAGATGCAAAGGTACTTCATCAAGCTTCGGTCCGTAGTATATGTGCCCGATAAAAGCCTCTTCATCAACTATTCCGATAATATATGAAGTATTTTCAGTATCGATTTTAAAGGTATTGTTCTCTTTGTTAAAAGTGATATTCATAAATGCTCCTCCTAAATCAGTGTAGGAAACCTGCGGATAATAAAAAGTATACAGCCGCTTCCCCGCAGACGATATACAAATAATTACTAGTTTTTTAATTTATTTTTAGCTAAATTTACTTAACTTAAGTCTTTATTGGGATGGTTAAGAATTCTCTCTAATTTATAAAGAATTAAGATTTTTACGAATTATATTGATGTTTTTTTTGCGATTCTTATATTATAATGAATTTAATTGAGTCAAATTGAATTTTTGGAGGAAAAAACTATGGAGAATATTACCAGGGAAACTCTGACCGGAGAGAGAGCCCTTTTTCATTCTAAAGACTTACATATAACAGAATGCGTTTTTGATAAAGGCGAAAGTCCTTTAAAAGAAAGCTCAAATATCGAGGTGGACGAATGCCTCTTTAGATGGAAATATCCTATCTGGTACAGTAACAATGTTAAAGTAAGAAGATCCACATGGTTTGACATGGCAAGAGCAGGTGTGTGGTATTCTAAAAATCTTGATATCAAGGACAGCGTTATCCAGGCGCCCAAAAACTTCCGCCGTTGCGATAACCTTTCCCTCGAAAATGTAGCGTTTACAAATGCCCAGGAAACCCTTTGGGCTTGCAGCAATGTTAAATTAAAGGATGTTACAGTAAAGGGTGACTACTTTGCAATGAACTGCAGCGATATAGAGGTGGACAATCTTACTCTCGACGGCAATTACAGCTTTGACGGTGTCAAAAATGCCGTTATTAGGAATTCTCACCTTATAACCAAGGATGCGTTTTGGAATACCGAAAATGTTACGGTTTATGATTCCTTTATCACCGGTGAATACCTCGGATGGAACGCTAAAAACTTGACACTTGTAAACTGTGTTATCGAAAGCCTTCAGGGTATGTGTTATATCGATAATCTCGTTATGAAGGATTGCAAGCTCTTTAATACCAATCTCGCATTCGAGTACTCAACCGTTGATGCAGACGTAACAGGTGATATTATAAGTGTTCTCAACCCCAAGAGCGGCATTATCAAAGCCGAGCGCATAAAGGAGCTTATCATCGAGAAGGACAAGATTGATCCCTCCGCTACAAAGATTGTATGCAGCAGCATTGATAAAACTTCCGACCACCCGGTTTATGAATAAAATAACGCATTGTATAAAAAATAAACTGTCTTCATAAAAAGGATATATATGTACAAATACAATTTTGACAAAATGACAGATCGTAAGGGAACGGGCTCCTATAAATGGGACGACTGCAAAAATGCAGCCTACCCTCTTTGGGTTGCGGATATGGACTTTGAGGCGGCACCTCCCATCCGCAAAGCTTTGGAAGACAGAGTGGCCCATGGAATATTCGGCTACAATATCATCCCTGATAATTGGTATGATTCATATATATCCTGGTGGGACAGACGACACAATTTCAAGATGGAAAAGGACTGGCTGGTGTTTTGTACAGGCGTAGTGCCTGCTATTTCCAGCACAGTCCGCAAGCTCACCGAGCCCGGCGATAATGTTGTAATTCTCACCCCCGTTTATAATATTTTCTTTAACAGCATTATAAATAACGGGTGCAATGTATGCGAAGTTCCTCTTATTTACAGAAGAGACCTTCTAGATAATCATACTGCTGGAGTTGAAACTTCATCTAATCTCGATTCAGATTGTATAACTCGTGATATTTATACCATTGATTTCGATAACATGGAGAAGGTTTTGTCCGATGATAAGACAAAGCTTCTCATTTTCTGCAATCCTCACAACCCTGTTGGCCGCATTTGGAGCGCCGATGAGCTTAGAAAGGTCGGAGAACTCTGTGCCAAGCACAATGTTACTGTTTTATCCGATGAAATCCACTGTGATCTCACCGATCCCGGAAAAGAATATGTTCCTTTTGCTTCCGTATCGGAGACCTGCAAAAATATCAGCATCACCGCCATCGCACCCACAAAAGCATTCAACATAGCAGGAATGCAGACAGCAGCTGTCAGCATTCCCAACCTGGACCTTCGCAAAAAAATATGGCGTGCACTTAATACAGATGAGGTTGCCGAGCCAAACAGTTTTGCAATTCCTGTAACCATTGCTGCATTTAACGAGGGTGAACCTTGGCTTTTAGAGCTTCGCAGATATATTTTTGAAAACAAGCAGATTGTAAAAGATTTCCTTTCTGGTTATCCGAAGCTTAAACTCATTCCTTCCGAAGCTACATATCTTCTTTGGATTGACTGTAACGATATGGGATTGTCCGGTGAAGAATTAAGCGAAAAGCTTATAAAGGAAACCGGCGTATATTTAACCGCCGGCGAAGAATACGGAAAAAGCGGAGCAGGCTTTTTAAGAATGAACATTGCCTGCCCCAGAAAGCG
Organism: Lachnospiraceae bacterium; assembly: GCA_024684215.1. GTDB lineage: Bacteria > Bacillota > Clostridia > Lachnospirales > Lachnospiraceae > AC2028. The sequence continues at coordinate 31,474 of JAIKXH010000167.1, forward strand.
CCTTGAAGAAGCTCTTGAGCTTTTGAATAAAGTACTTTAGTAACGATATGCAATTATGATTTAAATGACTATAATGATCCAAATGATCTTCCATACGATATGCGCCCCGGCGTGTGCCATCATGGAATATTGAATGCCATATTTGCGATATAGATATCCAAAGACCAGTCCTCCGGCACCGTTTAGAAGAAAGCATCGTAGCAAAATCATCGGTGTTATTACGCCCCACATCTGCATAGTAGACGGCAGATGACCTGCCGCAAAGAGAAGTGCGGCAATGATATTTGCAGCAATAATGACTCCCGTAGGGGGATCTGCTTCTCTACGGAAGAAAATCTTCCATACAATATAGGCGATGAGCGACATCATAAACAATCTCAGCATGACCTCTTCGATCACACCTCCATAAAGTACTGATGCCATCCAGTATGCAAATGACGGCTTTCCCTGATACGTTGCCGCAACCTGTGGGATATGGTTCTTAAAATAAAAGATATCTGTGCAAAGGACAAGACCGGTAAACAGCGTCATCAAGACTGTAACCATAACCGGCTTTTTTTCAAATCTAACCGGCTTCATGAGCCCGATCTTATCGGAAATAATATATCCGAAAAAGCCGAATATCAACGCATATGCCAGA
>JAIKXH010000008.1 GCA_024684215.1 Lachnospiraceae bacterium
TTAATTTGACAATGGAATTATAAGTATTGCGCAGATCACTCTTTTTATGAGAGTCGTATCGCGTAATACTCGGCTGATATGTCTGTAGATAGTTGTTAAGAATAGTATCTCGAACAGCACTCATTGCCACAACCTCCTTTCTTCCATGAAATGTGTGACGCCTGAGCAGGCCTCCTATAAAACCGGAAATTCCATTTCCCGAATAAACTAAAGCCACTTATCCACTTTTAGTTATATCAAACGTAACATATAATTTGAAGTAATGCAAGGGGTAAATTTAATATTTCTTGACTTATTTTAACCAAATTCAAGGATATTTCATCAAGACAGGTCCATTTTTTTAGATTTTAGATGCAATAAATATTAAAAATGGTGTGGATGAAATAATTAATACCTAAAAATTAACGCTTAAAAAGTATCAAAAAAGGAACGCTTTCACTTTAAAAGAAAATGCCTATATGGTAAAATGAATATCTGTATGGGAAGGTGTCAATCATAATTCTGTTGGATTTTTGAGAAAATGAAAACAAATTGGTTTGATTTGGTAAAAAATGTTATAACGGGGCGCAGAATCGTATCGCAAAGGGCTAAGCTGGAGCTTGTATCCATCGGGATAACGGTTGTACATGTAATAATGCTTTTTTTGTTTGTGTATTATAATGTATGGCCTATGATAATATACAACGGAATCGTTGTGGTTTATTATTTGTATGTCCTTAGGACTGTCCATGTGGGCAATATACTGACCGGGTATATAATGACCTTTGTCGAGATTACGGTACAGGTTGTCTTGGGCACATTTATGCTCGGATGGAATGTGGGATTTTATGCGTATATTTTTGCTATAATACCGCTGTTCTTCTATTTGACGGTTTTGGACAATGATGTTGATAAATCAGTTGTAATACCCATGGTTTCCACGATTGGGGCTATTTTTGTATTGATATTCAGTTATGTTATCAGTACTAAATTTGCACCGGGATTTGTTTTGACGGAAGGACAGGTTAAGTTCCTGTTCATTTATAACGCGGTGTTTTCTATTTTGCTCGTTGCGGTCATGTCTCACTTTTTTGTTATAGAGAGACGTTACCAGATAGTCGAGATGACAAAGGAAAACCAAAAGCTTGATTTTGAGGCAAGCGTTGATCCGCTTACAGGACTTATAAATCGCCGAAGCATGGATAAAGCGCTCGATAGTGCTATGCTTGAAGCTAAGAGAAGGGGGATTGTCTTTTCTCTTATAATGGCTGATATTGATTTTTTTAAAGCCATCAATGATACTTACGGACATGATTTTGGTGATGAGGCTTTAAAAGTAGTTGCCGATTCATTCAAAAAATTCGTAAATAAGGACGATAGTGTGTGCAGATGGGGAGGAGAGGAATTCCTTCTTCTTATCATGGGCAGCCGCGAGGAAGCTACGGCTATTGCCGAAAGAATCAGAAAAGATATCGAGGATAAGAATATTTCGCATAACGGAATGGAGATTAAGCTTACTGTTACATTGGGCGTTACGGAGTACAAGCCGGGATACAGTTTGGATACGCTTATCCAGCAAGCTGACAATAATTTATATTATGGAAAAAGACATGGAAGAAACCGTGTAGTTTCCAGGGAATACTAATATAAGCATTTAGAAAGGCCTATTATGAAGAAAGAAAAAGTATTGGTTATAGACTTTGGCGGACAGTACAATCAGCTCGTCGCAAGACGTGTTCGTGAGTGCAATGTTTACTGCGAAATCTATTCATACAAAACACCCCTTGAGAAAATCAAAGAGATGAATCCCAAGGGTATTATTTTGACCGGCGGTCCTTCAAGCTGCTACGAGGATGGAGCTGCTACTTGCTCACCCGAGCTTTTCGAACTCGGCGTTCCTGTCCTCGGACTATGCTATGGAGCACAGCTTATGAGCCACGTGCTCGGTGGAAAGGTAGAAAGAGCTGCCAACAGAGAGTACGGTAAAACCGATCTTGAAGTAGACACCGCTTCAGCTTTATTTGGCGGAGTAGGAAGCTTGCTTCCTTATGCATCTATGCTTCAAAAAGTAAACGCTAAAACAACATGCTGGATGAGTCACTTTGATTATATTTCAAAGCTTGCACCCGGCTTTAAATCCGTTGCACATACGGGCTCGACACCTGTTGCCGCTATGGAAAATACCGAGAAAAATCTCTATGGTATTCAGTTCCACCCCGAAGTACTCCATACTCCCGAAGGATCAAAGATGCTTTTCAACTTTGTTCGTGGAATATGCGGTTGTGCGGGCGACTGGAGAATGGATACCTTTGTTGAAGATTCCATCAGACAGATCAAGGAAAAGGTCGGAGACGGTAAAGTGCTCCTTGCTCTTTCCGGCGGTGTTGATTCTTCTGTTGCTGCGGGACTTTTGTCACGCGCTATCGGAAAGCAGCTTACCTGTGTGTTTGTTGATCACGGCCTTCTTAGAAAAGATGAGGGTGACGAGGTTGAGGCTGTATTCGGTAACGGCGGACAGTTTGATTTAAACTTTATAAGAGTAAATGCTCAGGAGAGATATTACGGTAAACTTGCCGGAGTAAGTGAACCTGAGAGAAAAAGAAAAATCATCGGCGAAGAGTTCATTCGTGTTTTTGAAGAGGAAGCCCAAAAAATCGGTGCGGTTGATTTCCTTGCACAGGGAACCATTTATCCCGATGTGGTTGAATCAGGACTCGGCGGAGAATCCGCTGTTATCAAGTCCCACCACAATGTAGGCGGACTCCCTGATTTTGTGGATTTCAAAGAGATTATCGAGCCCCTCAGAAACCTTTTCAAGGACGAGGTAAGAAAAGCCGGACTTCAGCTCGGAATTCCTGAAAAGCTTGTATTCCGTCAGCCTTTCCCCGGCCCCGGACTTGGTATCAGAATCATTGGCGAAGTCACTGCCGAGAAGGTAAAGATCGTGCAGGAAGCTGACGCCATATATCGCGAGGAAGTCGCAAAGGCTGCCGAACAGTGGAAAAAAGAGAATCTTTCAGACCGTTTCGGCGAAAGAGGAGAAGGCCTTTCTGTTGACGAGATATTCAGCAGAGAAAGAGAGTTCAATCCATCATGGATGCCCGACCAGTACTTTGCAGCGCTTACAAATATGCGCAGTGTAGGCGTTATGGGCGATGAGAGAACCTACGATTACGCCGTAGCTCTCCGCGCAGTGCGCACTGTCGATTTCATGACAGCCGAAGCCGCAGAGATACCCTTTGCAGTCCTTCAGACTGTAATGAGTCGTATAATAAACGAGGTCAGAGGTGTAAATCGAGTATTCTACGATCTAACCTCCAAGCCCCCCGGAACGATAGAAATGGAATAAGATAACGAGTGTTATTGTATTAGGCCCTGGAAGCGCATATATGCGACTTCTAGGGCTCTGTTGTTATACTGGCAGAATTCGTCAGAGTCTAATCGTTAAGGCATAACCGCATGGGAATTAATACGGTTAGAAATCTCTTTACTTTTTTTCTGTGTTGTTATATATTGTCACTTGTATTTCAAGATAGTTCTTTTCAAAGTTCGTTTTGAAATGGCTGTTCTTTTCTGGGACAGCTTGGTAAATCCCAAAATAATAGATAAAGAAGGGGCAAAAGGCGGCTTACGTGAGCGGTGGCTTTTTTGAGCTACTATTCGCGTAGTGACATGCAGGATATGTATGGCATCTACGTGAGATGTTGTTCTTGATTCTTGTGGTCCACGTAGAAATAAGTAGATATCTGGAAAATTTACGTGAGGAAGGGCTGGTTAACAAGAGTGTATCACGTAGAATGCCTGATGTATCATTGCGGCACTACGTGATAACAGCCAAAAGATAAAGCGTGGGCACGTAGAACGGAAAAATGAGTTTGGTGATGCAGGATTACAAGGAAGAATTGGAAAAACAAATACATGAGATAGATGCTCTAATAACCCAAATTGATAAGAATGTGTTAAGGGTAAAAAGCTTGAGCAATTGTGGAATTGCAATAAGTAAGAGTAACGGGAAAGACCAGTATTACTGGGTAGACAAGCTCGCACAAAAGCGGAAGTATGCGAGAATCGAAGAAATGGACAAGCTGAAGAAGGTGGCACAGCGAGATTATGAAACGCTACTAAAAAAGAAACTTGTAAAAATCAGAAATGATATTTGGGAGTTTTTAAAGCTCTATGATATAAAGTCACTTGAAAATGTGTATATAGGCATGTCAGACGCAAGGAAAAAACTGGTTACACCAATTATTGAACCTTTGGAAATGTATGTTGAGAATTGGAAGAATGAAATCTATGAGCCAATGGGATTCAGCGAAAGTGTAACAGAGTTTATCTCAAATAATGGTATACGGGTAAGATCAAAATCTGAGCTGATAATAGCTAATATGCTGGAACAAAGTGGCATTCCATACAGGTATGAATACCCACTTACACTTAAGGGCATGGGAGCAGTAAGACCAGATTTTACATGCCTTAATATCCGAACTAGAAAGGAATATATTTGGGAACATTTCGGAATGATGGATAACATATCTTATGCAAACAAGAATATAGTTAAGATAGAGGCATATGAGCAAAGTGGATATTTTCTGGGGAAAAATATGATCATGACATTTGAGACTTCTCAACATGCCATCAGTTCTAATATAATAAAGGCTATGATTAAAGAATATCTAGTTTAGCAG
>JAIKXH010000031.1 GCA_024684215.1 Lachnospiraceae bacterium
GTTGTAGTGGTTACGATAGTAAGTAAGATAGCGGGAGCGGCAAAGGATGTAGCATCTACCTTCTCCGATGTGGCAGAGCTGGCCAAGGCAGTTAAAGATGCGGGTATTACAAAGGGGGATGTTTTAGAACAGCCCCCAAAATCTGTTTCCGGAGTAACAAGTATTATCCTGCCGGCAATCAACAGGGATTTCCCGGATTTTGATTACAACGAAGCCAAAGCAAGAGCGGAAGCCGTACTGGTTTCTTATTTGCAGGCCATTGCCACAAAGGATAAAGAGGTACTTAGCGAAGGGTATGATGAGCTTAGGACAAAGCTGGAAAATCATATCAGAGAGCTTTTAAACAAAAACTACACCGAGTGTTTTGACAATATCAAAATACACCGCACGGAGATAAATAATTACAGTAAGACAAAAGGCAGGTGCATAATCACATTCCAGACATCAGTGGAATATATGCACTATGTGAAAGATGAGGAAGGAAAGTTAATTTCCGGTGATGAGCAGGTAAAAGAGCAGAGCAAGTACAATGTGGACATGATATATGTCCAGGACAGAGATGCGGGTGATAACAATTATCAGGCAGGTATGGGCCTCAATTGTCCCAACTGCGGAGCACCTCTTAAGATGCTTGGAGCTAAAAAGTGCGCTTACTGCGGCACACCGATTATGGAACTGAATATAAAGTCGTGGAATTTCAGCGATGTTAAGGAGATGGCCTGATATCAAGGAGATTTTATGAGAGAGAAGAGACTGATACGCTTAGTACTGAGTGCCGCATTAACCGTCTTTCTTACTTTGAACTGTTTTAGTATGGACGGTTTTGCAGCAAAGAATCGAGAGATTCTGGGGGAAGGGACAGATTTTACGGCAATTTTGTACGACTCGTCAAATGGTCTTCCGACATCTGAGGCAAATGCTATTGCACAGAGCTCGGACGGTTTTATTTGGCTGGGTGGATACAGCGGATTTATCAGATACGATGGAACTGAGTTTCATCGATTTGATTCGTCGAGCGGAATTTCCAGCGTTTTCAGTCTCTATGTAGATGAAAGTGACCGTGTTTGGATAGGAACAAATGAAAACGGATTGTCCTATTACGACCACGGCACTATTTTTAATTACGGAAGAGCGGAGGAGATGAATTCCTATTCCGTAAGGGCCATAAGTGAAGACAAAGAAGGAAATATCCTGGTTGCAACCACTCAGGGTATGGCATATGTTGCGCCGGATCTAAGTCTTCATCCTATAAATGACTCGAGAATAAATGACCAGTATATTGATGCTCTTATCAGATCCGAGAGCGGAGATGTATTCGGACTGACCAAAGAAGGAGCCTTCTTTGAAGTAAATAATCTAAGTATTACCGCATATCACGAACCCGGTGTCTTTGGGGAAAATGCGGTTAACTGTCTGTATCCCGATCCCGATGATGATTCAATACTCTATATGGGAACTACCGACGACGAGGTTCTCGTCGTTTCTATGGGAGAAACTCTGGAAATAGTAGAAAAAGTAAACACCGGAAATCTTTCCAACATCAACTGTATCAGAAAGAACAAGGATAAAATATGGCTTTGCGCCACCGACGGAATCGGTTATCTTGACAAAGATTTACAGTTCTGTGAGGTGAGTGATATCCCAATGACCGGAGCTGTCGGTTCTATGATGGTTGACCACGAAGGTAACCTTTGGTTCACATCCACAAGGCAGGGCGTTATGAAAATCGTCCCCGACAGATTCAGCGATTTAAGCAAAATCGTTCAGTTCCCTTCCGTCGTTGTAAACACCACCTGCGTGGTAGATAATCTTTTGTATGTAGGTACCGATAACGGCCTTAAAATAATAGATTTAAGTACACACGAGATGGTGGAGAATAATTTCACCAAGCAGCTTTCAGACATAAGAATCCGCTGCATAATGCAGGACAGTGGCGGCAATTTATGGGTATGCTCCCACGGAGAACATGGACTTATATGTAAAAAGAAGGGCGGAAGCGTAATAGAGTTTAATGCCAGAAAAGGTATTGAAGATCCCAAGAAAATGTTTAGAACGGTTACGGAAACATCGGACGGAAGAATAATCGCCGTTACCGGCTCTAATGTATATGTGATAGAAGATTTTAACATTACGGGCTGTTACAGCAACGACACGATTGGAAAGGAGCCGGTGCTCTGCGCGTGCGAAGGAGATGACGGAATACTTTATTTCGGTACCGACGGAGGCGGAATCTGCGTTGTCGAAAAGAATAAGGTATCGAGAATTGAAGTAACCGATGGTTTGACCAGCGGCGTTGTAATGAGAATTAAAAAGGACGAAGACAGAAATCTGTACTGGATAATAACATCCAATTCCATCCAGTATATGAAGGACGGAGTTATAACCGCGGTAACGGAATTTCCCTACTCAAACAACTACGATATTTTTACCGATGATGTGGGCGGTGCCTGGGTTTTATCTTCAAACGGAATATACATAACCAAAGTAGATCAGCTTCTTGAAAACAAAAATATAGAATACACTTTCTACAACACAAAGAGTGGTCTTCCGTATACTCCGACCGGAAATTCCAGAAACTGCGTATCGGACGGAATATTATATATTTCGGGAACTACCGGAATATGCGCCGTTGATATAAATAAAGACGGTATAACCACTGAGGACGTGAGGCTGGTTATTTCTTCGGTATGCATAGACGATAAAACCACCGTTCCCTGCAACGAATCGTCTATAACGATTCCTGCCGGAAGCAAGAGATTCAGAATAGATGCTTACGTTATAACCTACGGCCTCGGAAACCCCAGAATCAGTTATATGCTTGAAGGCTTTGACAGAGAACCGATTTACATGACGAAGCAGGAACTTAAAACCATCAGCTATACCAATATAAACGGAGGCAGATATACTTTTACAATTAATGTTTTGGACGATGAGACGGGAGAGGTCGTAAAGACTGCATCCTACGGTATCGTAAAGGAAACATCCATATACGAAAATACCTGGTTTTGGATCGTCTTTATGATAATCGGTATCTTTATAATCGCATTTATATTATGGAATTATTTCCGCAAGAAAAATGACATCCTTATAGCAAAGCAAAAGGAAGACCAGAAATTTATCGATGAGATCTTAAAAACCTTTGCAAAATGTATAGATATGAGGGACCAGCAAAACAGAGGACATTCCTTCAGAGTTGCATATTATACAAGACTTCTGGCGGATAAGCTCGCCTACAAGAGAGGATACAGCGAAGAACAGGTACACGAATTCCATAATATAGCGCTTTTGCATGATATCGGAAAACTCAGTATTCCCGATGCTATCCTAAACAAGAAAGAAAGACTTGATGATGAAGAATACAAGATAATGAAAACTCACGCACAGAAGGGAGAAGAGCTTTTAAAGAATGTAAAGATCGTAAAAAATCTCGCAATCGGTGCAGGTGCTCACCATGAGAGAATTGACGGAAAAGGATACCCGAGGGGATTATCGGGTGATGAGATACCTGAGGTTGCAAGAATAATAGCGGTGGCGGATACCTTTGATGCCATGTATTCCACAAGACCGTACAGAAAGCAGCTCGAGCTCTCGACAGTACTTGAGGAAATAAAGAGGATCAGAGGAGTTCAGTTAGATCCCGAGGTGGTGGATGCGCTCTTAGAACTTGCGAATGAGGGCATGCTAAACAAAGAAAAAGCCGAGGCTGAGGTAGAAAAAGCACCGGAGATCGTACTATATGAGGAAACAGATTCAGGGGAGGATTTGGCTAAGAAAAATGAGGAGTTTTTGAATAGTCTGGGACTGAAAGGATAAGGCCTATGCTTAACATATTTACTAAAAAGGGGCAGGAGTCAAATATTAAAAGAGAGCAGATGCATCCGATGATCATGCTGGTTTGCATAGTTATTCTATGCGCACTTGCATCATATATCATCCCGGCGGGAACCTATGAGAGGGTTTACGATGCTGCGCTTGACAGAGAGATAGTTGATGCGAGCAGCTTTACATTTATCGAAAGAAATCCGACCGGAATTATGGACCTTCTCATGTCACTTACAAAAGGTCTTCAAAATGCGGCGGGAATTATTTTCTTTTTGCTTATAGTCGGCGGAATGTTTTCTATCTTAAATGCCACAGGCGCCTTGAATGTGGGAATAGCAAATCTGTTAAAAGCATTTAAGGGAAGCTATTATTTTCTGATTCCTGTATTCATGCTTTTATTTGGAGCAGGTTCGGCACTTTGCGGAAACTTTGAGGAATTTCTTGTTTTTGTTCCGCTTGTTCTTGCATGCTGTATGACTCTTGGGCTGGACTCCCTTGTGGCGGTGGGCATAATATTTATGGCTGCAACGGCCGGATACGCCGGAGCTATCACCAATCCGTTTACGGTCGGCATTGCTCAGCAGATATCCGGACTTGAATTGTTTTCCGGAATGGGACTTAGAGTGGCATTGTTTTTATCTCTTGAGGCGGCATCCATCGGTTATATTATATATTATGCCAACAGAATCAGGAAAAACCCAAGGCTCAGTTATTCCTATGAGTATGACAGAGTAAATAATATAGATAAGAAAATAGACCTTAATGCCATTCCCAAATTAACAGTACGTCAGGCCTTTGTTATCATGGTCTTTGCAATAGGAATAGGATTTTCAATAGCCGGCATAATCATTTGGGGATATTATATAGACGAACTGTCCGGAATTTTCCTTGCGACGGGTATTGTGGCGGGACTGGTAGGAGGTTTAAACGCAAATAAAATCTGCGAAGCTTTTATAAAGGGCTGTAAGGATATGATCCTTCCCTGTATCATGATAGGACTGGCCAACTCGGCGGTCGTGATTTTGCAGGAAGCAAATGTACTTGATACCATGCTCTACGGGCTTTCCCTTCTCATAGCAAAGTTCCCGAAAAGTATAATGGCTTACGGAATGTTTGTGGCTCATGAGCTCTTTAATGTCGTGGTTCCTTCGGGTTCGGCCCAGGCAAGCGCGGTCATGCCGGTGTTTGTCCCTCTTTCGGACGCAAACGGCATATCGAGACAGATTTCGGTGCTTTCTTATCAGATGGGTGATGCTTTTACCAATATCATGGCTCCCACAGGAGGAGAGATTCTGGCAGCTTTGGCCATCTGCAAGGTACCTTTTGTAAAATGGGTGAGATTCCTTATACCGTTATTCATACTTTGGTGGGTTATAGCGCTTGCATTTATAATAATAGCCACTCAGATAGGGTATGTATAACAGATCCATGCGGTATATAACGGTTTACATTTGGCATATATAACTGCTTACATAGGGAATATATTTGAAAAGTTATTTAAATATTTAATTGTTGGTGATAAAGCCCTAATTTGCTTGACAGTTAATTATGTAAAATAGTAAAATTATTAAAATACGTAGAGTTAAAAATACGTATTTAATGAAATATGTAGCACGGCTTACTGATGTTGTTTCCTGTTAGTGCCAGAGGATAAATATGGCAAATATATTAGTTATCAGAGAGGGCAGGAAGTACTTAACTTCTTCACTTCTCGACTATATTGAAAAATATGGTCACAACATAATAGAGATGGAGCCGGAAATGAAGTCAATCAGCTCTCTTACGGAAAATCCCGATATCTGTATGATCATCGTGGAATCTTCCATGACTGAGAAATCCCAGGCCCTTGTATTTTTGCGAGATATGACCATTGAGAATGATATCCCGCTGTTTTTGCTTGGATATCCCATAGATATTGAGGGCATCAGGAACATTATAACCGCCTCCGCGATTGAGGAAGAGATATTCAGACCCTTTGATGTAAAGGAGATAGCGGCGCATATAGATGAGTTCCTTGAAGCGCAGGGAAATATAGTCAAAAAGAAGATACTGGTGGTTGACGATTCGGGCGTAATGCTTAGAAATGTCAAGAATTTGCTTGGCGATAAGTATCAGGTCATACTTGCAAACTCCGGCGCTATGGCGGTAAAGTACCTAAGTCTGGATAAGCCGGATTTGGTGCTCCTTGATTACGAAATGCCGGTTATAAACGGTAAACAAGTCCTTGAGATAGTCAGGACGGAGCAGGATTTTGCGGGAGTTCCGGTAATATTCCTTACCGGTAAAAATGACAGGCATACGATCATGGATGTTATGGGACTTAAGCCTGAAGGATATTTGCTTAAGTCTATGTCATCGGAAGCCTTCGTACAGGCGATAGACGAATTCTTTGAAAAAAAGAGAATCCTGGGATAACATTTTAAAAGAGGCAGTTACTGTTCGATTATATTTGAATGGTAGCTGCCTGTTTGAGTGTAAAAACAGGTGATAAAAGGAGATTTTATGAGACTTAAGGAATTGATAGAAGAGGCTAAAGTAACAAAGGTTACGGGTGATGAAAATGTTGATATTCGCTCCCTTTGCTATGACTCAAGAAAAGTTGAAAACGGTTCTGCCTTTGTATGTATTAAAGGTGCAAAATTCGACGGACATGATGCCGCGCTTGAGGCAGCTAAAAACGGTGCGGTTGCTATTGTAGCCGAGCATGAGATAGAAGGACTTACCGGAGTGACAACGGTTATCTGCGAGGATACCAGATATGCTCTTGCGTTTATGAGTGCAGCGTGGTTTGGACATCCCGCAAGAAAACTAAAGACCATAGGAGTCACCGGCACAAAAGGAAAGACCACTACCACATGCCTTGTAAAGGCGGTGCTTGAGCATTCGGGCAGAAAAGTGGGACTTATCGGAACCATAGAGACGATTATCGGCGATGAGCATATTCCGGCAAAAAATACCACTCCCGAATCATATGTGCTTCAGGAGACCTTTGCAAAGATGGTTGAGGCAGGACTTGATACCGTTGTTATGGAGGTTTCAAGCCAGGCCCTTATGCAACACAGATGTGAAGGATTTGTGTATGATCTCGGTATTTTCACGAACCTTTCTCCGGATCATATAGGACCCGACGAGCACTCAAGTATAGAGGAATATATAGAATGCAAGGCTATGCTCTTTAAACAGTGCAGGGTTGGAATAATCAATAAAGACGACAGTCATTATGAGCAGATAATCAAAGACCACACCTGCAGCCTTGAAAGCTTTGGGCTTTCTAAAGACTGTGACCTTAGGGCTGAGGATATTGTGCTCGATAAAAAGGCGGGACATTTGGGAGTTACATTTAAAACAAGCGGTGCTCTTTCCATGGATGTAAAGATTCCCACACCCGGCAGATTCAGCGTTTACAATGCTCTTTGTGCCATAGCTATTTGCAGGCATTTTGATATAAATGAGGATGATATAAAGACAGCTCTTTTAAATACCCAGGTAAAGGGCAGAATAGAAAAAGTTAAGGTTTCGGACGATTATACCGTCCTTATCGACTATGCCCACAATGCAATGTCTTTGGAAAGCATTTTGACCACTCTTAAAGAGTATGATCCCGGCAGGCTTGTATGCCTTTTCGGATGCGGCGGAAACAGAGCTAAATCAAGGCGCTACGAGATGGGAGAGGTGAGCGGACGACTTGCCGATTTTACAATTATCACTTCGGATAATCCCAGATTTGAGGAGCCTCTCGATATCATCGCTGACATTAAAATCGGAATGGCAAAAACCGACGGAAAATATATTGAGATACCCGACAGAAAAGAAGCCATCAGGTATGCTTTAAAGAATGCAATACGCGGCGATATCATAGTCCTTGCGGGAAAGGGTCATGAGGACTATCAGGAGATTAAGGGCGTAAAGCACCCCATGGACGAGAGAGTGCTTATCGCAGAGGTTATAAAGGAAGAAAACATACATTAATGCAAACAGTCTTTTGATGTTTGCAAAGAAAATTACGAAAACGGTAAAAGGAAACTGCTAAAGGAAAACGGCAATGTACAGATTTGCGGATGTAATAATTGATATATCGCTCGATAAGTTAGACAGACCGTTTTCTTATCGTATTCCGGACAGGCTCCTGGGAAGGCTTGAAATCGGCATGAGGGTACTTGTGCCTTTTGGCGCGGGCAATACCACTAAAAAGGCATACATAATCGCACTAAAGGAAAATACCGAGTACGACTTGTCAAAGGTCAAGGATATACAGGACATCGCAAAGGATGCCGTCACCATTTTGGAAAAGCAGTTTTTGCTTGCGGCCTTTATTCGAAAAAATTACGGAGGCACGTTAAACCAAGCTCTAAAGGTTGTACTTCCCGCAAAAACCAGCGTTAAAAAGCTTTTACTAAGGGAAGTTGTACGTATTATGGAGCGCGATGAGATTATTTCATTAAAGGGAGAGGCTCTAAGAAAACACCAGAATGCAAAGGTCAAGCTTTTGGATGCGCTTTTAGAGCAGGAAAGCATTCCCTATGAATGGATAACCGGAAAGCTCGGAGTGTCATCACAGACAATATTGTCACTTGAAAAAGCCGGAGCTTTGAAGATAAATTCGGTTACAAAATACCGAGACCCGGTAAAATTTGAAAACGCCGAGGACGACAGGAAAAACTTAAGTGACGAACAAAGACTGATCGTCGATGAAATTGAAAAGGATTTTGATAACGGAAACCCCGGAAAATATCTTATCCACGGAATCACCGGAAGCGGTAAGACAGAAGTCTATATGGCACTTATCGAAAATGTGATAAAAAGGGGCAGACAGGCGATTTTTCTGATACCGGAAATAGCCCTTACATATCAGACGCTTCTTCGGTTTTACAAAAGATTCGGAAACAGAGTCAGCGTTATGAACTCCACACTTTCGCCGGGTGAAAAATACGATCAGTGCATGAGAGCAAGGGACGGCGAGATTGATATAGTAATAGGCCCGAGGTCGGCGCTTTTTGTTCCTTTCAAAAATCTTGGAATGATCGTTATGGACGAGGAGCATGAGACCAGCTATAAATCTGAGCTGACACCCAAATATCACACTTTCGGTGTAGCAAAATACCTTGCTAAAATTACTGATTCCGCACTGGTTTTGGGGTCTGCAACTCCTTCTTTGGAAGCGTATTACATGGCTAAAAACGGGGAAATGCGTCTTTTTAAACTCACAAAAAGACTAACCGGCGGCGAGCTTCCCGAGGTCTTTTGTGTGGATATGAGGCAGGAGCTTAACAGCGGAAACAAATCCATTTTTTCAAGAAAGTTAAAAAGCCTTATTGAGGACAGGCTTGAAAAGAATGAGCAGAGTATGCTCTTTTTAAACAGAAGAGGGTACAGCGGCTTTATATCCTGCAGAGCATGCGGAGAGGTTATAAAGTGTCCTCATTGTGATGTCTCTTTGTCAGAGCATTACGGCGGGAGAATGGTGTGCCACTATTGCGGTTACGAGACTAAAAAGCCCGCCGTATGTCCTAAATGCGGTTCAAAATATATTGCCGGATTTAAAGCCGGTACCGAACAGATAGAACAGCTCCTGCAAAAAGAATTCCCCGGAGTAAAGACGCTTAGGATGGATGCGGATACCACATCGACAAAGGATTCTTATGAAAAAATCCTGTCAGCCTTTGCAAATGAAGAGGCACAGATTTTAGTAGGAACCCAGATGATTGTTAAGGGCCACGATTTTCCCAAAGTGACTCTGGTCGGAGTTATTGCTGCTGATATGTCTCTTGGAAGTGCGGATTACAGAGCTTCGGAGAGAACCTTCCAACTTATTACCCAGGCTGTTGGAAGAGCGGGAAGAGGACAAAGACCGGGAAATGCGGTTATACAGACCTATAAGCCGGATCATTATGCAATAGAATTTGCCAAAAACCAGGATTATGAAGGCTTTTATGAGGAAGAGATAGCTTACAGAGAAATGCTTTCTTATCCCCCTGTAGCGCATATGCTGGCGGTGCTTGTTATGGGAGCGGATGAAGCGGCGGTATTAAAGCTTTCGCAGTCTTTATCGCAAAGAGCAAAGGAGTATTCAAAAGCTGAGAATATTTCAGAGAGCGCAATGCCCGTACTCGGCCCGACGCAGGCGGTAATAGGGCGTATTAAGGATTTATATCGATACGTTATATACATTAAAGCTGACAATTATGATATACTTGTAAGCGTCAAAGATTCCCTGGAGGAGTATTTAAAGTTAAATCCTCCCGGAAGGGAATATATACAGTTTGATTTTGATCCGATAAATGCTTTTTAGGATCATTTTGATTAGACAGAGATTAGTTTTTTAATCGGTTAGGAGATTTTTTTTATGGCAATCAGAAATATCAGAGAGTTCGGAGATCCCGTGCTCAATAAACAATGTAAGGAAGTAACCGAGGTTACTCCGAGAATAAGAGAACTTATCGAGGATATGCTTGATACGATGTATGCCGCCAACGGCGTCGGACTTGCCGCACCTCAGGTGGGAATATTAAAAAGAATCGTCGTTATAGATACAACCGGAGAAGATCCGCATATCCTTATCAATCCCAGGATAATCGAAACAGAGGGAGAGCAGACCGGTAGTGAGGGATGCCTTTCTTTACCCGGAAAAGCAGGGACTGTGACCAGACCCATGAAGGTAAAGTGCACTGCTTACGATGTTGAAATGAACGAGTTTACTCTCGAGGGAGAAGGACTTCTTGCCAGAGCAATCTGCCATGAGTGCGATCATCTTGAGGGACACCTTTACACCGAGAAGGTTGAAGGCGATGTATACGAAGTCAGATACGAGGAGAATGAGGATTAATGAAGATAGTTTTTATGGGAACTCCGGATTTTGCGGCCGGTGCCTTAAAAGCTTTGATTGAAGCGGGACATGATATAAAGCTGGTCGTTACCCAACCTGACAGAGCAAAGGGCAGAAGTGATAAGCTTATCCCTTCACCTGTAAAGGAAGTGGCTTTAGAGCATGATATACCTGTGTTTCAGCCTCTGAAGATAAAGACGCCGGAATCTGTGGCAGAACTTAAAAAGGTTGATGCCGATATATTTGTAGTTGCGGCATTCGGACAGATAATATCAAAGGAAATCCTTGATATGCCTAGGCTTGGATGCGTAAATATCCATGCGTCTCTTCTTCCGAAATACCGCGGAGCTTCACCTATTCAGAGAGTTATCCTTGACGGCGAGGAAAAAACCGGCGTTACCATTATGCAGATGGATGAAGGAATTGATACCGGCGATATGCTCTACAAGGTGGAAACAAAGATATCTGATGAGGATACTTTTGAAACACTTCATGACAGACTTACCTTGCTAGGTGCAAAGGCTATCACCGAAGCGCTTCCTTTATTGGAAAAGGGTGAACTGACACCAAAAAAGCAGGATGACTCACTTAGCTGCTATGCAAAGCTTATAAAAAAAGAAATGGGAAAGATTGATTTTTCCAAGAGTGCCGCAGAGGTATCAAGGCTTGTAAGAGGCATGAACCCGTGGCCCAGCGCATTTACTTTTTTAAACTCTAAGCAGCTTAAGGTGTGGAAGGTTTCCGTTACCGAAGAGGCTATGCTTTCGGAAAGTGAGAGAACTTTTGATGCCGGTAAAATATGCCGCGTTTCAAAGAACGATTTTTCTGTAAGATGCGGTGAGGGTGCGGTAAATATCTCAGAGCTTCAGCTTGAGGGTAAAAAGCGCATGAGCACAAAGGACTTTTTGCTCGGAGTAAAGCTCGAAGAGGGAACTGCTTTAGGATAGGCCTTAAAGACAGAGCTTAAAGACAGAGCTTAAAGACAGAGCTTTGAGATAGTACCCTCAAAGATTTCAGACATTATTAAGAGATTTGTTTTATGGAACAGACAAGAGAAATAGTTTTAGACGGGCTCCTTACTTTCGAGAAGGAGCTTAGTTTTTCCAACAAACTTATAAACGATATATTGGATAAATATGATTATTTGGAGGCGCGTGACAAGGCATTTATCAAGCGCCTCTTTGAAGGTTGCGTAGAAAGAAGGATCGAGCTGGATTATCACATCGGTTCTTTTTCCAGCCTGCCGGTAAATAAAATGAAGCCCCTTATCAGGAATCTTTTAAGAATGGGCACATACCAGATATTATATATGGATAATATCCCGGACAGAGCGGCGATAAACGAGGCCGTATCACTTGCGAAAAAGAGGGGCTTTTCAAAGCTTTCCGGATTTGTTAACGCTATTTTGAGAAAAGTGTCCTCAAATAAGGAAAACTTATCGTTCCCCGACAGTAAAAAAGAACCGGTAAGATACTTGTCGGTTAAATACTCCGTTCCCGAGTGGATATGCGAAAAATGGATGAAAGAGTATGGGAATGAAGAGGCTGAGAAAATCCTAGAAAGCCTTCTTTTAATAAGACCTGTAAGCATCAGATTTAAAAGAGATCTCAGCCCTGAGAGAATAGACGAGCTCGTAAGCAAAATGCAGGAATCAGGGGTGAGTCTTGAAAAGGATGACAGGCTATCATATGTATACAGGGCGACCCATATTGAAGGAATAAAGTCGCTGCCCGGCTATGAGGACGGGCTCTTTGCGGTACAGGATATAAGTTCATCTCTTGCGATAGAGGCGCTCGAAATAAAAGAAGGGGACACTGTATATGATGCGTGCGCGGCTCCGGGCGGAAAAAGTATTTTAGCCGCTGAGATTGCAGGAAGTACAGGAAGGGTTATCTCTAACGATGTAAGCGAGGACAAGGTGGCTCTTATAGAGGAAAATGCCCTGCGAATGAAGGCCGGTAATATTACCGCAAGAGTTTTTGATGCCACAGATTTTGACGGGGATATGGAAGAAAAGGCGGACTGCCTTATTTTGGATGTACCCTGCAGCGGACTGGGAATACTTGGCAAAAAAAGAGATATCAAGTATAATGCATCTCCGGACGGATTAAAGGAACTTTCCGACTTGCAGTTTAAGATAGTAAACGCATCATATAAGTATGTAAAAAAAGGCGGAAAACTTTTATACTCCACCTGTACCATAAATAAAAACGAAAACGAAAAGCAGATAGAAAGAATATGCGATAAGCTGCCGTTTAAGGTTGTAAAGGGGCCGGTGCAGCTTTTACCCCACAGGGATAATTGTGACGGATTCTTTTACTGCGTACTTGAAAGAACAGAAGGATAGATATGGATTTACGTTCTCTTTCTTATGAAGAATTAAAGGATTCTTTGGCGGAAATGGGCGAAAAGCCCTTCAGAGCCGGTCAGATTTATGAGTGGCTCCATAAAAAGTGCATAAGAAGTCTGGACGAGATGACAAATATCAGCAAAGACCTGAAAATTAAACTTTCAGAAAAGTATGAATTCGGTTCTTTTGAGACTGTCAGAATGCAGGAGTCCAAAATAGACGGAACCAGGAAATATCTTTTTGCGGTAGGCGACGGAAATATGATTGAGAGCGTACTCATGCGCTATCATCACGGCAATTCCGTATGTATATCGTCACAGGTAGGATGCAGGATGGGCTGTGCCTTTTGTGCATCCACTATTGACGGACTGGTAAGAAATCTCACCGTAGGAGAGATGCTCGGACAGATTTATGAGATTCAGAGGGATACGGGTGAGAGAGTATCAAATGTCGTCGTTATGGGAAGCGGCGAGCCTATGGACAATTTTGACAATATAGTCAAATTTATAGGTATGCTTACCGATGAAAGAGGTCTTAATATAAGCCAGAGGAATTTAACCATATCTACCTGCGGACTGGTGGATAGGATTAGGGAACTGGCCGATAAAGAGTTTCAGATAACGCTTGCCATTTCGCTCCATGCCACGACAGATGAACGCAGAAGGCAGCTTATGCCCATAGCGAACAGATATTCCATAAAAGAGATAACTGATGCTTGTGCGTATTATTTCGAAAAGACCGGCAGGAGGATTACTTTTGAGTACAGCTTAGTCGGAGGCGTAAACGATTCGGAGGAGGAAGCGGAGGCTCTTTCAAAGATCGCAAAGCCCCTTCATGCACACATAAATCTGATCCCTGTCAATCCGATTAAGGAAAGGGATTTTGTGCCCTCGAAAGACCGCAAAATCCACGCTTTCCAAAATAAACTTGAAAAAAATGGAATAAATGTTACTATTAGAAGGGAAATGGGACGGGATATAGATGGCGCCTGCGGCCAGCTCAGACGTAAGGTTATGACAGGCGACTGACGTATTTACACGCCATTTTCGGGACGGAGACTAAACGTGCTTACTTGCTCTTCCAGAACAGATATTGGAAAGAAAAGAAAAATTAATCAGGATTATGTCTATGCATATACCGAGAAGATAGGAAATCTCTCGAACCTTTTTATCGTTGCGGACGGTATGGGAGGTCACGCGGCCGGAGACTACGCCTCCAGGACTGCGGTGGATGTTATGGAGGAATTCATTGAATCCTCCTTCGAGAAAAATTCTCAGACGCTTCTCGTTAAAGCGGTTGAAACAGCCAACAGCGAGGTGTTTTCAAGGGCCGGTGCCAATAAGCAGTACGAGGGCATGGGAACCACCGTTGTGGCTGCTACTTTTGTCGGCAGATTTTTGCAGGTTGTCAATGTCGGAGACAGCCGTTTATATTTGCTCAGGGCCGGTGATATCAGACAGATCAGTGTCGATAATTCCCTCGTTGAAGATATGATCAGAAGCGGAGGAATCACCAGAGAACAGGCCAAAAATCACCCGGATAAAAATATCATTACCAGAGCGGTGGGAGTCAAGGATTATGTTGAATGTGACGTTTACACCGAGGAGCTTAAAAGCGGCGATATAATTATGCTTTGCTCCGATGGCCTTACTAATATGGTAGATGATGATGATATTTGCAGAATCATTTTTGAAGCCGCGGATCTTAAAGAAGCGGTGGAAAAACTTGTGGATTCTGCTAACGAGCAGGGTGGCAAGGACAATATTTCGGTAGTGCTCGTTAAATATGAGGATTGATTTCATGGTTAAGATAGGAATGACGATAAATGACAGATATGAGATTATAGAAAAAATCGGTACAGGCGGAATGTCCGATGTCTATAAGGCTCTTGATACAAAGTTAAACAGGAATGTCGCTATAAAGGTGTTAAAGGCGGAATTCGGAGAGAACGAGAATTTCGTATCCAAATTTCGTGTTGAGGCCCAGGCGGCAGCAGGCCTGATGCACTCCAATATAGTAAATGTTTACGATGTAGGTGAGGAAAATGATATCCACTATATCGTTATGGAGCTTGTTGAGGGTATTACCTTAAAGAAATATATCGAGAAAAAGGCAAGGCTTACCTATAAAGAGGCTGTAAGCATAGCAATTCAGGTCAGCCTTGGAATCGAAGCGGCACATGCTGCAAGGATCATTCACAGAGATATCAAGCCTCAAAACATTATTATATCAAGAGACGGCAAGGTTAAGGTTACCGATTTCGGTATCGCAAAGGCAGCTACCAGCAACACCATTACATCTAATGTTATGGGGTCGGTTCACTACACTTCACCGGAGCAGGCCCGCGGCGGATATTCCGATGAAAAGAGTGATATTTATTCACTGGGTATAACTATGTTTGAGATGCTTACCGGCAGAGTGCCCTTTAACGGAGAAACCACCGTTGCCATAGCTATCAAGCATATTCAGGAGCCCATGCCCTCTCCGAGGGAGTATGTGCCTGAGATACCTGCATGCGTTGAATCAATTATTTTCAAGTGCTGTGAGAAATCTCCCGACAGAAGATATCAGAGTATGGGAGACCTTATAAGCGACTTAAAGCAGGCGCTTCTTACTCCCGACGTTGATTTTGTTGTCAGGGACGAGCAGGATATTTTAGGCGGCACAAGGACTGTATCCGATGAGGATATGGCAAAGATCAAAAATTCACAGACCGGTAAGATTTTCAATGAAGTGGAGTCTCATATGATGAAGCTTGCACCCGGTGCTGTGACATCCTCCGGTTCTAAGGAGCAGTATTATTCCGAAGAATACAATCAGGATGAGTATCATGACGGTTACGAAGGCAGTTACGATAACGGTGCTTATGAAGCCGGATATGATGAAGGAAATTACAGCGAAGACGGTTACACCGGAGAGGAATACAGCGGTGAGGGTTACACCGGAGAGATGTATCCCGAGAACTATGATGATAACTATAACCGTGTGAGCGGACTTGAGGACGAGGAAGATTACAATCCCAAGATGGAAAAGATCACTACCATCATAGCAATAGCTGCCGGTGTTGTAATTCTTATTATAATTATAATACTTGCGGTAACGATTATCGGAAAGATGAGTTCTAAATCATCGGCGCCGGAGGATACTCAAACAGAACAGACAAGCCCTGTTGTGGTCGGAGGCGAAGACGAGCAGACAACCGTTGTTGAGGAGCTTGTAAAGCTTCCCGCTATGGTGGGCAAGGATATCGATACCGTTAGAAACGAGCTTTTTGCGCTCGGACTTACCGTTAATCCCGTTTATGAAGAGTCTGATACTATAGATGCAGGACTTATCATTGAGGTTACGGATGCAGACGGAAAAGCCGTTTCGGAAGGAAGCGAAGTAAAAAAAGGCACCATCATAAATCTAAAGGTGAGCAGCGGCGTCAGCGGAATCCAGGTTCCTGCCGTGAGCGGAGTTACCTACGAGTCGGCTGTCAACGCCCTTACCAAGGTCGGATTTTTGGTGACAAAGGTTGAGCAGTTTGATGCCAATATTGCGGAAGGATATGTTATCGGAGTGCTGCCTGAGACCGGATCGACCGTTCCCAAGGGAAGCACCATTCAGATAATAGTGAGCAAAGGAGTAGAGGATACATCCGTAAAGGTGCCCAATGTTGTAGGTATACCTACGGAAGAGGCCATCGCAAAGATTATTGAAGCCGGCCTTACCATGGGAAAGAGTACTTCTGTAAACAGTGATACGATTCAAAAGGATTATGTATGCCAGCAGTCTGTTGCTGCGGATACTTATGTTGAAAAGGGAACTACCGTTGACCTGCAGATAAGCCTCGGAGCCGTTCAGGTTTCATACAAGTATGAGGCGAGCATTGAAGCTCCCACCGCTTCGGAGGCTTCGGATTATGTTTCCGGAGTAAATGTAAAAATCGTGGTTAAAGATGCTGACGGCAAGACTATAATTGAGGCTTCCACAGTAAGCTTCCCCTATGTCGGAGCTACTTGTTACGGACTTTCCACTCCGAACGGAACCATTGAAATGACCTATGATGTAAATCATGCCGAAGTAAAGGATGAGAGCGGAAATGTTACAACTGCCGCTTATACTGAGGAAAAGACCTTCACCAGAGCTGTCACTTTTGTCCAGGAATAACTATATATGCCAAATAAAGGGAAAATTATAAAAGGAATCGGCGGTTTTTACTATGTAAAGACCGCCGAATGCATATACGAATGTAAGGCGAGAGGCGTTTTCAGAAAAGACAACAAAAAGCCTCTTGTCGGTGACGACTGCCTTGTGGATGTTATCGACAAGGAAAAAATGATAGGCAATGTCACAGAGCTTTTGGACCGAAAGAACGAACTCATAAGACCTGCTGTCGCAAATGTGGACCAGGCACTGGTTATTTTTGCTGTAGCACATCCTCAGCCGCCACTGGGACTTGTTGACAGAATGCTTATACTGCTTGAAAGGCAGGGCCTTCCGTGTGCGGTGGTATTTAACAAATCCGATCTTGATGATAAGGGAGCGGGAGATAATTTCAAACGCATATACGAATCTGCGGGATATCAAGTATTCATTGTAAGTGCCAAAGAAAAGAAGGGTCTGGAGGAACTAAAGGAATACCTTAAAGGAAAGACCACCACGGTGGCAGGGCCTTCCGGCGTAGGAAAATCTTCTCTTATAAATCTGCTCGCCGAAAAAGAGGTTATGGCTACCGGAGAGATATCGGAAAAGATTGAAAGGGGAAAGCATACCACCAGACATTCGGAGCTTTTTTCTCTCTGGGACGACGGCGAGACCTTTATCTGCGATACTCCCGGGTTTTCAAGCTTAGAACTTTATGTATGCGGAGTTGAAAAAGAAGAGCTTTGGCAATGCTATCCTGAATTTGTACCCGAAGAGCCCTGTTGCAGGTTTGCGGGATGTGCACATATTTCCGAGCCTGACTGCGGCATAAAAAAGGCGGTGGCAGAGGGCCGCATCGCAAAAGAAAGATATGAAAATTATAAGCTTTTATATGAAGGGCTAAAGTCAAGAAAAAAATATTGATTTTGTAAATTTTGTAATATCCTATAATTATTCCACAATTTATGGTGGTAAGATTTAGCAAATTATTAGAATTTACAATTGTACATAGGCTATGCTATTATTTATCTCGGTAAATAGTGGTCATAGCTTCTATTATGTCAACTTTTATACCATATCTTGTGTCTAGATGCGTAGACATCTCTTTAAATTTTGGAGGAGAAAACTTATGAAACTCATTTATCAGGTGGACGATAAGGTTAAATTCGGACCTCTTGTCGTCTTTGCAATCCAGCAGCTTTTGGCAATCATGACAGCAACACTTGTTGTACCTCTCATTATCGGTAACGATATGAGCCCTGCGGCGGCACTTTTCGGAGCAGGTGTAGGAACACTCATCTATGTGCTCTTTACAAAGAGAAAGAGTCCCGTGTTCCTCGGTTCATCATTTGCTTTCCTCGGTTCAATGGCAGCGGCTTTTGCCGGAGGCGTTTCAATGAGCCTCGGATATGTAGGACTTATCCTTGGTGCAGTATTTGCCGGACTTGTTTATGTAGTGATTGCTCTTATTGTTAAGCTTGTCGGCGTTGATTGGATCAACAAGCTTATGCCTGCGGTTGTTATCGGACCCACAGTTGCAATCATCGGACTTTCACTTGCCGGTAACGCGGTAGGAGATATCCTTACCGGTGGTGTTAAGGTTGACGGAGCTCCCGTAGCTACCCCTGTTGTTGCACTTATCGCCGGACTTGTTACATTATTTGTTACCATGCTTTGCTCAACCTACGGTAAAAAGACCGCAAAGCTTATTCCTTTCATCTTTGGTATTCTTGCCGGATATGCTTTCTGCCTCATCCTTACCATTATCGGTAATGCTGCAGGCATTGATTCCATCAAGCTTCTTTCCTTTGATTCCTTCAAAGCTCTTGCTCCCGAAGGAAAAGTCGGAATCGGAACCTTCTTTGCAGTACCTGATTTTACATTTATCAAAGCAAGCAAGGGTGTCGGAGAATTAAACGGTGCATATATCGCACAGATCGCAGCAGCATATATTCCTGTTGCATTCGTTGTATTTGCAGAGCATATAGCCGATCACAAGAATATTTCTTCCATCATTGAAAAGGATCTCTTAAAGGAGCCCGGACTTCACAGAACTCTCCTCGGAGACGGTGTTGGTTCTATGGTGGGTGCATTCTTTGGCGGATGTCCCAACACCACTTACGGTGAGTCGATCGGATGTGTTGCCATCACCAAGAACGCTTCTGTTTATACTATCATTACTGCAGCTTGCGGAGCGATAATCATTTCTTTCCTTTCACCTTTTATCGCTTTTGTTAATTCAATTCCCAGCTGTGTAATGGGCGGTGTATGTATGGCTCTTTACGGATTCATCGCTGTAAGCGGTCTAAAGATGATTCAGAATGTTAACCTTAACAAAAACAAGAATCTCTTTGTTGTATCCGTTATCCTTATTGCCGGTATCGGCGGACTTACACTTCACTTCGGACAGGTTACCATCACTGAAGTTGCTTGTGCACTTATCCTTGGTATCATTACCAACCTTGTTTTAAAGAAAGCTCCCGAAGAGGAGTAACATAAAGAAATATGACGATATCTCAGTGAGAGATAAAACTCACTGAGATATTGTTATACATAGGCGCCTTTTATATACCCGAAAGGGCTTCTATGTATAACAATAATTAAACAAAGAAAAGCGAGGATTATTTTTATGCCAAAGCGTGAAGACATCAACAAAGTACTTATAATCGGTTCCGGTCCTATTATTATCGGACAGGCTTGTGAATTTGACTATTCCGGAACCCAGGCTTGTAAAGCTTTAAAAAAGCTTGGATACGAGATCGTACTTGTAAACTCCAATCCGGCAACCATTATGACAGACCCTGAGACAGCTGATGTTACTTATATCGAGCCGCTTAATGTAAACAGACTTGAGCAGATAATCGCAAAGGAACGTCCCGATGCACTCCTTCCCAATTTAGGCGGACAGTCCGGACTCAATCTTTGCGCTGAACTTAACAAGGCCGGAATCCTTGATAAATATAACGTAAAAGTTATAGGTGTACAGGTTGATGCCATAGAGCGCGGCGAGGACCGTATCGAGTTTAAAAAGACTATGAACAGCCTCGGAATAGAGATGGCAAGGTCCGAAGTTGCTTACTCCGTAGATGAGGCACTTGCAATTGCCGATAAGCTCGGATACCCCGTAGTACTTCGTCCCGCATATACCATGGGCGGAGCAGGCGGTGGTCTTGTTTATAACAAAGAGGAATTAAAAACCGTATGTGCAAGAGGACTTCAGGCCTCCCTTGTAGGACAGGTTCTCGTAGAGGAATCTATTCTCGGGTGGGAAGAGCTTGAACTTGAAGTGGTAAGAGACAGCGAAGGCAATATGATCACGGTTTGTTTCATCGAGAACATCGATCCTCTCGGAGTTCACACCGGTGACTCGTTCTGTTCTGCCCCTATGCTCACCATTTCACAGGAAGTCCAGGACAGATTACAGGAGCAGGCTTACAAAATCGTAGACAAGGTTCAGGTTATAGGCGGTACCAATGTACAGTTCGCTCACGATCCTGTCAGTGACAGAATTATTGTTATAGAGATTAATCCCCGCACCTCGCGCTCATCAGCACTTGCTTCAAAGGCAACCGGATTCCCTATTGCGCTTGTATCCGCTATGCTTGCATGCGGCCTTACATTAAAGGATATCCCTTGCGGAAAGTATGGCACTTTAGACAAATATGTACCCGATGGTGATTATGTCGTAATTAAATTTGCTAGATGGGCATTTGAAAAATTCAAAGGTGTTGAGGATAAGCTCGGAACCCAGATGCGTGCCGTAGGTGAGGTTATGAGCATCGGAAAGAACTTCAAGGAGGCATTCCAGAAGGCTATCCGTTCTCTTGAGACAGGCAGATACGGCCTCGGTCATGTAAAAGATTTTGATACTCTTACAAAAGAGCAGCTTTTAAATAAGCTTGCGGTTCCCTCAAGCGAGAGATATTTCCTCATCTATGAAGCGCTCAGGAAGGGTGCAACATCTCAGGAAATATTTGATATCACCAAGGTTAAGCATTACTTCCTTGACCAGATGAGAGAACTTGTTGAGGAAGAGGAAGAAATATTAAAGAATAAAGGAAATATGCTCTCCGATGATGCGCTTACAAAAGCTAAGAAGGACGGCTTCTCCGATAAGTATTTAAGTAAGCTTTTAGAGATTCCCGAGCAGGACATAAGAAACCGCAGAAAAGAAATAGGTGTGGTAGAAAACTGGGAAGGTGTACATGTAAGCGGCACAAAGGACAGCGCTTACTACTATTCCAGCTATAATTGCAAGGATGCGGACCCTGTATCAAACAATAAAAAGATTATGATCCTTGGCGGCGGTCCCAACCGTATCGGACAGGGTATTGAATTTGACTAT
Organism: Lachnospiraceae bacterium; assembly: GCA_024684215.1. Classification (GTDB taxonomy): domain Bacteria; phylum Bacillota; class Clostridia; order Lachnospirales; family Lachnospiraceae; genus AC2028. The sequence continues at coordinate 21,469 of JAIKXH010000031.1, forward strand.
TGCTGCGTACATGCAGCTATGGCATTAAAGAAGCTTGGCTTTGAAACCATTATAGTAAACTGCAATCCGGAGACTGTTTCAACGGACTATGATACATCAGATAAGCTCTATTTTGAGCCTCTTACTTTGGAGGATGTACTCAGTATCTACGAAAAGGAAAAGCCCCTTGGAGTTATTGCACAGTTCGGAGGACAAACTCCTCTTAACCTCGCTGCAGAGCTTAAGAAAAACGGTGTAAATATCCTCGGAACATCACCTGAAGTGATAGACCTTGCAGAGGATAGAGACCAGTTTAGGGCGCTTATGGACAAGCTTGGAATTCCTATGCCCGAGTCCGGAATGGCTACAACTGTTGATGAAGCGATCGCTATTGCCGGAAAGATCGGATATCCTGTTATGGTGCGTCCTTCTTACGTACTTGGCGGAAGAGGAATGGAAGTGGTATATGACGATGAAGCTATGACCGATTATATGCGCGCTGCTGTCGGTGTTACACCCGACAGACCGATACTTATCGACCGTTTCTTAAATCATGCTATGGAATGTGAGTCCGATGCTATATGTGACGGAACCCATGCATTCGTGCCTGCTGTTATGGAGCATATCGAGCTTGCGGGTGTTCACTCCGGCGACTCGGCTTGTATAATCCCTTCTGCGCATATCCCCGCAGAAAATGTGGAGACCATCAAAGAATATACCAGAAAGATTGCGGAAGAGATGCATGTAAGAGGCCTTATGAACATGCAATATGCCATCGAAAACGGCAAGGTATTTGTGCTCGAAGCCAACCCCAGAGCATCCAGAACAGTTCCTCTTGTATCAAAGGTATGTAATATCAGAATGGTTCCTCTTGCTACAGAAATCATTACATCAGAGCTTACAGGAAAACCTTCACCCGTTCCTGCTTTAAAGGAAAAGAACATCCCTTACTATGGAGTAAAGGAAGCTGCATTTCCCTTCAATATGTTCCAGGAGGTAGACCCCATCCTCGGACCCGAGATGAGATCGACAGGCGAGGTTCTTGGACTTTCTCCCTCATACGGAGAGGCTTTTGTAAAGGCACAGGAAGGCGTTCAGTCACCTCTTCCCATGGGCGGTACGGTGCTTCTTTCCGTCAACAGAAAGGACAAGGCTGAGATTGCAAAGGTTGCACAGATGTTTGAGGAGGACGGATTTAATATCCTTGCCACCGGCAAAACCTATGAGATCATTACCGAAGCAGGCGTAAAGGCTACCCTTATAAAGAAGCTCTATGAGGGAAGACCCAATGTGCTTGATGCAATAGAAAACGGCGAGATAGACCTTATAATCAACTCACCCGTAGGAAAGGACAGCGTAAATGACGACAGCTATTTAAGAAAGGCTGCCGTTAGAAAGAAGATTCCTTACATCACCACAATTGCAGCAGCAAGTGCAGCCGCAGACGGAATCAGATACATGAAATCCGGAAAGCATAATGAGATCAAATCTCTCCAGAAGCTCCATTCAGAGATTACGGATTTATAATTTTTGGAACAATTTTTATATAAAGACATATTTAATAACCTTATAATCTAATTGTTAGAGAATGTGTCCGCAAAAAAAAGCCGCCTCTGACAAAGGGCGGCTTTTTTGGAAAAGAGGTAATATGAAACTTAAATACGAAGATTATGAAAATACAGCAAGAAGGGCAGTTTCTGAGGGCGTAGTCCTTTTGAAGAACAAGGATAATGTTCTCCCGATAAAAAAAGATGCAAGGGTTGCTTTGTTTGGACGTATACAGAGCCATTACTATAAATCCGGCACCGGTTCCGGAGGAATGGTAAATGCAGGAAAAGTGTGGACATTTCCTGAGGCCTTTAAACGTGAAAATATTAAACTTAACGAAGAATTAAAGGCACTCTATGAGGAATTTGACAAAACTCACCCCTATGATATGGGAGCGGGTTTTGGAAGCGAGCCCTGGAGTCAGGAGGAAATGGAACTTGATAAGGCCGTAGCGAAAAAGGCGGCAGGGGAATCAGATATTGCGATCGTGATTATAGGACGCACTGCCGGAGAAGAGCAGGATTATAGAAACGAGCCGGGGGCATATAAGATTTCCGAAACGGAAAAAAATATGCTCATGACAGTAAGAGAAGCCTTCGACAAGATGGTTGTCATTATGAATGTGAGCGCCGTTCTCGATATGGAGGATGTAGAAAAAGCACAGCCTGATGCCATTTTATATGCATGGCAGGGAGGGCAGGTCGGAGCCCTCGGAACGGTGGATGTTATTGTAGGAAACGTTAGCCCTTCCGGTAAGCTCACGGACACTATAGCAAAGAAAATAGAGGATACTCCCGCATTTCCTAACTTTGGAAGAATAGACTATAACTGCTATGCGGAAGATATTTATGTGGGTTATAAATGGTACAGCACCTTTAACAAAAAGGCCGTACTTTATCCTTTCGGATTCGGACTTTCATATACAAGCTTTAGAGTTGATCCAAAGGAGTGTTTAATCAGAGACCATATGGGCAAGATCATATCCATGGAAGATTTAATCTTTGCCAATAAAACCATTGCTGAGAAGGGCGCAGTGATAGAGGTGTCCTTTGTGGTTGAAAATACCGGAAATTATCCCGGAAAAGAGGTAGTTGAGGTATACTTAAAAGCCCCGCAGGGCAAGCTTGGAAAGCCTGCTATATCTCTTGCGGGATTTACTAAAACTAAGGAACTGAAACCCGGTGAAAAGGCTCTTGCCACCGTAAAGATAGATCCTTACCTGATATCATCCTATGATGATTTGGGGGTTACGGGACATGAATACTGCTATGTTTTGGAAGAAGGCGAATATGAGTTCCTTTCGGGTGATTGCTCTGACAATCTTAAAAAAGCCGGTGGATTTACATTGGCAGAAACCTTGGTCACTGAGAAGCTTTCACAACAGATGGCGCCTATAAAAGCATTTAGGAGAGTGCGTCCCCGACAGGATAATACAGTAGAGGAAGGCTTTAAGCCCGAATACGAAGAAGTCCCTTTGGCAAAGGTAAAAGATATTGATGTAGCAAAAAATGACAATCCTAAGTGCGAAGCATATAACGGTGATAAGGGAATAAAGCTTATTGATGTCAAAAACGGCAAAGCCACTATGGATGAATTTATAGCGCAGCTCTCTGATGAGGATCTCGCAGCCATAGTCAGAGGAGAAGGTATGGGAAGCCCCAAGGTTACCGCAGGCACCGCTGCGGCTTTCGGAGGAGTAAGCCCTGCACTTAAAAACTTCGGAATCCCTTGCGGATGCTGCTCGGACGGACCTTCCGGTATGAGGATGGACTGCGGAACCAGAGCCTTCAGTCTTCCCAACGGAACACTTCTTGCCTGCACATGGAATACCGAGTTAAACGAAAAACTTTTCGGAATGCTCGGAATAGAGATGACCAAAAACAAGATTGATGTTCTCCTTGGCCCCGGAATCAATATTCACCGCCATCCCTTAAATGGCAGAAATTTTGAGTATTTCTCGGAAGATCCGCTTATGACGGGACGTATGGCAGCAGCGCAATTTAGAGGACTTAAGAGCGCCGGCGTATCCGGAACTTTAAAGCATTTTTGCGGAAACAATCAGGAGACCCACAGACATGATATCGACAGCGTCATATCAGAGAGAGCACTCAGAGAAGTTTATTTAAAGGGCTTTGAGATTGCGATAAAAGAAGGCGGAGCAGACTCTGTAATGACTACTTACGGCGCTGTAAACGGATCATGGACCAATTCAAGACATGACCTTTGCACCTGCATTTTAAGAGAAGAGTGGGGCTTTAAGGGAATCGTGATGACCGACTGGTGGGCCAAGATCGGTGATGTGGACGGTAAGATTTCAAGGAATGATTTTGCAAGATGCGTACTTGCGCAGAATGATTTTTATGCAGTATGCCCCGATGCCGCTGTAAATTCCAGTGATGATAATCTTTTAAGCGAGCTTGCTTCGGGGGGCATCACCAGAGGACAGATGGCAAGATGCGCCGCAAATATCTGTGCATTTTTGGAAAATACCCATGCATTTGAGAGAATAAACGGAAAAGAGCCAAAGCTCGAGCTTGAAGGCTTCGATGATGCTGAAGGCGGAATAGATGCTGCGAATGTTGAATATTTCGATATAGAGGACGGTACGGTAATAGATCTGTCAAATGTATTATCGGTTCAGGGATGTCTGTACGCTTTCGGATTAAATGTTAAAAAGCCCGGATGCTACAAAATGGTTATTACCGGAAAGAGCGATCTTTCCGAGCTTGCCCAGATTCCCATCGGAATATTCTTCCAGAGTATTCCGAGCGGTACCTTTACCTTTAACGGGACGGGCGGAGAATATAAGAGCCTTGAGCGAAAAGTGCTTCTTTCCAATAAATACGGCGTTATGAGATTTTATTTTGGCGGAAACGGACTAAAACTTAAGGATTTAAAATTTATCTATGAAAAGGACTATGATCCGGCTCTTGGATGGGACGGATATGCCGATTATATAAAAGGATAAAAACGTAAAGAAGGAAACTGTATCAAATCGGGAGTAAAAACTTAACAGATGTGTTTACTAATCATACCATTTTTAGTAAAATATATGTAGGATTTTCACAAACATCAGAGAGGTTGCCCGAGTTTGAAGATTGACATTAAAGAGTTGGGAGTTAATGTATCCCCGATAATCTATTTCAATGTATCCCTCTATGAAGATTACCGCGTGGGAAAGTATGACCATGACGGAAGGGAATTCATCGGAGGAAATCTCAATTCACTGTTTTATGAATTGGGAATAAATGATGAATGTAAAAATGAAATAGAGAACTTTTTAAAAAATGTTAAAGAAAAAGGTGAGTCCAGAATAATCACCTTTATTATGAACCGCAATGAGCTACCCCATCTTGTAGATATTACCGGAAGGTATCTGCAGGATGAGGAGCTTTGCTATGCCATAAGTATCTGGGATATCGCAAACCTCGAGACACACTGTATGGAATACCAGACCAATATGCTCAAATATAAGGGCATGCTCGGTATGTCCGGACAGATATATTTTGACTATTTTTTGGATTCTAACCAGATCGTTGCATACAGATATGTGGGCAGAAAATCCATCAGACTTTTCTATGACACCTTTGATGTCTTTATGGAAAAGATCATGGAGAATGCGGAATTAAATGACAGAAATGTTGTGGCTATTGAAAATTTAAAAGAGCAGCTCAGAGAAGGGAAGAGCAATGTAGATATAACCATAAAGAGCGGCATGCTTCATATGGACGGAAAGATTCAAAAGCTTTTGTTTAAGGCGAGATATGATTCCCTCGGCGGAAAGAGAATGATGTACGGAATCATCACCAATCTTTCGGGCGATGAGAATGATCTGCCGTACTATATGACCAATGCGGGACTGGATTCCGCAACGGGTGTGTTAAGTAAAAGGTCTATAATCGAGTATTCCGATTATGTGTTTAACAGCGAAGCGACAAAGCACCGTAAGCACTATATGGCTTTGATCGATATAGATGATTTTAAGAGAATTAACGATAATTTCGGCCATCAGGTGGGAGACCAGGCTATCTCCATACTGGCAAACGTTCTCTCTGATATGGTTAGAGATAACGGAATGGTGGGCAGATACGGCGGAGACGAATTCTTTATTCTCACAGATAAGATAGAGGATGAAGAGGTACTTAGAAGCTTGCTTCGAAGAATCAGATCCAACGTTCAGACACTGGCCGCGGAGACTCTTTCAATAGAAAAATTCACCCTGTCCATAGGAATATCAACTTATCCCGATGACGGAGACAATTATAAGGATTTGCTTGCCATTGCGGACAAATGCCTGTATATAGCCAAGGAAAAGGGTAAAGACAGATATATTATTTACAGGCCGGAAATGCACAGCGGTATTGAAACCGGCAGTGTTAAAAAGAGTATTTCGTCTTATGACGAACAGTCAAAGGCAATAAACCGTGTGGTTGTAAGCCTTTTTAAGGAAGGCGAAAAGGCTGTCGCTGAGTCTATGTCCGATATTGTAAAAAGCTTTGACCTTGACAGTATAGATATTTTTTACAAGGACATGGCGTCAGCTGCGTACAGCTGCGGAAAATACCCTTCGGGGCTTGTTGCCGAGGACTTTTTCAGGGACGAAAGCTATGGGGAGATGTTTGACTTAAACGGAGTGCATGTACTTAACAATCTGCCAACGCTCAGACATACGCACGAGGCCATTTATGATATGCTCTCGGAAAAGAAATGTATGTCTGCGATCCAGATTGCCCAGCCGTCTTTTGAAAATCCGGAATATTTCTTTACATGCAATATGCTTAACAGAAATCATAAATGGAGTGATGCCGAGGTGAGCAATCTATGCCTTTTCGGGACGCTTATATATGAGATTTTGCTTAAATCATGATTAAAACCTTCGCCCTTATAAGGGGCGGAGGTTTTTGTGATATAAAACTGCTTACTTTTGATTAAAAAAAAATCCGCGCAATATTTGAGCGTAGGCATTTGCTAAATGGGAAGTTTTTTGATTATTCATGACCTATACTATATTTGCGGTATTATATCGCAAATAATAATAGTTATGTTTAGAGGAAGAGGAATTCGAAATGGAAATGACACTACGTTGGTACGGATCAAAATTTGATACTGTTACCTTAAAGCAAATCAGACAGATTCCCGGTGTTACCGGAGTAATTACCACACTTTATGATACACAGCCCGGAGAGGTTTGGCCCAGAGAGAGAATCAAAGCATTAAAGGATGAGGTCGCTGCGGCCGGACTTCATATTTCCGGAATCGAGAGCGTTAATATTCATGATGCTATCAAGACCGGTGCCCCCGAGAGAGATATGTATATAGACAACTATATCGAGACGCTCGAAAATCTCGGAAAAGAAGACATACATCTTGTATGCTACAATTTTATGCCTGTATTTGACTGGACCAGAACCGAGCTTGCAAGAGTACGCCCCGACGGATCTACTGTGCTTGCATATACTCAGGAGGCGGTTGATGCCATAAAGCCCGAGAATATGTTTGATATGATATCGGGAGATGCAAACGGCGCAATTCTTCCCGGATGGGAGCCTGAGAGAATGGCACATATTAAAGAGCTTTTTGAACAGTACAAGGATATCGATGATGAGAAGCTTTTTGCAAATCTTAAGTATTTCCTCGAGAGAATCATGCCCGTATGCGACAAATACGATATCAATATGGCAATTCATCCCGACGATCCCGCATGGAGTGTTTTCGGACTTCCCAGAATCATCATCAACAAAAAGAATATCTTAAGAATGATGCAGATGGTTGACAATCCTCATAACGGTGTTACCTTCTGCTCAGGCTCATACGGAACAAATCTTGAGAACGATCTTCCCGATATGATCAGATCTCTTAAGGGCAGAATACATTTTGCACATGTAAGAAACCTTAAATTCCATTCACCCACAAATTTTGAGGAATCAGCGCATCTTTCAAGTGACGGTACATTTGACATGTACGAGATCATGAAGGCTCTCTACGATATAGACTTTGACGGTCCTATCCGTCCCGACCACGGACGTATGATCTGGGATGAGGTGGCTATGCCCGGATACGGACTTTATGACAGAGCTCTCGGAGCAACATACCTTAACGGACTTTGGGAGGCTATTGAAAAGAGTCATACGAGAGGAGTAGAGAGAAGATGAAATTAAACAAAGAGGGAATAAAGAGCAGTGAGTGGTCGCAAAAAGGCTATGAGCTCCCGAAATTCGATATTGAAAAGGTTAATGAAAACACTGTAAAGGAGCCCGAGTGGGTGCATTTTGGCGGCGGAAATCTTTTCCGTGCATTCCATGCCGCACTTGCTCAGGATATGATTGAAAAAGGATATTCCGATAAGGGTGTTACCGTTATAGAGGGCTTTGACTATGAGATAGTCGAAAAATCCTACAGAGGAAACGATAATCTTTCTGTACTCATCACTTTAAAGAGCAACGGCTCTATCGGAAAGAGAGTTATAGGCTCTGTTTCAGAGTCATGTATTTTGGATTCCGATAATGAAAAAGAGTACAGCAGACTTAAGGAGATATTTACTTCAAAATCTCTTAAGATGGCTACATTTACCATTACCGAAAAGGGCTACAGCCTTGTAAATGCAAAGGGAGAGACCACTCCCGCGGTGCTTTCCGATTTTGAGGCCGGACCCGACAAGCCCGCTACATATATAGGCAAAGTTTCATCGCTTTTGTATGCGAGATTTAAGGCAGGCGCTCTTCCTATCGCCATGGTATCAACCGATAACTGCTCCCATAACGGAGATAAGTTATATGCGGCTGTCAGCGCATTTGCAAAAGCGTGGTGCGCTAACGGAAAAGCTGATAAAGCATTTGCTGATTATATAAACGATAAAAGTAAGGTCTCATTCCCCTGGTCTATGATCGACAAGATCACACCCAGACCCGATGCCTCTGTAGAGGAGATTTTAAAGAAGGACGGACTCGAGGGATTAGAACCGGTGGTTACTTCAAAAGGAACTTATGTGGCACCTTTTGTAAATGCGGAAGAGACTCAGTATCTTGTCATCGAGGACGAGTTCCCTGCAGGAAGACCTGCTCTTGATAAGGTTGGAGTCATCTTTACCGACAAGGAGACTGTTGATAAGGTTGAGAAGATGAAGGTATGCACATGCCTGAATCCTCTTCACACAGCGCTTGCCGTTTACGGATGCATCCTCGGATTTACACGTATATCAGATGAGATGAAGGATGAGGATTTAAGAAAACTCGTTGAAACCATTGGTTACAAAGAAGGACTCCCCGTTGTAGTTAATCCCGGAGTGCTCGATCCCAAGGAATTCATCGATACCGTATTAAATGTGCGCGTACCCAATCCTTTTATGCCCGACACTCCCCAGAGAATCGCTACGGATACTTCTCAGAAGCTTCCTATCAGATTCGGCGAGACCATCAAAAATTACATGAAGTCGGGCTTAAATCTTTCGGATCTTAAGTGCATTCCTTTCGTATTTGCCGGATGGATGAGATATCTGATGGCCGTAGATGACAACGGAAATGCATTTAAGCCCAGTGATGATCCGAGACTTGAGGCTGCAAGTGCAGTCGTTTCGGATATCAAACTCGGCGATAAGGTTACTGCCGATAAGCTTAAGGCTCTGCTCTCAGATTCCACGATTTGGGGCGTGAATCTCTTTGACGCAGGCCTCGCTGAAACAGTAGTAGCCTACTTTAATGAACTTATTGCAGGCGTAGGCGCAGTCCGCCGCACCCTGCATGATATTGTAAGTTAGTCGCAGGAAAGCTGCGGGTAACTCCATATGTGATCTGCTTCGCCTGTCGGGAGCGCAAGCGTAGTACCTGAGCATAAAACGGTCCCGACGAAATTGTTCGAGCAGCTCGCCATGATGAGGCGAGCGTCGCGAGTTAAAGTCGGGCGTTTTTGTACTTTGCGAAGGCAGACGAAGCGCCGGCGCGGAGACTCGGCAAGCAGATTATATATGGAGTTACCCAAAGCTTCACTCGCAGTAACAAAAATAAATATTGAGGAGGTATCGGCATGAATGTTTTTACGACTGACAAAATCAGAAATGTGGTACTGCTTGGTCACGGGGGATGCGGAAAGACTTCACTGGTTGAAGCCATGGCATTTCTCGCGGGGGCGACTAAGCGCATGGGAACTGTTACGGGCGGAAATACCCTGAGCGATTTCGATAAAGAAGAGATCAAAAGAGGCTTTTCCGTTAAGACTTCTGTGCTGCCTATAATCTGGGGAGATTATAAGCTGAACATTTTGGATACACCCGGTTCACCGGATTTTATCGGTGAGACCGAAGAAGCGCTTTCTGTTGCCGATGCCGCCATTATTGTTGTATCCGGTAAGGCCGGAATTGAATCCGGAACGAAGAGAGCCTGGGCCATGTGCGAAAAAAGGAAAATGCCCAGAATGGTATTTGTAACGGACATGGATATCGACAAAGCCTCCTTCAGAAAGGTGGTGCAGGACCTTCAGGAAATGTACGGAAAAAGGATTGCACCTTTCCATTTACCAATAAGAGAGCATGAGCAGTTTGTCGGCTATGTAAATGTTATTCAGCAAAAAGCCAAAAAGTGGAATGCTCACGGTACGGTAGATAAATTTGATGTTCCGGATTATTCACAAGAAAACCTTAAAATCTGCCGCGACGTACTCTTAGAGGCGGTTGCGGAAACAAGCGAAGAATTCATGGACAGATACTTTAACGGCGATGAATTCTCCGAGGATGAGATAAGACAGGCTATGAGAGTCGGCGTATTTAACGGCGATATCGTTCCTGTGCTTATGGGGTCAAACACTCTTGCCAGAGGTATGTATACCCTTATGGCGGATATAGTAAAATACTTCCCAAGCCCCGACAGATGCAAATGTGCGGGTATCAATACAGTTTCAAACGATGTATTTGAAGCTGATTACGATTTCTCAAAGCCAAAGTCTGCATATGTATTCAAAACTATAGCAGACCCTTATATCGGCAAATATTCACTTATAAAAGTTAATTCAGGCGTGCTCAAACCCGATGATATTATGTACAACTATCACAGGGATGCGGATGAAAAGATCGGCAAGCTGTTTTGCTTTAACGGATCAAAGCCCGAGGATGTGACAGAACTTCATGCCGGAGATATCGGGGCACTCGCAAAGCTTTCCGTCACTCAGACTACCGACAGTTTATCTACCAGAAAAAATCCCGTAACATATCTTAGGGCACAGATATCAAAGCCTTATACCTACAGGGCTTACAGAGCTGTCAAAAAAGGTGATGAGGATAAAATCTCACAGGCTCTTTCAAAAATGATGGCAGAGGACCTCACTATTAAATGTGAGAACGACAGCGAGAACGCACAGTCACTGATTTACGGTATCAGCGGTCAGCACCTTGAGGTAGTTCAGAGCATACTTTCGGAAAAATACAAAGTTGATATAGAACTTGACAGACCGAGAATTGCTTTTAAGGAAACTATCCTTAAAAAGACCGATACCGAGTATAAATATAAAAAGCAGTCCGGAGGACACGGACAGTACGGTCACGTAAAGATCATTATGGAGCCTTCATACGATACCGATACTCCGTATGTGTTTGAACAGACAGTTGTGGGCGGTGCGGTTCCGAAAAACTATTTCCCTGCAGTAGAAAAAGGAATAGCCGAGGCTGTAAAGGGAGGACCCCTTGCCGGATACCCCGTTAGAGGAGTGAAGGTTACATTATACGATGGAAGCTATCACACCGTTGACTCTTCAGAGCTTGCATTTAAGGTTGCTACCGAACAGGCATTTAAACAGGGCTTTATGGAGGCTTCGCCCGTACTCTTAGAGCCTATTGCAACGCTTAGCGTATCCGCTCCCGATGAGTTTACCGGAGATGTAATGGGCGATTTAAATAAAAGGCGTGGTAAGGTCCTTGGCATGAATCCTACCGGTGAAGGATATCAGGAGATAGTTGCGGAAGTGCCGTATTTAGAGCTTTTTGAGTATGATACAAAGCTATATTCCATGACAAAAGGAAGCGGTGTGTTCTCATACGAATTTGCAAGATATGAACAGGCACCGTCGGATATCGAAAAAAAGCAGATAGAAGCGGCAAAAAATTAATAAAAACTGCATATTTACGCCAATCTATGTTATAATAATATATCGCCTTAACGGCATAATGATTTATTCTTGGGAGATATATTAAAGATGTTTTCAAAAAAGCTTTTTAACGACGGCTGGGAATTTGTAAAACAAAGGCCGGATACAAAGCCGGAGGAACTTTCCGGGGCTTTGTTTAAAGCAGTTAACATTCCTCATGACTGGCTCATATACCAGGGCAATGATTTATATGAGGACGGCACGGGTTTTTACAGAAAGAGATTTAAGCTTGATAAGAGGCCGGACAGAAAATACGAGCTTTATTTTGAAGGCGTCTATATGGACACCACCGTATATGTCAACGGGCATGCGGTGGGAGAATGGAAATACGGTTATTCTAGTTTTTTCTTTGACATTACTGAATTTGTCACAAACGGGGACAATGAGGTGCTTGTTAGGGTGGAGTTCAGATCTCCTAACAGCAGATGGTACAGCGGGGCGGGAATATATAGGGATGTTTATCTGATTGAGAATTGCGATACTCATATTGTGACTGACAGCCTGTATATTTCCGCCAAACCTGTTTTAGGGGACGGGGAAGTTTTAAACGAAAATACAGACCTTTCCGGAAAATGGATCGTGAAGGTGAGCGCAGAGGTTAGCTGCCCCACTGTCCGCAGTAAGATGACACTTTGGTTTCCAAAGGCGGGAAAGAGCCACTCTGCTCTTATCGGTGCCGTGGAAAAAGAAAAATTACAGGATAATACAGTCAGAGTAGAATTTACAGAGGAGTTTGAAAGCCCCGAGCTTTGGTCACTTGAAAGCCCTGATCTATATGATGCGGTCATATGTGTCACCAATCCCGACGGAGATTATGAGCATACCGATAAAAAGCTTGGTCCCGGCGGTCCTAAAGGGGACAGGCTTGAATGCAATTTTGGATTCAGAAGCTTTTGCTTTAACAGCGATAAAGGCTTTTTCATTAACGGCTCTCACATAAAGATTAACGGTGTTTGCGAACATCACGATTTGGGGGCCATAGGCGCCGCATTTAACAAAAGTGCCATGCGCAGGAAATTTAATATATTAAGACAGATGGGCGTTAATGCAGTAAGGACCGCTCACAATATGCCTGCTCCGGCTTTGCTTGATCTTGCCGATGAAATGGGATTTTTGATCTTTGACGAATCCTTTGATATGTGGGAAGGAGCAAAGACTGAGTTCGACTATGCGAGATTTTTTAAAGAGTGGAATGAAAAGGATGTCAGAAGCTGGATCAGAAGAGACAGAAATCACCCTTCAATCTTTATGTGGAGCATAGGAAATGAAATATATGACACACATACTCCCAGAGGCTTGGAAGTCACAAAGATGCTTCAAAAAAATGTCAGGGAGAATGACTTTTTTGAGAATGCGGCCATAGGTATAGGCTCTAACTATATGCCGTGGGAGGGTGCACAGAATTGTGCGGACGTTTTAAAGTATGCCGGATACAATTACGGTGAAAAGCTTTATGACGATCATCATGAAAAGCACCCTGACTGGTATATTTTCGGAAGCGAGACATCATCCACCGTTCAGAGCAGAGGAATTTATCATTTCCCCTACGAAAAGAGCACGCTTGCGGATGACAACGATCAATGCTCATGCCTGGGCAACTCTACAACAAGCTGGGGAGCACCCAATCCGGAGTATTGTATAAAAGCTGAAAGAGATCATGAATTTTCCCTTGGCCAGTTTTTATGGTCAGGTTTTGATTATATCGGAGAACCTACTCCTTATCACACCAGAAATTCATACTTTGGTCAGATAGATACTGCCGGATTTGCGAAGGACTCATTCTATGTATACAAGTCTGCATGGACAGATTACAAAAAAGAGCCCTTTGTACATGTTTTCCCTTATTGGGATTTTAATCCCGGACAGACCATCGATGTGAGAATAGCATCAAATGCACCTGAGGTAGAGCTTTTTGTTAACGGCAAATCAGCCGGAAGACAAAAGATAGACCACGCTCACGGGGATGTGCTTACCGGCAATTACAAAGCAATTTACGAGCCCGGTGAGATAACCGCCGTTTGCTATGATGAAAACGGCAAAGAATTGGACAGATGCTCGAGGCACTCATTTAAAGATACCGCAAAGCTTGTACTTAAGCAGTATGCACCGGACGAAAAGCTCTATGCCGGGGCAGGAGATATGGCATTTGTGGAAGTGAGCGCCGTAGATAAAGACGGATACCCTGTTGAAAATGCTTGCGATATGGTGAATGTTTCCGTATCGGGGGCAGGCTTTATTGCGGGCCTTGATAACGGTGATTCTACGGATACCGATGAATATAAGGGCAATCACAAGAGACTGTTTGCCGGAAAAATGTTAATCATGATCGGCATCGGCGAGGAAAAGGGAGAGGTTATCGTAAATGTTTCTTCCGGTGAAAGCATCAAAGAAAGCCTTACTTTTGAGGTTACCGGAAAGAAAAAAACAGACGGTATTTCTCTTATACCCGAATGCTTTACGGATTATGAGAATGCAAAGAATGAGCCGATTCCCAGAATCAGGAAAATTGAGTTGATCAGTGACTCGCCCAAAGTACTGGGAAAAGATAATTCAGAAATCACTGTAAAAGCAGTGCTTTTACCTGAAGGCATCGGAGCATATTACAGTGGCAGCGATATTATCTGGAAGGTCGTAAATGACGGCGGAATAGATTCAAATATTGCGGTTATAGAAAATACCGGAGACTTTTGTGCAAAGATTAAGGCTTTGGGAGACGGCGACTTTAGAGTAAGATGCATGGCAAAATGCGGATGCTCTGCCGCAAAAGTAATATCCGAGCTTGACTACCTCGCTCAGGGAATAGGGGAGGCACTTCTTGATCCCTACGGTTTTATATCGGGCGGACTCTGGAGCTACTGCGAGGGAGAAATCGGAATAGGTAACGAAAAGGGTGTTTCCTTTGCAAGGGGAGAGAAAAGCGTTATAGGATTTGAAAATATAGATTTCGGCTCCTACGGTTCAGATGAAATAACAATCCCTATATTCCATCTCTCAAGTGATCCTTTTGAATTTGAGATTTGGGACGGTAAACCTGACACGGAAGGAAGCATAAAGCTTCTTGAATGTAAGTATCAAAAGGAAATGATATGGAATGTATATCAGGAGGAAACGTATAAGCTTCCCGGCAGATTAAAGGGAATAAAAAATCTTTATTTTAAAGCCTTTGATAAGGCCCACGTAAAGGGATTTTCCTTTAAAAAGATCGAGAAAGCATACGCACTTATAAATGCCGGTGAATGTGACAGTGTCTACGGTGACAGCTTTGAGAAAAAGGATAGTCGCATAGACGGAATAGGAAATAATGTAACTGTGGAATTTACCGATATGGATTTCGGTACGGACAGTGCAGCCAGGATTCTGATTTCCGGAAAAACCCACATTCCCGTCAATACCATTCATCTTTTGTTTGATAACGGAAATGATGTCTCGAGGGATATTATAGAATTTAGTGCAAACAAGGGTGATACCCAGAGTTTTGACATAAGCCCTATTACAGGAAAAGGTACGGTCAGATTTGTGTTTTTACCCGGCAGCAGTTTTGATTTTAAGTCTTTTAAGTTCGAAAAATAACAGCATGTTTTTTGAGGTGATATAAAATGACTTTTGTTCAGTGGTTAAGTAAGAATTATGATTTTATATTTATTCTGGTCATAATAGGATATACCATTATATCCAACAGTAAAATGTACAGCAGTGTGCGTAAGAAATTCATCGCACTTGCGGTGCTTACTTTATTGGAGGCATTTATCAGTCAGCTCGAGGATTATTTTTCGACTTTCGAATACCGAAATGTAATGCGTTATTTGCTTTCTACCGCGGGATATATTATAAGGCCGACGATCATATATGTTATCCTGCTCATTGTAGTCAGAACAGACAGCGTAAAAAGACAGATAATGTATGGTATTCCGCTTGCGCTTGTATCGCTGATCCTCATAATAGACCTTCCCTTCGGAAACGTTTATTATTTTACTGAGAGTAACAATCATGCCACAGGCAAGCTATTCTTCCTTACATACGGAATCCTGGTGCTTTACCTGATCATGATAGTTTTATTTATCATAATCAAATGCGATCTTGCGAACAATATAGCGGAGTTTGTGACGGTTCTTGTTGCCATAGGCTTTGTTGTGATTAACATAATCGGAGAGACCGTTTTGGATGGTTTTTCGGGGCATACGCAGGTGGTTATAGCGCTGGCGGTACTGATTTATGCGATATATTTCAAAAGCACCGAAGACAGGATTGAAAAAACTCAGCTTGAAATGACCGAGATAAAAACCGGACTTTTCAATGAACATGCCTGTGTTGCGCTTATAAACCAAAAGAGCAAAGAAGGCACTTTGACAGACTATGCAACGATTTATTTTGACCTTGTCAGATTCGGACTTATAAACGATCAGTACGGAATGGAAATAGGAAATGTAGTACTGGTTGAATATGCTAAAAAATTGAGCGGTATGTTAAGAAGCGATGAGATACTTGCCAGACAGGGAAGTGACAGGTTTATCGCCGTTGTCCTTAAAAGAAATCTGGATATCATTCTGGATGTTTTAAAGGGAATGGAGGTTAAATTTAAAGAGGACGGAGATGAATATGATGTAAATATCAGCGCTCACATGGGTATCTATAAAATAGACGATCCTACGCTTTTGGGTGAGGAAATTATCTCGAATGCATACTCTGCACTTACATACGGTAAGTCAAACGGTAACGAGATAACTTATCTTACTCCTGAACTTAAGCAGATGCTCAGGGATCAGAAACAGTTCGGAATGGATATTCCCGTGGCGATGGCAAACGAGGAATTCATTGTATACTATCAGCCAAAAGTAAACAGTAAAACATCCACTCTTTGCGGTGCAGAGGCTCTTGTCAGGTGGCTCAGAAACGGCTCGCTTGTTCCGCCGGGTCAGTTCATTCCTATTTTGGAAACAAAAGACCTTATGTGCGACATGGACTTTTATATGCTCAGACATGTCTGCGCGGACATATCCAAATGGATTGAACAGGGACTTGTACCTCCCACCATATCGGTCAACTTTTCAAGAAGAGGACTTTCCAATTCGCATCTTGCGGAAGATATAGATGCCGTTGTAAATGAGTATCATGTCCCCAAAAAGATGATAGAGATAGAAATCACCGAAACTATAGATGAGTTCCCCATAAGCGTGCTTAATGCTTTTGTAGATGATCTTCACAGGCTTGGATATAAAGTAGCCGTAGACGATTTCGGAAGCGGAAGCTCATCGCTTAGTCTCTTGAGGGAAGTAACCTTTGATACACTTAAGATTGATAAGGGATTTGTGGACAGAGCATATGCAAAGGATTTAACAATCCTCAGCTATATGATAAAGCTTGCCAAGGCTCTTGGCGTGGAAGTCCTTGCGGAGGGCGTTGAGCAAAAAGAACAGGTTGAAACACTCTCATCTCTGGGATGTGATATTATTCAGGGATATTATTATGACAGGCCGCTCCCTAAGGAGAATTTCGAAAAAAGAATTATCAGCAGGAGATATGTAAATGGATAAGATAAGGTTAATGAAAAAGATAGTTAAGATTTTAGCGATAGCCATGGCGGCGATTTTGGTTATCTTGATAATTGCCTTTATTGGACATGTCGTAAAGATTAATAATTATAATATGTTGGAAAGAGAGATCACATCCGATTCCACAACTACGGAAGCGATGGTTGATATCCATCCGAGGGGTGGAGTTACCGACTCCTGGGAAAAGGAAAACACTGGACTTGGATTTAAACTTAACGCTAAAATATATGAGCTTGTGGTAACCAACAATTCGCAGACTCTTATGGATGACTGGAAACTGCGCATAAATATTCACGATGACTGTTACCTCAACAATGGATGGTGCGGTAAATTTGAGATTCACCAGTTTGACGAGGAAAAGGGCGAGCAGGTTCAGACCATTGACCTTAGAAATTACGATGTCTCGGAGATAACCATAAATTACACCATGGGTGGACAGGACCTTTTGATTCCGCTGACCGAAGGTGATTATATCATCTATCTTCCCGATGGCTCGGGTGTTGCGGGAGAGGTACCCATAAAAGGAAGTGCCGATTTTTCCGGCTCTGTAGTATGCGGAATAATCATTTACAACAAATTAGGTTCGATCGATCTGTCCGATTATGTGTTTAATTACAATCTTCATTTGACATATTGGGAAGGAAGCATCGGAAGATTCTTTACAGTGTCATTCCCTGCCTGGGCTCTTTTGATGATTGTGCTGGGAGTTATATTCCTTATGACTGTTCAGTTTGAGGAAAGATTTATAATTCAAGGCAAGATACTTGAGGAGGTTTTGGGGGTAACTTGCTCTTTGGCTGATTCAAAGGATTATTATTCAAAAGAACATTCAAAAAGATGTGCCAATTATTCTAGACTCATAGCCGAGAAACTCGGTATGGATAAGAACGATTGTGATACGGTTTACTATGCGGCACTTTTGCATAACATCGGAAACTATTATGTACCCGAGCAGATACTTAGGAAAAACGGAAAGCTTACCACTGAGGAATACAATCAGGTAAAGACACATACAACCAAGGGTGCGGAGCTTTTAAAGGAATTACAGCATATTCCGCATGCGGATGAGGCGGCCTTATACCATCATGAAAGATATGACGGAACAGGTTATCCTACCGGCAAAAAGGGTGAGGAAATACCTCTTGTGGCAAGAATTGTAGCCGTTGCCGATGCATTTGACGCCATGAGCATTGACAGGCCATACAGAAAGAAGTTTATGAGGGAACAGATAAGGGAGGAATTTATAAAGAACAGAGGAACCCAATTCGATCCTACTATAGTCGGAGTTTTCCTTGATATTATGGGAGAGTTGGATCTGTAATTTATCAGCCAAACAAACGGGAGCTTGTAAACAATGAATAAGTGGAACAAAAGAATTATTATTGCATTTTTGGGAATACTTCTTAATATTGCCGGAAGATATTTTGCATACAGATTCCAGGTGCCTTCTTACGCGAATGTGCTTGGAACAATAATCGCTGCATATTTTGAGGGACCCATAGTGGCCGGTATTGTAGCAGTTATAAGCTGCTGCGGCTCAACGATTTTTTCAAGGACGGATCTGTATTTTGTTGTGGCAGATCTGGCCGTGGCCGTTACTGCCGGATTTCTCGGCAAAAAGAACAGGTACTTTGAAAACATTTTGCTTACCATAAGTTCCACTGCCCTTTTTGCGATAGTAAGAGGTGTTGTATTTGCTTTTGTAAACTACTTTTTATATAGCGGAAGAACCGGAATGGTTATGTCGGACGCAATAATAGATTACCTTAGCAATATTAATTTTCCCCTTAGTTTTAGCTATTTGATAGCAGCTGTTCATGTTGCGTTTACTGATGTGTTTATCGCTTGTTTTATCATATATCTCGGAATAGGAGTTACAAGACTTTATAAGAAAAAGAAAAAGGCCAAAAAGCTTAAAAAGGCTCTTGGCGGAGGCATAAGTCTTGTTATTCTTACCGCAGTTTTGACCACCGGAGTTTTCGCTTATATAAAGACTGATTCGTATGCCGGAAGCGGAGTATACTTTATCGAAAAGATTTATAATGCAGAGAACGGCCTGGTCGGCGGATGCCTTAATGACATTGACATGACAAAAGACGGTACCATGTGGATAGGTACATACGGAGGACTCTACCGTTTTAACGGATCTTCGTTTTTCCTGATAGACGATATCAAAAATGTCAGATCGATTCAGGCTTTATATGTAGATGATTATGACAGACTTTGGGTCGGGACTCAGAATGCCGGAATAACGCTTCTTAACATAGATAAAAGCTATGATACCATCGATATGTCTGTGGGCTTACCCTCCAATGCCGTTAAGGATATAATATCGGACTCCAATGGCCTCTTCTATGTGGCTACTACCGGCGGTGTCATGGTTTATGAATACGGAGAAGACGGATTAAATATAATTAAGACTTATGAATCCATCGCAAATATGAAGCGCTTCTCCGCCGACGAAAACGGAAGAGTTGTAGGACTTAACACCATTGGCGAGATTTATGTATTTGAAAACGGCGAAATAATCATCAAAGAGACCTTTGATACATTGAGTCCTACCAGCGCAACCTTTGACAAGGAAGGATTTTTGTATCTGGGAACCGATTCAGAGCTTATAGTTAAGTATTCCGTGGCAATGCACGGACTGGATAAGGAAAAAATCTATAATGCAAAGGATCTTAAACACATCAAAGATGTTTTCTTTGATGACTCCGGTTATATGTATATAGCCTCTGACAGCGGTATCGGATATATCGATGAGAGTGGTAATGCCAGTGTTATAGAAACAGGTGATTTCGATAACGGAATCGACACTATTTTTAAAGATTATCAGGGTAATTTATGGTTTACTTCATCGAGATGCGGCCTTTTATCCCTCAGCAAATCTTCATTCAGTGATATGTTCAGGCTCTGTAATGCCAACTCGGCGGTATGTAATGCCATAAAAGAGTGGAACGGATATCTCTATGTGGGAACCGATGACGGTCTTAAGATTTTAAACATTGAGGACGGAAAAACAGTCTTTTCGAGGACCTCTTCCTGGTTTGAAGATACCAGAGTAAGATGTATGACTATGGATAAATCGGGAAAACTTCTTGTTGCAACGAACGGTGAGGGAGTTATGGCTCTTAGCAATATGTCCAAGATTGAGCCGTATGATAAAGGAGATAACCCTGAAAAGAAAGTAAGGCTGGTATACAGATTAAAGAGCGGAGATATAGTTACCTCCAGCGATAACGGACTTATATTTTTTAATGACGGAGTGGAATATAAAAGGCTGCGGCTTAATGCCGAGCTTGGCGGCGGTACTATTTTGAATCTGTTAGAGAGCGGCGGAACGCTGCTCGCCGGAAGCGACGGAGACGGTATCGCAATTATCAAGGATGGAAATGTACTTAAGTATATAACCAGAGACGACGGTCTTGATTCCGGAGTTATTTTAAGAATAGTTGAAGATGAGATCGGTTCCGGATACTTTGTGCTTACCGGAAGCGGAATCAACTATATGACCGACAGATATGAGATCAGCGAGCTTTCCGTACCCTATTTTAACAACTTTGACCTGGTTCAGTATGAAGATAAAGTATTCATTATAGGTGGAGCCGGTATTTTCGTTGTTAATTATGAGGCGCTCATGGAAGGAGCGGGAAATGATGCCTTTAAGCTATTGGATATAAAGGCCGGACTCCCCGGAAGCCTTACCAGTAATGCATGGAATTACGTAAGCTATGACGGATTTTTGTATGTGTGCGGCAACAACGGTATTTACTCACTCGATCTCGATGATTATGAAATAGATGTTACAGATTACCTTACCAAAATCACAGCTATAAAGCTTGACGGAGAATACAATGACGTAACTGAAATCGGAGGAATAGATGTACCGAGAGGAACCGAAAAGGTTGAGCTCTCATTGGAAATCAATAACTATACCACGACAGATCCCAATGTCAGATATTATATGGTGGGTGTTGATAAAGAGAAAGTCACCGTTCCATCCAGCGAGCTGGAGACCGTTTCGTATCTTAAGCTTCCATATGGAGATCACGATTTCCACATTGAAGTTCTCGATGATGACGGAAAAGTTATAAAGGAGCAGATTTACACCATCACCAAGGAGAGGGAGCTTTATGAGACCGCCGCATTCCAGGCATATTTCTACTCCATACTTATTCTGTTTGTGATATTCCTTGTTATTTCCATTGTGCAGGGTGCACTTATGGCACAAGATAAAAAGGAAAACAATAAGCACGAAAAGGTTGTTACGCAGCTTGAGAGAGAAAAGGCAGAGGCACTTGAACGTGCACTTCATATGGAGGAGGATGCCAACAGGACAAAGTCGGAATTCCTTGCAAATATGTCTCATGAGATCCGTACACCTATAAATGCAATCATAGGTATGGATACCATGATTATGCGTGAGGCCAATCAGGCGGAGATAAAGGGATACGCAAAGGATATCCATAATGCAAGTAAGACACTTCTTGCACTCATCAATGATATTTTGGATTTTTCAAAGATAGAGTCCGGAAAGCTTGAGCTTGTTTTGGGAGAATACGATTTAAGTCTTGTTATAAATGACCTTGTAAACATGATAAAGCCCAAGGCCGACGGAAAGCATTTAAAGCTGGAGGTAAAGGTTAATCCCGATATCCCCAACGGCTTATATGGCGATGAAGTTCGAATAGAACAGATAATAATCAATATATTAAATAATGCAATCAAGTATACCGAAAAGGGAACCGTTACTTTCTCGGTTGATTATGAAGACGCTGAAGGCGGAGCAATAAAGTTAAAGATCAGTGTAAAAGATACCGGTATAGGAATTAAGCCGGAAGACATTGAAAAGCTTTTCTCACCTTATCAGAGAATTGATGAGCAGAGAAATAAAAAGATTGAAGGAACCGGCCTTGGTATGAGTATTACCAAGAACCTCCTTGAAAAGATGGGCAGCCATCTTGAAGTTACAAGCGTATACGGAGAAGGCTCCAATTTCTCCTTCGAGATAATTCAGCCTGTCAGAACCTTTGATAAAATCGGTGATTTTAAGGTTAAGGCAGAAGGCAAAGATACCGTTATCACCGATGTTGAAAGATATCACGCACCCGATGCTCATATTCTTATAGTTGATGATGTGGAGATGAACCTCATCGTTGCAACGAGCCTGCTTAAGCGAATACAGATCGGAATAGAGACTGCAAATTGCGGTAAAGACGCCATCGCCCTCGCTAAGCAAAAGCATTATGACATTATTTTGCTCGACTCGATGATGCCGGAAATGAGCGGAGAAGAGACCATGGGACATATTAAGGCCGAGTGTCCCGAAAATGCCGATACGCCTATAATAGTTCTCACTGCGCATGCCGTTAAAGGTGCAAGAGAGGAGTATTTGAGACTCGGATATACAAATTACCTCTCAAAGCCGCTGGACGGAATTAAGCTTGAAGCTATGTTGCAGAGCTATTTGCCGGATGATAAGATAATTCCCGTCGATGAGCAGGAAATCGCTAAAAATAATGAACTTGCCGGAAATGATGAGTACTGCGAAGGCTCCGTGCTTGGCAAGATCGGTCAGATTGAAGGCATTGAGCTTTCAAAGGGCATTGAGACTGCCGGCGGAGAGGATGCTTACGGCGTCATCTGCCGAAACTTTTACGATACGGCCAAGATGCGTATGGGAATGATAAAGGATACCTTTGAGCGTGAAGATATTCAGAATTATACCATTCAGGTCCATGCACTTAAGAGTTCTGCAAGATTAATCGGTGCATACAGTTTTTCCGAAAAAGCTCTTGAACTTGAAACTGCGGGAAGAGAATCCAATATTTCCCTGATTAAGGAAAAGACAGGAAGTATTTTGGAGGAGTATAACTGGTTCTATGATAAGTTCGCTGAAATCTTCGGAGCTGAGGAAGAAAAAGAAGACGAGGATGATAAGCCCGAATTATCCGAAGAGGATTTAAAAGGAAATCTTAATGATATGGCCGAACTTTTGGAGGCATTTGATTTTGATACTGCCAAAGAGCTTTTTGATTCCTTTGAGGATTATAAGCTTCCGGAAGATTTTAAAGATATGTACAGTGCTATTAAGTCCGCTATGGCTGAAGTGGATAGGGACAGCGTAATTAAATTGATTCACATTTACAACCAGGAGGATTGATTTGAATGATGGAAAAAACCATACTTTTTATTTCGGACAGGGAATCGTTCATAATTAAGTCTATAATCAAAAACATCGAAAATGCCGGTGTAAAGTGTACTTTTTGCCAGCTTAAGGTAAATGAGCTGATGAAGTATAAAGAAGACATAAACGGAGATATTTACCTTTATATCGATGATAAAAATGATATCGACGAAATGGGCAGCACCTATCTGAGAGATATGGTTAAGGATATGGATTATAATCTTTACCTTATCGGTTATAAGGAAGATGTGGACCAGTTAAAGGCTGAAGTTTTTAGCGGATGTGTGGCCGGGGAGTATATGAGACCGGTAAATGCCGGAACCTTGGCAACAGATATAGTTAACAGCTCCAGTGACGAGAACCGTAAAAGCAGGATGAAACATATACTTGTTGTTGATGATTCCGGTACTATGCTCACCACGATAAAGAGCTGGCTTGACGATAAGTATCGCGTTACGCCTGTTAACTCCGCTATGAATGCCATAAGCTTTCTTTCAAAGGAGCGTCCGGACCTTATACTTTTGGATTATGAGATGCCTGTGTGCAACGGACCGAAGTTTTTGGAGATGATGAGGACCGATGTGGACTGCGGAGATATTCCTGTTATGTTTCTCACGGGACATGACGATGCCGGAAGCGTAAGGAGCGTTTTAGCACTCAAGCCTGTCGGATATTTGCTTAAATCCTTGCCAAAGGAGAAAATAGTCGGAGAGGTGGATGCCTTCTTCCAAAAGCAGAAATTAAAGATGCAATGATGTGGTTTTAAAGCGTAGCAGTTTATGACTGCTACGCTGTTTTTTTGCACAAGGGAAATATGGCAGTAGCATTTTTGGCAATGGTGTTAATAAAGCCGATACGATTTTGGATGAGATGAATTTGTAGAATAAAAACCCAAAATACAACTACAAGTAGAAAAATATGTATACTATAGTAATAACACAATTTATAATTGAAAATAGATATTTGGTTCAACTGATACGTATGGTATACTCTGAATGAATCAACTAAGCAATGAGTTTTACTCTATAGTTGTTGTCGGAAAAAATGAAAAAGACATTTGCCGATAAATAATCGGTCGGGGAGGGAGAAAACATCATGTCAGACTTTAAAGAAAGCAAAGATAATCCTTTGCACAAAGATTTCGGTATATGGAGTAATACGAAGTATATATTTAAAAAGATGGCGAAATACTATCCATCTGTTATAGCAATAATGCTGCTCGGCGTTATCTGTAACTCGGTTTTGTCATATTTTTGGGGGATTTTCGGAAAGTATGTCATAGATATCATTGAGGCGGGGATGTCTAAAAAAGAGGCAGTAACGGCGCTTATAAAGCTCATTGCTTTTCTCGGAAGCATAGCAGTAGCTTTACAAGTTGGCGTGGCGGTATGGAATCATAAATGCTGGTACAGATACATCTTTGTGAGAATGTATATGATAACCGAGAGAGTTTCAAAGGTTCTTCGCATAAATTTTGAACTTTTGGAGAGGCCGGACGTACTTGATATCTCAGAGAGAGCGGCACAGGCTACGGGCGGAAATTGGAACGGCGTTGAAGGAATGATGCAATATACGGAGCAGATACTTCAAAGCTTAGTTACCACGGTAGTCACATTTGTTGCCGTCACCGTTCTTGACTGGAGACTGATACTGGCGCTGGTGGTTTTATGCGCACTTCAG
Organism: Lachnospiraceae bacterium; assembly: GCA_024684215.1. GTDB lineage: Bacteria > Bacillota > Clostridia > Lachnospirales > Lachnospiraceae > AC2028. Next base: position 46,540 of record JAIKXH010000031.1, read on the forward strand.
TTTTTATTTTACAGATGGGTCGTAAAAAAGGATAAAAAAGAAGTATGGGATAAGCTCTCAAACACCTGGAGAAAGACAAATTATATGGAAAGGGTCACCCAGGATTTTGAGTACGCCAAGGATATAAGACTCTTTTCGCTCAGCGAATTTTTGGCTGCCAAGCAACAGAAGGTTTATGACGGCAAGATAAAGAGACTTGATTATCATCATAATATATGGTTTGTAAACGGCGTGGTAAGCCAGATGCTTTACGTATTTATGAGAATACTTATATATGGCGCCTTGTACGCGGCCGTATTCAAGGACAATTTAAGTATCGGTAATTTTACTTTGTTTTTATCGCTTGCATTGGCTTTTTCCGGGGCACTTCAAAATATGCTTCAACGATTCGGCGATTTAAAAAGATGCTCTCTTGAGACCGACGATTTCAGATCGTTTGTAGAGCTTGACTTAGGTGACGATGAAAAAGACTGCATACCTCTTAAGAAGGCGGATTCGTACGAGATAGAGTTTAAGAATGTCAGCTACAAATACCGTAAGGCGGACGGATATGCTTTAAAGAATCTAAATCTGAAGCTGAAAAAGGGTGAAAAGCTTGCGGTAGTAGGACTTAACGGCGCGGGTAAAACTACGATGATAAAGCTTCTCCTTAGGCTCTATGATCCGACTGAGGGCGTGATCACGCTAAACGGAGTGGACATCAAAAAATATAAGAGAGAGGATTATTATAAGCTCTTTTCTCCTGTTTTCCAGGATATAGATATCTTTGCTTTTTTGATGAGCGAGAACATCGCGATGGAAGACAGAGAAAAGCTTGATATAAAAAAGGCCGAAAAAGCGGTAAGAGATGCGGGACTTTCCGACAAGATAGACAGTCTGCCAAGGGGAGTTGAAACACCGCTTACCAATATAGTCGAAGACGACGGAATAGATTTATCAGGTGGCGAAAAGCAAAAGCTTGCACTTGCAAGAGCGCTTTATAAGGGCGCAAAGATAATCGTTTTGGACGAGCCAACATCTGCGCTTGATGCTATAGCGGAGCAGCAGCTTTACGAAAAATTTGACGATATGGTAGGAGATAAGTCTGCGGTTTATATTTCACACAGGCTTGCATCCACCAGATTTTGCGACCGGATTGCAATGTTCAAAGAAGGACGCATGGTTGAGTACGGATCTCATGACGAACTGATGGACAAAGGCGGCGAGTATGCGCAGATGTTTAATGTTCAGGCTCAGTATTACAAAGAGGGTGTAAATGACCAAGATAATGAAGGGGGCATAAATGAAGGAAAGGGGGAGAGTATCTATGCGTAAAGATAATAACGGAGCAACCTCGCAGATAAAAAAAATAGCAGAGGTTGTCAAGGTGCTTTTTTCCACTGCGGGAAAGAAATATCCGCTTTTTTTTGCGGCGGAGAGCTTTAAGACTGTTTTACTTATATTACAGCCGTTTGTGGCACTTTATATTTCGCCGCTTATAGTTGATGAGATCGTGGGGGAGAGAAACTTAAAAAAGCTCATCATATATGCGCTCGTGCTTATAATAGGCGAATTTGTTTTACAGGTACTTGTAAGCAAGTGCGGTAACGCTATAAGCAAGTATAAAGAGAGGCTTGATAATTATTTTAACGTGCTTATCGGAAAACATTCGATGGAACTGGATTTTCAGCTCACCGAAGATAAAGCAGCGCTTGAACAGATTGAAAAAGCCAGAACCGGTATGAGCTGGTATTCCGAGGGAGTTTACGGTGTTGCCGAAGCGGTATTTTCCTTTATCGGAAATGTGTTTAAGGTGGCGGGATTTGTCACCGTACTGGCAATGCATGCACCCTTACTTTTAGTATTTATAGCAGTTTATGTAATCATCAATTTCTTTATCACCGTAAAGATAAACAAGATAAGCATAGAGGCTTTTGCGAAGCTTTCCAAGGTCAACAGACTTTTCGGATACTTTGGATGGGAAATCGTGGATATCAGGTTTGGTAAGGATATCAGGCTTTACGGGGCCGACAATATGATGCTGGATTCATGGAAAAAGAACACTGATGCCAGCAATAAACACTGGAAATGGCAGGGCAATACCCAGTATAAATACGGTGTTTTGTCAAGCCTTCTCGGGGTGCTACGAACCATTCTTTCGTATTTTTATGTTGCTTATCTGGCAATCTCGGGAAACTTCGGAGTAGCCATATTTACTCAGCTTATCGCAGCGCAGGGAGGACTCGATGCGACTCTCGGCGGACTGATATGGAATGTTACGGATCTTGTCAGAAAGTGCAACTACGCTTATGAGTATGTTTTGTTTATGAACTACCCCGCAGCACTTACAAAAGGAGACAAAGCTCTCGAGAAGAAAGACCATGAGATTGAGTTTAAGCACGTAAGCTTTGCATATCCGGGAACCGATCGAAAGGTCCTTGATGATATAAGCATAAAAATAGCTCCGGGCGAGCATTTATCCATAGTTGGACTTAACGGTGCCGGAAAGACCACATTTATAAAGCTTCTCTGCAGGCTTTACGATCCCACTGAAGGGGAGATACTTTTAGACGGCGTAAATATAAAAGAGTATGACTATAAGCAGTATATGGAGCAGTTTGCACCGGTGTTCCAGGATTTCAGGCTCTTTGCGCTCACTTTAGGAGACAATATCTCATTTGACAGAGCTACCTCAGAAAAAGAGCAAAAAAGGATCGATGAGCTTATTAAGCTTGTAGGTCTCGAAACGCTTATGGAAAAGCTCGATAAAGGCAAAGACAGCAACATTTTTAAGTACTTCGACGAGGAAGGTATAGAGCCCTCGGGCGGCGAGCAGCAAAAGATAGCCATAGCAAGAGCACTGTACAAGGATTCGCCCGTTGTAATACTTGATGAGCCGACAGCGGCCTTAGACCCTATAGCAGAGTACGATATTTACCGTCAGTTTAATACTCTCATCGGAGGAAAAAGCGCATTCTACATATCTCACAGGCTCTCAAGCTGCCAGTTCTGCGACAAGATCGCGGTATTTAGCGGCGGCAAGATAGCGGAGTACGGTACCCATGAGCAGCTTGAAAAGATTGCAGGGGGTATATATGCCACAATGTTTGAAGCACAGGCCAAGTATTACAGATAAATCCCGGCGCAGGTAAAGGCCTGCGCCGCGGATAGTATACGGCTTAGGCAAAGGCCTGCGCCGCGGATAAATACCGGCGCGGGTAACAACGCAAAATATGACCAGCCCTTAACAAAAGATAGTGAGTAAGAAAAAGCCCGTTATGATAGATTTTGAGTATGAGGAATTATACTCAAAATCTATTTTTTGTGCCTGATTTATTTTTGTTTTTTTGGCGAAAATTTTTAAGTGAGGGAGAGAGTAATGAACCCGAATTACAGAAACGTATTTGCACAGGTCGGTATTCCGGAGAGTGAAGTAGAAGCCAGGCTTAAGGAGTTAAAGGAGCAATTCTTCCACGGAGATGACTCTTTTTACCATGAAACAGCTGACGGCATGGCTTATCTTGAGGATACCGGCAATTTTGATGCCAGAACTGAAGGAATGAGTTACGGCATGATGATCTGCCTTCAGCTTGACATGAAGGAAGAGTTTGACCGCATCTGGAAATGGGCAAAAAAGTATATGTACATGACCGAAGGCTATAACGAGGGATATTTTGCATGGTCATGTGCCACCGACGGAAAGAAAAATGCCGACGGAGCAGCTCCCGACGGAGAAGAGTTTTTTGCTATGTCTTTACTGTTTGCAAGCCACAGATGGGGAGACGGCGAGGGAGATTTAAACTACTCCGAGCAGGCCAAGGCCATTTTAAAGGCAATGGTACATAAGGGAGAAAACGGACGCGAGGGCGTTCCCATGTTTAACAGAGATAATCATCAGATTCTCTTTGTGCCGGGCATTGATTATACCGACCCTTCTTACCACTTGCCTCATTTCTATGAACTTTGGGCAAAGTGGGGCAATGAAGAAGACAAGGAATTTTTTGAAAAAGCAGCCAAGGTAAGTCGTGAGTATCTGGCTAAAGCCTGCCACGAAAAGACCGGATTTTCCGCTGAGTATGCGGAATTTGACGGATCGCCCATGTCACGCCCCATCCCCTGGACAAAGGACAGACATGACTGGTTTTTCAGCGATGCGTACAGGACTGCAGCCAATATCGGACTTGATTATGCATGGTTTGGAAAAGACGAGGGTCAGGTTAAGGCAGCATACAATATCCAGAGATTTCTGCTTGAAGATATGAGAAATGATTCTTATCACATTTACGAAGTCGACGGAAAGATAGCCGGTGAAAAAGCACTTCACCCCTTTGCCATAACCGCAACCGTTGCACAGAGCACTCTTGCGACAGAACTTGACGATGTGGCTGCGGAGTGGGTAAAGAAGTTTTACAATATGCCGCTTCGCACCGGAGAGAGAAGATATTACGATAACTGTCTGTATATGTTTGCTTTCCTTGCACTCAGCGGAAACTACAGGATTTATTAATTTTAGCCTAAGGATGCAAGCACGATAAATCTGCAAATATGAGTCAGACAGGAGGCTATAATAATGACAGAAGAAAGAAGAGGGCCGGTAGCACCCAAGGATCCCACAGCAAAGAGACCTTGCTACTTTATCATGAAAAACAAGGATGTTTGCGCATCTCCCCAGGCAGATGGCAGAGGCATCCAGTTTATATACGAGAGTGACGGCAGACTTAAAGCGGCTGCAAAACTGGTTGGAAGCTTAGAGGATGAAAACATGATCTCCGAACTTGATACGGTTTCCGGAATCAGAAAACAGGTTCATTCTATCGGCGTCTCGGTTCAAAAGCCCGGAGAGCCCTGCGATGTTAAATTTGCTTTTCAGATGTACGGACACACCGATCCTTACGTATCGGGAACCACTCTTTATATGACCGTTCCTTCAGACGGAATGGAAATGGTGATGGAGCTTGATAAGTGTGAGTGGTCGGACGATGATAATACTCCGGGCCAGATCAGATTTGAGTTCCCTGAGGCCGGAATGCAGGCGAAGGTTTCGGTATGCTTTTATGTGAATGACGGTTATAACGCTCCAGAGCAAAAGACCGATAAAGAAATTGATTTTGAAAGCCCCGTATACCGCGAAATGATTGAAAGATCGCTTCTTCAAAAAGGAAATACTTCGAGGCTTAAAAAGGCTGTTGATAAGGCAAGACGCGGCGAGGAAGTAACCGTCGGATTTATAGGCGGTTCCATCACTCAGGGAGCCGGTGCGATTCCGATAAACGATAAGTGCTATGCCTACAATGCATTTAAGGGATTTTGCGATTTGGCGGGCAGAGGATATGAAGACAATGTCAAGTATGTAAAAGCCGGCGTGGGGGGTACGCCTTCCGAGGTTGGCATGCTCAGGTATGAAAATGACGTCCTTGATAACGGAAATATCACTCCCGATGTTATGATCGTTGAATTTGCGGTTAATGATGAAGGCGACGAAACCAAGGGCGAATGCTACGATTCACTTGTAAGAAAGATTTACAACAGTCCGAATAAACCCGCTGTAATCCTTCTTTTTGCAGTATTTGTTGACGGATACAATCTTGAGGAAAGACTCAAATGCGTAGGCGAAGCTTACAGCCTTCCTATGGTGAGCACGAAAAAGAGCGTATACGATCAGTTCTACTACAGCGAAGAAGAGGGCGGAATCGTTTCCAAGAATCAATATTTCTATGATATGTATCATCCGACAAATGTTGGTCACAAGATTATGGCGGACGGACTGATAAATATGTTCAAGATTGCTGATGAGTCTCCAATGGAGGATGATTTTGATATCACGAACATCAAACCTCCTAAGGGCGGAGAGTTTGAAAATGTTTACTTTATTGACAGAGCAAATATTGATTCGAGTAAAGCAATCGTAAGCTACGATATTGGAGCTTTTACCGGTCACAGCACCGAGCTTCAGTATTGTGAAAGAAATCTTGATCTCGGAGGTTCTCCCGAATTTAACAATAACTGGTTATATGACGGAAAATCTTGTGAAGATAAAACGAAGGCGGTATTTACAGCCAGAGTTAATTGCAGCGCACTCCTTGTGGCATACATGGATTCGGCATCAATAGAAGTAGGAACTGCGCAGGTTTTTGTAGACGGGGAGGAAAAGCTTTCCATAGATCCGCATATCGTTGGCTGGCAGCATTGCAATGCGGTTATCGCATTCAGAGGCGGAGAGAGAAAAGAAAGAGAAATAAAAGTAGTCATTCCCGAAAAAGATGTCGATAAGAGATTTACGCTTCTTGGCTTCGGGATAGTTGATTAAGGAGCATAATGAAAAAACAGGTAAATCCTATTTTAAAAATGGATTATCCGGATCCGGATGTAATACGTGTAGGTGATACTTATTATATGGTTTCCACCACTATGTATTTTATGCCCGGTTGCGTAATTTTAAGATCATACGATCTGGCTGAGTGGGAAATTGTCGGATATGTTTACGATAAACTTGACGACTCACCGGAAGAAAGAATGGAGCTTGAAAGAAACGAATATGCCGGCGGAATGTGGGCACCATGTATCAGGTATCATGAGGGAGTTTTTTATATCTCTTTCAGGAGCAACAGCGGCGGAAAGAATTATATTTATCGTGCTGTCGATATTGAAGGCCCCTGGAAGAAAAATATACTTGAGGGCAGTTATCACGACTCATCCCTTTTGTTCGATGATGACGGCAGAAAGTATATAGTTTACGGCAATACACAGATACACATAACCGAGCTTAACGAGGATCTTACCGGACCAAGAAAAGGCGGATTGAACAGGATGCTTATCGAGGATAAGACTGATCATGGGCTTGGATATGAGGGATCACATATTTATAAAATCGGCGAGTATTATTATCTGTTTGTTATTAACTGGCCCATAGGCGGGGTGAGAACCGAGAGCTGTTTTAGATCAAAATCTCTTGAAGGAGAATTTGAGGGAGGCGTAGTTCTTTCCTGTGGCACCGATTATTCCCCTACAGGAGTAGCGCAGGGCGGTATTATAGAGACTCTAAATGGCAAATGGTTCGGAATTTTGTTCCAGGATATGGGAGCTGTTGGAAGAATTCCCGTACTTGTACCTGTGACCTGGAAGGATGACTTTCCTGTATTTGGAGAAAACGGAAAGGTTCCGGATAAGCTTGAAGTGATAAGTTCAAGACCCAATTACCCTTATGAACCTTTGTACACTTCGGATAGATTTATTCCAAAAGACGACGTTCCGAAGGAAAAACAGCTTGCGCTTCCCTGGCAATGGAATCACCAGCCGGACAATAATCTTTGGAGACTTTTGCCAGAAGGTGGTCTTGAGATAAAGACCGATAAGATTGCGATCAATCTTACTCATGCTAAAAATACTCTTACGCAGCGTATGCTTTGGCCGGCCTGTGGGGCTGAGGTTACAATTGACGCATCTTCCATGCAGGACGGAGATATAGCAGGCTTGTGTGCACTCCAATACTGCTACGGAATGGTGGGCATATTAAAAGAACTCGGTACTTACTATCTTGTAAGAATAGTCAGAAATACCGAAAAAGATAAAGACAATATGGCAAGAGCCGACTTTATGCCCGGAGATCTCACGGACAAGATCAGGCTTGAAGGCCCCGAGGTTACCGTCTACCTCAAAGCAAATTTTGAGGAGTTTAAAGACAGACTGGATTTCTATTATTTCAAAAACGATAAATTTGTAAAAGTGGGGACTCCTCACAAGATGGAATTTCGATTGTCACATTTTACCGGCAACAGATTCGGCCTTTGCTATTATTCAACCAAAAAGAGCGGCGGAAGAGCGGTATTTAAAAACTTTGTTTACAGCAATTGATTTTGTTTGCGGATAAATAACGTTATCAGCCTTTGCTTTTTGACTACATAGCAATAATTGATAAGTATATAGATAAGTATATAGAAAAAATCCGGCATGAAAACATGCCGGATTTTGATTTAGTTTGCCCGCCATGGGCGCGCTCTAACGGGTGAAAGTCCCAAACACGCCTAGGCAACGAGGAAGTGTATAGCTGAACAGCAAGGGTGTCCATCGTGAGGTGGAATCTGAAGGAAGCTGTAGGCAAACTCTCGGTCCG